>JAJCZO010000213.1 GCA_029262355.1 Deltaproteobacteria bacterium
CCCCAGGGTCTGGGCGATCGTGTTCATGGTGAGGATGGCCGAGATCGCGTCGTCGATCCGGTGGCGCTTCAGGTCCAGCAGCTGGACTGCACCCCGCTGGCCAGCGTTGGCACGCGGCTCGATCTCCGAGATCCGTACCGAGAGCAGGGTGGCCTCCAAGAGGGACGCCAGGAACGACACGGTCAGCGCGGTCCCCACGTAAAGGACGAGTAGCCACGCGTCGGCGCTCATCCGATGCCCCGAGAACGATTCATCGCCAGGATCGGAAGTATCATGAGTTGCTGGAACGCGGCCACCCGATCCGGATAGGCTCCGGGGCGGGTGGTTCCCCCTGCATGAGCATCCCCGATCCCGGACATCTCTCCCACCTTTCTGCCGATGCGGCGGATTCGCGGGCAGTTCGCGGGGCCTACCGCGGGGCAAACTCCAAGGTACTGAGGCAGCGGATCGACCTCGGCGTTGGGATCTTTACCCTGATCGGGCTGTCGGTGCTCGTCCTCGAGCGCGAGGCCTATCTCCAACAGTTCGTTCCGGTCGGGGTGATCTTCGTCGGCCAGCTGGCGATCTGTGCCCTCGCCCTCACGTTGGTCCGGTGGCGGCGGGCAGGAGATCGGTTGCCCGCCGTCGGCGCGGCGCTGGCAAGCGCCCTGGTGGTCACGGTGTTGATCGAGGACGCGCTGCTGGGGCTCGCCCCGGAGGTCATCGTAGTCGGGCTCGTGTCGATCCTCGCGTGCACCTCGGCGCTGCTGCCGTGGGGTTGGCGCGCGCAACTCGCGGTCAGTGCGGTCGCGGTCGGTGGCTTCGTGGCCATCGAGGCCCTCGTGCTCGAGGATTCAGTTGGCGGCCATGCGCACGCGGGGCTGTTGACCGTCAGCGTAGCGACCGTCGCGGGCGCACTGCTGGTCGAGAGGTACCGGTTCGCGGCCTTCCGGCGCGCGGCCGGGCTCGAGCGAGTGTCGCGCGCGACGCGTGAGGAGGCGGAGATCTCGGCAGCGTTGGTCGAGGTCGGGCGCACGCTTGGGAGCGGGGTGGGGCAGTCTACCGTGTTCGATCGCGTGAATGGGTTGATCGTCGACTTGCTGGGCTGTGACTGGAGCGCCACGGTCGCGCTCGATCCGGATCGGCAGGTGTACCGTGTCGTCGGGTTGCACGGCGTGTCGGTTGCGCTTCGGGAGCAGGCCGAGGCACTCGAGTTCGGGAAGGAGAGCCTCCCGCTGTTCCGGGAGTTGCGCGGCGGCTCGATGGTCGAGATCGAGGACGCATCGACGTCGGACCTGCTGCCGGATGCCTTCTTCCGGCGGTTCCGCGGGTCGGCGGCCTTGGCCGCACCGATCTTTCTGGGATCGGAGGTGGTCGGTGCGGTGACCAACGGATACGTGACTCATCGCGGTCCGTTCAGTCGCAAGCACCGGCGCATCACTTCCGGCATTGCCCAGGCAACGGCCATCGCCGTCGAGAATCAGCGGCTCTTCGGCGATCTGGCCCGCGCGAATCGGGTGAAGAACGACTTCGTCTCGACGATGTCGCATGAGCTGCGGACCCCGGTGAACGTCATGCTGGGATTCGCGCGCGTGCTCGAGGAAGGCGATGCGGGCGCACTCACCGCCGAGCAGCGTGACATCGTTGCCCGCATTCGTCGCAGCGGTCTGCAGCTCGGAGAACTGGTCGACGGAATTCTCGACCTGAGCAAGCTCGAGTCGGGAGCCGAGCGGATGAAGCTCGATTGGCTCGACATCGACACCTTTGTCGCCGCGCTCGACGACGAGTTCCGAATCGAAGCGCAAGAGGCGGGGGTCGCGCTCGAGTGGCACAACGACCTGGTCGGCCGGCGGATCCTCACCGAAGGTCCGCGCCTGCGGACTATCGTCCGTCACCTCGTCCAGAATGCGGTCAAGTTCGCGCCGCAGGGACGGGTGCGCGTCTGGCTCGCACAATCGGCTGCTTCTCTGGTGGTGAGCGTGAGCGATTCGGGCATCGGGATTGCGCCTGAGTACGTCGATTTGATCTTCGAGGAGTTCCAACAAGTCGACGCGACCGACGCGCGTGAGTTTGGCGGCGTCGGCCTTGGGCTGCACATCGTCCGCCTCCTGGTCGAACGGTTGGGCGGCTCGGTCGCCGTGGTGAGCGAACCGGGGCAGGGATCCGTCTTCACCATAGAAATCCCGGCCCAGTTCGCGCGGGGCCGGGGTGCTTGAGCCCGTGCCCTTTTTTGCGACGGCAGGCCCTGTTAGCGATAGGAACTCAGCTTCGGGGTCGCATAGCTCAGTTGGTTAGAGCGCCCGCTTCACATGCGGGAGGTCCGGGGTTCGAGTCCCTGTGCGACCACTTTGAATCCCCCCGGCTCAGGCGCTGGAGTCTGCGGTCTGGCCGGCTCGTCGGACCGCTTCGGGCATCTCGTCGAGACGACCTTCTTCTTCGAGGAAGATCGCGAGCCGCTCCCGCGCGGGGGCGAAGTCGGCGTCGAGAGCGACGGCCCAGCGGAGGAGCTCCTCGCCCCGATCCTCGTCGCCGCCGAGCACCCAGGGCAGCTCGATCAGCAGGAGCCCCTTGCCGATCAGCGCGTCGAGGTAGCGCGGCTCGAGTTCGAGGGCTCGATCTACGGCGGCCTCCATTCGGGCGACGGTTGCGACCGCCCCTACGCTCACCCCTTCGAGTTCGGCGCGACGGGCCAGGTGGCAGAAGAGGGCGAACTGGGCACGGGCGTCGGCCTCGCGCTCGGCAAGGGCGGCCTCGGCCAGGGCCAGGCCGCGCTTGATCGTGGCCCGCCGCTGTTGCTCGGCCTGGGCCTCTGCCGCGGTGCAGAGCTCGATCGACTGACGGACCTGGGCCGTCGCTCCGGAGCCGTCGGAGTAGAAGGCGCGCGGCATCGCGACAGCGGCCGTGGGTGTCAGGATGGCCAGGGCCAGAATCGACTGTGTGATGGCTCGCATTTTGGTCGCCCCCTGGTGGGGGCTGCGAAGCAAGGCGGATGCCGTCGTGGGCTCGAGGCCCCGGGGACGCGAGAAGCGTCCAAGCCCCGGGGCGGAATCGTTATCCGGAGGATCGCGCGGGCAGGGAGGCGGGGCGGGTGGGTGTGCAATCGAGTAGGCAGACTGCTGTGCGCATTGGGCACCGCTCAAGCGTAGCCCCCCAGAATGCCGATCCTTCCGGCAGCGGGAGGGTTTCTCATGAAGTGGCTGTTGGGATTGGCGATCATCGTGGGTCTACTCTGGTTTGGGGGCGACAGCGTGAAGGAGCTCGTCGCCTCGGGTCGGGAGTCGGCCGGTGGCCTCACGGAGCCCATCTACGGGCTCGCCAACACCATCGAGGAGACGCAGGCCCGGGTGGATGAGACCAATCGGAAGATCGGAGCTCTGTCCGACCAGGCCGCGGCGCTGCCGTCGGCGAACGGCTCGGCGGCGGCGTACGGGGCCCAGGCCCGTAGGGATCTGCAGGCCCTGACGCGGTAGTCCGTTTCCCCTTCGGGGGGCGACTTGCTAGCGCTCCAGGGACCTCATGCTGGATGGTCTCTGGCGCTACCGAAGTTTCATCGCGAGCATGGTCCGGCGCGAGTTTCAGGCTCGTTACCTGGGCTCGGCTCTTGGGGCCTTGTGGTCGGTCCTGAACCCGCTCGCGATGATCTTCATCTACACGGTCATCTTCGGGCAGGTGATGCGTGCGCGCTTGCCCGGTGTCGAAGATGGCACCAGCTACGGCATTTTCCTGTGCGCCGGTCTGCTCCCGTGGAACATGTTCGTCGAGACGCTCCAGCGCTGCACGAGTGTCTTCGTGGATCAGGGCAATCTGCTGAAGAAGATGACGTTCCCGCGCGCGGCTCTGCCCATCATCGTCGCCGCCTCGTCGCTCGTGAATTTCATGATCATCTTCGGGCTGCTGCTCCTGGTGATGGTACTGCTGGGTCGTTTCCCGGGGTGGCCGCTGCTCGGTCTGATTCCGCTGTTGGTCTTGCAGCAGACGATCGCCGTTGGGTTCGGCGTGGCGCTCGGGGTCTTGAACGTCTTTTTTCGCGACGCCGGGCATGTCGTCGGGATCCTCTTGCAGTTTTGGTTCTGGTTCACGCCCATCATCTACCCGCTCTCGATTCTGAGTGATCGATTGCAGCTGCTGGTGTCTCTGAATCCCATGACGGCGATCGTCGACGCGTATCAGGGCATCCTGCTGTACGATCGCTCTCCGAACTGGCTCGCGATTCTACCGC
Source organism: Deltaproteobacteria bacterium (assembly GCA_029262355.1). Taxonomy (GTDB): domain Bacteria; phylum Desulfobacterota; class Binatia; order UBA12015; family UBA12015; genus VGTG01. The sequence goes on from JAJCZO010000213.1 coordinate 4,199, forward strand.
ACGCGGCACTCGCGCTCCTGGCCCTCGCGATCGGTCGGGCGGTATTCCGCAGGCTCGCCGGCGAGATGACGGACTATCTCTAGTGCACCGCCGTCGACATGCCGTGAACGAATCGCCGTCGAGCTGGACGGGGGTGCGTTAGATGGGCCGAATTGTCGCACGAGGGCTTGGCAAGAAGTTTCGGGTGTATCGACGCGCCCGCGATCAGCTCCTGGAGTGGATGTCGCGGGGCGGCAAGACGCTGCATCGCGCGGAGTGGGCGCTGCGAGACATCGAGTTCGAAGTGAGCGACGGCGAGTCGGTCGGCATCATCGGGATGAACGGAGCCGGCAAGAGCACGTTGCTACGAATTCTCTCCGGCACGACCCTCGCCAGCGAAGGTTCGTTCGAAGTACACGGGCGGGTGGCGGCGTTGCTCGAGCTTGGCCTCGGCATCCATCCGGAGTTCGACGGCTGGCAGAACGCGGCGCTCGCATGTCGACTCCTCGGGGTCGACGAAGCGGAGATCTCGAAGATCCTCCCCTGGGTGCAGGAGTTCTCGGAACTGGGCGAGCACATGAACCAGCCGGTACGCACCTACTCGACCGGCATGCAGGTGCGCCTGGCGTTCAGCGCCGCCACCGCCGTCCGGCCCGATGTCCTGATGGTCGACGAGGCGCTTTCGGTCGGCGACGCGTATTTTCAACACAAGTCGATGAGCAGGATTCGCGCGTTTCGCGCGGAAGGGACGACCCTGCTCTTCGTGACGCACGATCCCGGCGCGGTGAAGTCGCTCTGCGACCGCGCGCTTTTGCTCGAGGGCGGGCGGCTCGTGCTCGACGACGCCCCGGACACGGTCTTCGACTACTACAACGCCCGGATCGCCCAGCGCGAGAAGGACGCGGAGATCGAGCAGCATAAGGACGCCGAGGGGCGGTCGACGACCCGCTCAGGCTCGCGCGAGGCCGAGCTCGTGTCCGTTGTCGTCGACGACGAGGCGGGGCAGCCGGCTCGGCTGTTTCGAGTAGGAGCGCCGGCCACGATCCGTTGCCGTCTGAAACTGAACGGTGCGATGGAATGTCCTACGGTAGGTTTCGTGATCCGTGATCGCCTCGGGGCGGATGTGTTCGGCTCGAACACGTTCCATCTCGACGTCGAGTCGCACGCAGGCTCCGATGGCGACACCTTCGAGGCCGAGTTCCGCACGGTGATGCATCTGGGCCCCGGCACGTACTCGCTGAGTGTGGCGCTGCATCGGGAGCACGCCCACGTCGATTCCAACTACGACTGGTGGGATCGTGCGGTCCTGCTCGAAGTCGTTCCCGGCGAGCGGGCGGCATTCACCGGCGTGGCGGCGCTGCCGATCGAGGCGGTTGTGCGGCGCCGTCCGGCCGAGGGCTGATCGTGGCGCAGTTCGCCGTCACGTTGGTGACGTTCGACAGTGCGCGGGATCTGCCGCGCTGCCTGGACGCGCTCGCCGCCCAGACCCAATCCGCCGCAGAGGTGGTGGTCGTCGACAACGCGTCGACGGACGAGAGCGCAGAGCTTGCAGAGCGCCACGGCGTCGTGACGCGGGTCGAGAGGAACTACAACAACCGCGGTTTCGCCGCCGGCCAGAATCAGGCGATCGCGCTGACGCGAGCCGAGTGGGTGCTCGTGTTGAACCCGGATGTGACGCTCGCGCCCGAATTTCTGGAGATGCTCGGCTCCCACACCCCCGGCCCGCCGTCACGGGGGACTCTTTGCGGCAAGCTGCTTCGTGCGGGATCGGACGGAACGCCCCGCGAGCCGGCCACGCTCGACTCGGCGGGGATCGTTTTCGAGCGCTCCTTCCGTCACCTCGATCGCGGATCGGAGCGGCTCGACCAGGGGCAGTTCGAGCGGGAGGAGGCGGTCTTCGGCTCGACTGGCGCCGCGGCTTGCTACCGGCGCGAGATGATCGAAGACGTCTCCATCGAGGGGGAGTTCTTCGACGAGGCGTTCTTCGCGTATCGCGAAGACGCCGACCTGGCGTGGCGCGCGCAGCTGTTGGGCTGGGATTGTCTTTACGTGCCGGGGGCAGTCGGGTACCACGTTCGCCGTGTTCTACCGGAGAACCGAAGCGACGTGGCCGCGAAGCTCAACCGACACTCGGTCAAGAATCGCTTCTTGATGCGGATCAAGAACGTGGATAGCGCGGTCGTGCGCCGTTGCGGGATGCGCGGAGTGGCTCGCGATCTCCTCGTGGTTGGCGGATGCCTCACGGCCGAGTGGAGTTCGTTGCCCGCGTTCGCCGACGTGGCCCGGCTGTGGCCGCGCGCGCGAAGGCACCGGCGGCTCATTCAGGGCCGACGCCGTCGCGATGCCGCTGCCGTCGCTCGGTGGTTCGCGTAATGGCCACCGACGTCGCTCCAACGCAGCGCGGAGGGCCGGCGCTCGGCTCGCGTCAAGAACATCTGCGCACGCTCTCGATTGCGTGGCAGCTCGCCCGACTCGACCTGGTACGGCGCTACACCGCCACCATGCTCGGACTGGCGTGGGCCGTTCTTTCTCCGCTCCTCATGGCGGCGGTCATCGGACTGGTCTTTGCGCGTCTGTTCGGGGTCGAGCTGCGTACGTTCCTGCCGTACCTCTTCCTGAACCTGACCCTCTGGGGCTTCTTCGTCGCCTGCCTCGACGGAGGCGCGATCGCCTTCCTCGCGGCCGAGGGCTACATCAAGCAGATTCCGCGCGTATCCCTGTTCACCTATCCGCTGCGGATGATCTTCGCGGCGTTCGTCACCCTCGTGCTGGGGCTCGTCGCGGCTGCTTTGGTCGCGTTGGCGTTCGGTGGAGCGGTGACGCTCAGCTGGCTCTGTGTCGTGCCGGGCTTGCTCGCGTGGTTTCTCTTCGGGTTCGCCATCGCCTGTGTCTCCGGAGTGTTCAATACGGCCGTGCGCGACTTTCAGTACATCCAGACGGTTGGCGTCCAGGCGTTGTTCTACGCAACACCCGTCATGTTTCCCGCAGATCTTCTCGTGAGTCGAGGGTTGGGCTGGATGCTCACGTACAACCCGATCTACCATCTGATGGTGCTCGTGCGGGTGCCGATGTTGGTCAACCAGGTTCCGGCCACGCCCCACTACATCGCGTCTGCGGCGACGGTGGCGGTCGCGCTCGGCGCTGCGTACTTCGCGGTGAAGCGGGCACGCCCGCGATTGGTCTTTTGGTTGTGATCCGACTCGAGGACATCTCGCTCACGTTCCCCGGCCAGGGGGCGCAGAGCCTGCGTGAGAAGCTGACGTCGATCGCGCGTCCCTCGGGCAGGATCCCGGATCGGGGTTCCGTGACGGCGCTCCGCGGGCTGAACGTCGAGGTCCGCCACGGCGAGCGAGTGGGCATCATTGGCTTGAACGGGGCTGGGAAGACGACGCTTCTGAAGGTGATGTGCGGGATCTATCCACCGACCGCGGGGCGGTTGACGGTAGAGGGCGATATCGCGTGCCTGTTCGAGATCGCCACCGGCTTCGAGATGGAGGCGACGGGATGGCAGAACATCATCACGCGGGGCCTGCTGGTCGGCCTCACGCGGCGCGAGATCCGAGAGCGCACCGAGGAGATCGCTGGGTTTACCGAGCTGGGTGATGCGCTGGACCGTCCGGTGAAGACGTACTCCGCCGGCATGTTCGTTCGCCTTGCGTTCGCGGTGTCGACCTCGATCCTTCCCGACGTGCTGCTTCTCGACGAGGTCGTCGCGGCCGGCGACCAGCATTTTCAGGAGAAGGCGACGCGACGTCTGCAACAGATGGTCGACCACGCATCGATCCTCGTGCTGGTAAGCCACTCGATGGAGACGATTCTGACCAACTGCAACCGCGCGATCTGGATCGAGGGGGGCGGTGTTCGGATGGACGGCGTTGCCGCCGACGTCGTCACGGCCTACACCGCGGATTGATTTGTTCAGCCGGGCCGGAGTCGCCCGGTAAGGCGGCCCAGAACGCGTTCGGTGAACCGCACCGGTCCGTATACCGCCAGTCGATCGAGCGCGTGCCAGAATGCTCCGGTGCGGAGCTGGACCTGCTCGGGCCAGCACTCCGGGGCACGGTGAGCGAGCAGGCGCTCGAGGGCCGTGGTCCAGTGGGGGAGGAGCGCGCCAGCGGAGAACCGAGCCTGAACGTCGAGATAGGCCGCGTGACCGATTCTCTGTCGCAGGCCGCGGTCGCGGATCAGGCGCGCGATCGCCTCGTGCCAGACGCTCGGCTCGTTCCGGCACAGCAGACCGGTGGCCCCTGCGCGCACGACGTCGGCGTTCGGGGGCACGTCGGAGTAGATGCCGGCCACCCCGAGAGAGCCGTACTCGAGGTACTTGTTCCAGTACTTGAAGCGGTGGAAGTCACTGGCGGGCAGTGGTGCGAGTCCGATAGAGATTCCGAGCTCAAGGGCGCGGCGACGCCACGCGTCGAAGTCGGGCTCGAACGGATGTCTCTGCGCCCCGAGAGCGGCGGCGACCTTGGGCTCGGCGCCGCAGAAGACGAACTGGACGTTCTGCCCCTGCTCGCTCTTCACCTGCTTCAGCACGTCGCCGAGGAGCTCGTCGATGTAGGGGCCGTGATCGACACTGCCGAGAAAACCGATGCGAACGGGGGCCTCCTCCAAGTGGGGTACGGTCTCGCCGGCGAGTCGCGCGGGCCGAGGCTGTAGTACGCGGATCGCGCGGCGTCCGTGACGCCGGCCCAGCTCCTCGCGGAGTCGGTCGCTGCACACGAGCACATCGTCTGCCTCGCGGACGATGAAAGCGACGTTTGCTCGGACGGCGTCCGACGTGAAGAAGTACCCGCTTCGCGCTCCAGCCGGGACGCGCTCGAGGTCGTCGTCGAGGTAGGTGGCCACGCGTTTGCCCAGGCGTTTGGCTTCGACCAGGAGGCGGCGCTCGCCGGGCGACGCGCCTCGCACGAGAATGATCGTGTCTGCCCAGGCGACGTCATGGCTCGACGGGGTGACGCTCGAGGCGGTGCGAACCTCGCATAGCCGGGGTTGGGCGGCCAGCGCCTCGAGTGCCGTGTGTACGCCGAGGACCGCTGACGGAATCGGAGCTTCGCACACGGCGAGGATTCGAGCGGATCTGGATTCGGCGGGTGGCATCGGACGCGAGGTGGGCTTGCACTAAGCCGCACGGAGTCTCTACACAAGCGCGGTGCCGACCCGCATCCTATCTTGGAACGTGAACGGAATCCGCGCTTGCGTGGGTAAGGGCTTTCTCGATTGGCTTCGACGCGCCAGGGCTGACGTCGTCGGCTTGCAAGAGATGCGGGTGAGCGAGGAGAAGCTGCCGCCGGGCCTTCGTCGCTCGAGGCGGTTCCCGCACTTCTCGCTGTCGGAAGCCTCGTCGCGCAAGGGCTACAGTGGGGTGGGGCTCCTCTCACGCGACAAGCCGGCCGAGCTTCGGGCTGCGCTCGACCGGCCTCGGTTCGACCGAGAGGGGCGCTTCCAGCTCGTCCGATTCGACGACCTGCTCGTCGCAAACGTCTACTTCCCCAACGGCAACGGCAAGGAGCGCGACAACAGTCGCGTCCCCTACAAGCTCGCCTTCACCCGCCGGGTCTTCGACGTCGTCGACGAGGCGCGGGCCGCGACCGGTTTGCCCGCCGTCATCATGGGCGATTTCAACACGGCTCCCGAGGAGATCGATCTCGCGCGGCCCAAGGACAACAAGAAGACCAGCGGTTTTCTCATGGAGGAGCGCAAAGCTCTCGCGAAGTGCCTGAAGCGCGGTTACGTCGACACCTTTCGGGCGCTGAACCCCGACGCGGTTCGGTACTCATGGTGGAGTAGCCGATTCGGAGTGCGCGCCAAGAACGTCGGGTGGCGCATCGATCTCCTGGTCGTGTCGGAGGACCTGATGCCGCGCGTGAAGAACGCATTCATCCTGACGGACGTCATGGGGTCGGATCACTGTCCCATCGGTATCGACCTCGATTAGAAGCCCGTCCGGGGATGCGATAGAAGAGGTCTCGGATGGACCTCTTCAGTCGGATTCGCGATCAGGTGGCGATCGTAGGGATCGGCCACCTTCCGTTCGCGAAGGAGATCGGCCGGCCCATCTCCGACACCGCCATCGAGGCGTCGCAGTTGGCGCTCGACGACGCGGGTTTGGAGGCGGAGAACGTCGACGGCATCGTGATGTACGAGCTCGAGAAGACGCACGAGGTCACGATCGCGCGTGGCCTTGGAGTGGAGAACCTCGGGTGGTGGGACAAGATCACCTACGGAGGAGGCGCCTCGTGCGCAACCATCCTCCACGCGGCGGCCGCCATCGCGTCCGGTGTGGCCACGACAGTGCTCTGCATCCGTGCGCGCAACCGCGGCAGCAAGGCGGCCCGCCCCTGGGCACAAGAGCGTGAGCTCGTGACCGACGACAAGGCGCTCCACGTACCGTGGGGGCTCATTCGGCCGGTCGATGTCATCGGGATGTGGGCGCATCGGCACATGTTGGTGCATGGTACGACCCGCGAGCAGCTGGGCAACGTGGCGATCGCAGCGCGCCGTCACGCGAATCGAAACCCGCACGCGATGATGCACGAGCGCAAGCTCGACATGGAGACGTACCTCGGGGGGCGCGTGATCGGGTATCCGCTCACGCTGTACGACTGCTGCCTCGAAACGGATGGCGCGCTCGCGTGCGTGGTCACCAGCGCGGAGCGCGCTCGTGATCTTCGGCAGAAGCCGGCCTACGTGCATTCGGGAGCGCAGGCGTCGGGCCCGAACCCGACCCACCTCGCGAACTACAACACCCCAAACATGGAGACGACCGCAGTCCCCTGTGCGCGCCAGCTTTGGGAGCGCTCGGACCTGAAGCCGAAGGACATGGACTGCGCCCAGATCTACGACGCCTTCACGCCACTGGTGATCCTCGGCCTGGAGGACTACGGGTTTTGTGCGCGCGGTGAGGGCGGACCGTTCACCGAGGGGGGACGAATCGAGCTCGGCGGCGACCTGCCGCTTCTCACCTCGGGAGGTGGCCTGAGCGAGGCGTACGCCCACGGTTTCAATCTCATCCTCGAGGGCGTGCGGCAGATTCGCGGGACATCGACCGCTCAGGTTGGTGGCTGCACGTCGGTGCTGGTCACGGGCGCCTCCGGAGTGGCCACCAGCGCGTTGGTGATGCGAGGCGACTGATGTTGCACCCGGACTATCCGCTTCCCGACGTCGAGCATCCGGTGACCGCGCCGTTCTGGGCAGGCTGTCGAGAAGGCAAGCTCATGGTCCAGCGCGACGACGTGACTGGCGCGTACCATTGGCCGCCCAAGCCCGCGTACTGGAAGGGCGACCGGCTCCGCTGGGTGGAGACCAGTGGTCGGGGGCGGGTCTACAGCTGGGTCGTCGGAAGCGAGCCGTTCTTGCCGGCGTTCGCGCACTTGCTGCCACTGGTGATGGTGGTCGTAAAGCTGGAAGAGGGACCGCGCCTCGTGGGGTACATGGTCTCGTGTACGCCGGAGCAGATGAGCCTCGACCTTCCGGTCCGCGTGGTCTACGAGCCCCTGACAGAAGACGTCACACTTCCGGTGTGGGCGCCGGTATAGAGACGATCGAATGAAGGCGGCAAGCATCAGTTATCGGGTGGCGGATTTTCTGAGGCGTCATCCGCCGTTCGAGTGGATGACGGAGAAGGAACTCGTCGGCCTGGCCGAGACGGGCCGCGTGCGGTTTCACGAATCGCTCGAGATCCTGCATGGTGCGGGCGAGGAGCGCCAGTCTCAGTTCGCCGTGATCCAGCAGGGGACGGTGGAGCTACTCGATGAAGAGGAGAATCTGCGCGACCTGCTCGGTCCCGGCGACATCGTCGGCATCGGGTCGAGCGAGAGACATCGCTATTGCGCACGGACCGCCTCCGACGTGCTCGTGTACGTGTTTCCGCGAGACGCGCTTCGACCGCTGCTCGGCCGCAACCCGCGGGCCCAGCGCTACCTGGACACCGTATTCTCGCTCGTCAGTGAGGACCGGGCGGGTGGTGTCGCGTCCCTCGGCCCGTCCGCTCTCTGGCTCGACCAGCCTCTGCCCGCAGAGGCCGCCTTGTGCTCCGCGTCGACGTGCCGAATCGATGAGCCCATCTGCGAGGTCGCGGCTCGGATGACGCGCGAGGGGTTGTCGGCCGTCGCCGTCATCGACAGTGACGGTCGTTCGTGGGGCATCGTAGGCGATGGGGACTTCCGCGCCGGCGTCGCAACGGGTGAGGTGTCGGCCGATGACGACATCGGGAAGCTTCTCGGCGCGGAGCCGGAGGTCCTCGGGCCACAGGCAAGCGGTCAGTCGTTGGGGGAGTACTGGCGGCGGATGTTGCGGTCCGGGGTGTCCGCGGTGGCGATCACCGCGAGTGGTTCCACACCGGCTGAGGTCGTCGGCGTTCTGACGGACAACGATCTGGCGCTCCGCGTCGGCCGCGATCCGCTCGTGCCTATCCTTCGGATCGGCCGCGCCCGCAACCTGGAGCAGGTTCGGTCCCACCGGGAGATGGCCGAAGCGGCGATCGAGCATCTTCTTCAGGATAGGCACTCGGCTCCGTGGGCGGTCGAGGCGGCTGGAGCTCTCGACCTTGCGACGTGCAAGCGCATCGTCGAGCGAGCCGAGGTCGACCTGGGCTCGGCCGAGTCCGAGACGGAGCGCTGTTGGGTCTTGCTCGGCGCTGCCGCGCGCGGTGAGCGCTTCGGCGCGATGCCGCTGGGGCTCGGATTGATCTGGGACGGCAACGGCGAGGATGCGGTTCGGATGAGTCGACTGGCGGATCGGGTCGGGGCGGAGCTCTCGGAGGTCGGAGTCGGACTGGCCTTCCACATGCTTCCGTCGGCGGGTGGCGTGCCGACGCACGGTACGCTCGACCAATGGAAGCTCGCCTACGACGGTTGGGTGCACGACCCCATTGGATCGGGGATGTACGAAGCGCTCGGGTTCTTCGATTCGTTGCGGGTTTCGGGGGCCGCTCGGCTCGACGTGGAATTGCGGCGCCACGTGCTCGAGGCCGTGGCGCAGGAGGAGACCTTCCTTCCGCTGCTGGCCAACGATTCCATGGCGCACTTGCCGCCCCTCACGTTCTTTCGGGGACAGGTCGTCGACAAGGCAGGGGAACGAACGGAGCATCTGCACCTCGAGAATTGCGCGGTCCGGCCACTGACCGACATGGCCCGGCTCTTCGCCTTGCGCGAGTCGAGCGAATTGGGCGGCGGAACCTCACGTCGCTTTCGGCTCGCGGCCGGGAGCCTCCCCGAGCATGAGGAGCTTTTCCTGCGTTCAGCCGAGGCCGCAGAGCTCGCGCTTCTTCAGCGAGCACGGGTTGCCTACTCTCAACCCGAAGACCGTCCCGAGATTCTGCCCGAGAGCCTGCTGAAGGTGGATCGTGAGCTCTTGAAGTCGTGTTTCCGAACGATCCTCGATCTTCTGGAGCACACGGCCAAGCACTTCGGCTTCCCGGCGCCTCGATGAGCGATCCCGTCGAGCTCGCTCGGTATGAGGAGGCGTTCGTCGAGACGTGGACCGACGATTCGACGAGCGGCGAGATCCGTTTCGTCGTCTTGGATTGCGAGACGACGGGGCTCGACCCGCGCAAGGATCGCCTCATCACGATCGGTGCGGTCGTCGTGCAGGGCGGAGACATCATACTGGAGGACTCCTTCGAGACTCTGCTGAAGATCGACTACAACCTCGCCGCGGTGACCGTGCACGGGATCACCCGAGACCAAGCGCGCGACGGACAAGACGAGCCGGAAGCCCTGGTCGCCTTCTTGGACTACTTGCGGGACGGGGTGATCGTCGGCCATCACATCGGACACGACATCGCGACGTTGGATGTCGCGCTCGACCGCAATTTTGCCATGAAGCTCCACAACCGTTGGATCGACACGATGGAGCTCACCCTTCATCTGGAGCAGGCCGGCGCATTCGGCGAGGGCGAGAAGCTCGAGGGTTTTTCGCTGGATGCTCTTTGCCAACTCTTTGGGGTCACGCCGCACGATCGCCACACGGCACCCGGCGACGCGTTGCTCACGGCGTTGGTCTTCTTGAAGCTGCTGCGACTCGGCGCGCGTCACGATCGCGGTAGCCTAGCGGCCCTCTGCGAACGGTTCACACAAGAAGAGTCCCCGCAGTAGCCGTGTTGCAGTTGCGCCACGAGGCGTGTCGGGGCTGCGACGGAGGCCCTGCGCCCCTTCGTGGAACCGTTGCCAGATGCGGTGATAGGCGCTGGCGCACCGCTTGCACGCTCGGGACATGGAAAGGAGCGGCTCCGGTGGAGCCGATGGATCGATGCCAAGCGCAGAAGAGATTCTCACGGCAGCGTGGCGTATTTGGCCGGCGTGGCTTCTGATCGTCGTCGGCGGTTGGCTCTGCGTCCGAGCCCTCCGCGTACGACGCTCGTTGTCCCCAGGGATGCGCGATCCTCATCGCGCGCTCGTGGTCGCGCGGGGCTTCCGCATCGGTATCGCGGGCCTCTGCCTCATCGGCTGGGCCGTAGGCTGGTTGTTGTCGGTCGGTTGGGTCGTGGTCGTCGCGCTCATCATCCTCGGCGAGGAGATGCTCGAGACATCGACGATGATTGCGGCGCTTCGCGACGGTGTTGCTCGCGCGAGAACTGCCTCGGGGTAGGGGAGGCTGGGCCGCGCCGGCGCTAGACGATCCCCGCTTTCCGCAGCGAGTCGAGTTCGGCCTGGTCGAGGTCGAGGAGCTCCGTGAAGACCTCTTCGTTGTGCTCGCCGAGCCTTGGTGCCGGGCGTGGAGGCGGTTGTTCGAGTCCTGTTGGTGTGTCGGGGTCGCGGAGCTGGATCGGGCTTCCGATCGTCTGGACGGTGCCGCGGCCTTCGACGTCGACGGGACGGAGCACTCCCTGCTCTATGTTGTAGGGATCATCTACCGCGTCCGCGAGAGAGCGGACGGGGGCGCACGGGATTCCGTCGCCCTCGAGCAGGGCGAGGACCTCGGCGCGCGACTTGTCTTGCGTCCACACGGCGACTCGCGCTTCGACCCAGTCACGGCGCGCGCCCCGGGCCGGCGCCTGGCGGAGCGACTCGTCTCGAGAAAGCCCCTCGTCTCCGCAGATCTTGCAGAACTTCGCCCAGTGACCGTCGGTGACGCACATGATTGCCACCCAGCCGTCGGTGGTGGGGAAGGCGCCGTAGGGCGCTGAGCCGGGTACGGCGTGCCGGTTCCCCACGCGGCCCGGGTCGATGCCGGTCTGAAGGTAGGGGGACGCGTAGGACATGAGCGACGGGAACGTGGCATCGAGCATCGCAACTTCGACGGGTCGACCCCGACCCGTTTGATCTCGGTCGCGGAGCGCGAGGAGGATGGCGCCGAAGAGGTGCACGGACGCGAGCATGTCTGACAGGGTTGCACCGGCTTTCACCGGTGGATGGTCGGGGAACCCGGTCATCGCCATGTGGCCCGAGATCGCTTGGACGGTGAAGTCCATCGCAGCGAAGCCCTCGTAGGGGCTGCCGCTGCGATAGCCCCGACCCGATGCGAGAATCACACGAGGGTTGCGCGCACCCAGCAC
>JAJCZO010000214.1 GCA_029262355.1 Deltaproteobacteria bacterium
GTAACCTCGGTGGCACCGGCCAGGGCGCCACTGCCCGCCGTCGCGGTCAGTACGGACGTGTCACTCGCCGTCGCGCTTCGCGTGAGGGTGCTCTCTGAGTCACGCAGCGCGTCTACCGCAGAAAGCACCGCCACGAGCTTCGAATTGAAGCCCTGCAGTGCGCTTTTCGTGGCCTGAGCCTCGAGCTGCTTGATCTCCAGGAACCCGACGCGCCGGTTCCGCTCCAGTCCCGTGAGCTGGTCAATTATGGAGTTTGTGTCGAGGCCGGTTGCGAGCCCCCCGAAGCTGATGGCTCCCATCCGGCCTCAACCCTGCTCGTCCAGTAGCAAGCCTCTCCGGCCGGACAGCTCTTGCAGGAATCGAAGAGTCTCCTCGGCTGGAATCTGCCGCAGCACGTCTTTTGTCTTGGAATCAATCACTTTGATTACAACACGATTCGAATCTGGATCGAGTGTCATGGACAACTCGCGCAACGGTATGTCGGGCAGTTTGACCGTGGCCTTTAGGCCCTCCGTTAGCCCCCCCGTTCGCTGCGTCGGAGCGACGGGCTCGCGTCTTTCGGCCTCTTTCTTGGACGCACGCGCCCCTTCGGCAGTTTCGGCCTCGGCAGAGAGTGTTTCTCCTCCGTCCTCGGCCCGCTGCTGCGGGGTCGTGCGCCGCTGGTTCGAAGAATCAGTGCCGGCGACGTTTGGCGCAATCCCTATGCGGGTAATGCCGGTCGTGGCTTGTCTCCTGGCCTATTCGGAGGCGGAACCAAGGTTCCGCCCCCGACTAGATGGCCAATTGTGGGAGATCTACCGTAGCAGGGAAAGAGCCAACTGCGGCTGCTGATTCGCCTGTGCCAGCACCGAGACACCCGCCTGCTGCAGGATGGTCGCCCGCGTCAGGTTGGCTGTTTCCTCGGCCACGTCTGCGTCCCGAATACGAGACTCTGCCGCTGCGAAGTTCTCTCGGGCCACCCGGAGGTTCGCAATCGCAGTATTGAGCCGACTCTCGACGGCGCCCAAGTCACCACGGCGGCTGGCGACCGTATTGATCGCCGCTACGATCGCGCCGATCGCCGATTGAGCGGAGTCCTGCGTGCCGACGGAAACACTCGAGAGGCCCACACCGCTCGAAGAGCCGTCCACCGTGCTGAACGAGATCCGGCTGTTCGCCGTCCCGTCCAGTCCGACCTGAAGGTTCACTGTCGTACCCGAGGAAAGCAGCTGGACGCCGTTGTACGAAGTGGTGTTCGAGATCCGGTCGACTTCCTGGATCAGCGCGGAGAACTCCACCTGGATGGCGCTCCGCTGGCTGTCACTGACCAGGCCGGATGCCGACTGCTGAGCGAGCTCAGAGAGACGGGTAAGGATACCGCCGACCTCGCCAAGCGCCTGCTCGCCGATCGACAGCGCGCTGATGCCGTCGTTGGCGTTACGGATCGCCTGGCTGGAGATCCGCACGTCGGCACGGAGCCGATCGGCGATCGCCAAGCCCGCGACGTCGTCCGACGCCGAGTTGATGCGCAAGCCCGAGGAGAGTCGTGCAAAGGACTTCGATAGGGCATTCCCGGAAATCTCAAGATTTCGCTGCGCGGTAAGGGATGGGACGTTCGTGTTGACGGTCAGGGCCATGTGTAATTCCTCCGTGTATGAAGTAGGCCTCGCACGTCCGTGTGCGGGGTCCGGGGCGGGTCCTTCCGCTCCTGTCCCTCAATTCGACGGCCCCATACTGTGACTTGAGGAAAACCGGCCAGCTTTGCCCGCTGGGCGGAAGAAAGATCCCCTTCGATCGCGACGCGACGCCCCGCGCGCTGAAATCGCCCCTTGAATCTTGAGAGAGTGCGTCTGGCACGGCTGGTGCATTGATCACGCTGCGAGCCGGCCGATCCAAAGCCGAGCTCGAAAGGAACGTCCCGGCATGGAACGCCGGGGCTGGAGGAATCAGATGGCTCTGAACGTAAGCACCAACGTTCCGTCGTTGACGGCACAGAGGCACCTCGCAAATTCGGAATCGATCCTAAACAGATCCTTCGAACGCCTCTCGTCCGGTCTTCGCATCAACTCGGCCGCCGATGACGCGGCGGGGCTTGCAATCGCCGACAAGCTACGTGCCGACATTCGCATCGCCGGCCAAGCGATCCGCAACGCGAACGACGGGATCAGCGCGATCAGTATCAGCGAAAAGGCGATGGGTGAGGTGGGAAGCATCCTCACGCGGCTTTCCGAGCTGGCTCAGCAGTCCGCGACCGGATTGCTGAGCGACACGCAACGGAGCGCGCTGCAGTTGGAGTTCTCCGCTCTGGTGTCGGAAATCGAACGTATCTCGAATACGACATCGTTCAACGGCGTGAACCTGTTGTCGGCCGGAACGACCATCAACCTCCAGGTGGGACTCGATGGCACCACCAACAGCAGACTCTCGTTCTCCACGGTGGATGTGTCGGCGAGCAGTCTGTCGATCGGCTCACTCGCCGTCTCGTCCCAAGAGTCTGCGCAGTCGTCGATTGGCGCGATCATTACCGCGATCGAGACCGTCGCGACCAAGCGAGGCAGTCTCGGCGCCGTCGAGAGCCGGCTCAATACGGCGATCGCGAACCTCCGTGTCGCCCGAGAGAATTTCGCCGCTGCGGAATCACGCATCCGCGATGCCGACGTCGCGGAGGAGACCGCGAACCTCACTCGGGCCTCCATCCTCCAACAGGCCGGCGTCGCCGTCCTCGCGCAGGCCAACCAGCAACCCGCTCTCGCTCTACAGCTCCTCGGGTAGGCCTCGCGTCGCCCCGAGCACGAGCGCCGCACAGCGGCGGTCGAGATCGGAGCGATCCAGACCTCGCCCTATCCAGACCAACGCGCTCGTCCCGGGTTCCGGAACGGGCTCGAATGGCTCCATCTCGAAACGACCCGCGACCGCGTTGACCAGCGTCCACCGTGGTCCGCCGTCGGTCCGCACCAGCCCCTTCGCGCGGTACACGTTCGCCGGGAGCCGATCGAGCAGGTCTTCGAGCCCCTCGTCGTCGAATACCCCGGACGTCTGGAAGGCGAAGCTCTCGAAGGTCGGCACGTGCCCCGAGGCGGCATGCTCGTCGCTCGGCGGCTCGGGGGCCTCGGCGATTCCACCGGTCTGGAGAATCGCAGCCGTCGGCACCTCGCCCCGAACGGCCGGAAGGATCGGCGCACGCGCATTGCAGTTGCGCACGGCCCGCGTCGCAGCCACCCCGTCGTCCGGAACGAGGTCGAGCTTGTTCAGCACGAGCAGGTCAGCCCGCTCTATCTGCAGGGTCGCTTCCGGCACGTCGCCCAAGACCGTCTCCACATTCGGCGCATCCACGACCGTGACCAACGCGTCGACCCGGTAGAACTCATCGAGCCCCGGCCTCGAGAACGTCCAGGCGACCGGCAGTGGGTCCGCCAGCCCCGTGGTTTCGAGAACCAGATGATCGAAGCCCCCCCGATCACGCAGATCGAATAGGGTCCGCTTCAGATCTTCATTGAGTGCACAGCATAGACACCCGTTATCCAACTCGACGAACTGCTGAGCCCCGGCGACCCGGCGGCCGTCGATACCGATCTCTCCGAACTCGTTGACGACGACCGCGATCCGCATGCCGGCGGGATCTGCCAACAGCCGGTTCAGCAGCGTCGTCTTTCCACTTCCGAGAAACCCGGACAGAACCGTCACCGGAACGCGTACTTCCACGCAAAGCCTCCTAGCAAACGCGCATACCAAACGTTCGTTGACCCATCCCGAGGTACCGGTCGACCGACGACCCCTTGCCCCCCCCGCGACTTCACACGTACGCTTCGGTCTGGAATGGACTCAATTCGGGAACTACTCCGACCCGCAGCCAAGATGGCTGATGACATGGCGCTCGTCGAGGCGGACTTCGACAACGCGAAACATGGCGAGGCCATCGTTTCCCTGCTCGACCACTACGCGCAGGAGCGCATGGGGATCGGGCGCCCGCTGTCGGATGACGTCAAGAAGAGGCTGGTTCCGGGACTGCGCGCACACCCCACTGCGTTCGCCTTCCTCGCCCTGCTCGCCAAGGAACCGGTGGGCGTCATCATCTGCTTCCGCGGCTTCTCGACCTTCCAGGCACGCCCCGTCGTCAATATCCACGACTTCTGCGTGAAGCGCCCGTTCCGAGGGCGCCGGATCGGGCGGGAACTCCTTCAGCGCGTGGAAGCTCGGGCCCGTCGCCTCGGATGCAGCCGCATCACCCTGGAGGTCCGCGAAGACAACGAGCGAGCCCTGCATCTCTACGAGAGCGATGGCTTCGAAGGACAGCGATCCCGCGATGGGCGACCGCGTACGCTATTTCTCGAGAAGTCGCTGCACGCAAAGACGCCAGCCTGAGCCGACCGCGGATGGCAAAACTCGAAACCCTCTCGAGCCAGTCCTGCTTCGGCGGCGAGGTCCGATCCTATCGCCACGGGTCCGACGCCACCGCGACGGACATGGAGTTCTCCGTATTCGTTCCGGCCGCGGCCGCGAACGGGCCAGTGCCCGTCGTGTACTGGCTTTCGGGCCTCACCTGTACGGCAGAGAACTTCACGACGAAATCCGGTGCGCAGCGCTACGCGGCGAAGCACGGTCTTCTGTTGGTCGCGCCCGATACCAGCCCCCGCGGTGCCTGCGTCCCAGGCGAGGACGAAACCTACGACCTCGGGACCGGTGCCGGCTTCTACCTAAACGCGACCGTCGGCAAGTGGGCGAAGCACTACCGGATGTACGACTACGTCGTCGACGAACTACCCGAACTGGTTCGCGCCCACTTACCCGCGCGCCCCGACCGCGAGTCGATCTTCGGTCACTCGATGGGTGGCCACGGTGCGCTCGTCTGCGCCTTGCGGAACCCCGGCCGATACCGCTCGGTTTCGGCCTTCGCACCGATCGTCGCGCCCACCAAATGTCCGTGGGGACGCCGCGCGTTCGCCGAGTACCTCGGGCCGGACGAAAGCCTCTGGAACGAGTGGGACGCCCACCTCCTCGTTCGCGAAGCGCAGGAACGGCTCCCCCTCCTGATCGACCAGGGCCAGGCTGACGGATTCCTCGACGAGCAGCTCTTGCCCGAGCGGCTCGAGGCCGCGTGCCGCGCGGCCGGGCACCCCATCGAACTCCGCCGCCACCCGGGCTACGATCACAGCTACTACTTCATCTCGACATTCGTCGGCGAGCACCTCGCGCATCACGCGCGGGCACTCTCCGACTAATGCACCGCCGTCTATCCGTCGCCGGCTACGCGATCGCCTTCTGCGACCGGAGCGCGTCGATCTCGCTTGAGTCAAAGCCCCAATCCGCGAGAGCCTCGTTCGTGTGCGTCCCCGCGTTCGGCGGGGGCCCTTGAATCTCGGGAGCGGTACGACTGAAACGCGGAGCCGGGCTCGGCTGGACCATGCCTTCACGCTCGACGAACGTCTTGCGTTCCCTGTTGTGCGGGTGCTCGGGCGCCTCCTTCATCGAGAGGACCGGGGCGAAGCAAACGTCCGTGCCTTCGAGCTCAGCGCACCACTCGTCGCGAGTCTTTCTTTTGAAGAGCTCCTCGACCGGCGCCTTGTTCGCGAGCCACCTGGTGCGATCCATCTGCGGGCCGAGCGCCTCGCCGTCGAGTCCCGTTCGCTGCAGAAGCTCCGCGTAGAACTGCGGTTCGATCGATCCGATCGAGATGAACTTGCCATCCTTACATTCGTACACGTCGTAGAAGTGCGCGCCGCTGTCGAGCAGGTTGGTACCGCGCTCTTCTTGCCAAAACCCAACGCTCTGCATGCCATGAAACATCGACATGAGGATCGCGGCGCCATCGACCATCGCGGCATCGACGACCTGCCCCTTGCCCGAACGCTGCCGCTCGATGATCGCACAGGCGATCCCAAAGGCGAGCATGAGCCCGCCTCCGCCGAAGTCCCCGATCAGGTTCAACGGAAACATCGGCTTCTCGCCCTTACGACCCATCGGCTCGAGCGCACCTGCGAGCGAGATGTAGTTGATGTCGTGTCCGGCTGCCTTCGCCATCGGCCCGTCCTGCCCCCAGCCGGTCATCCGGCCGTAGACGAGCCCCGGATTGCGCGCCAGGCACGGCTCCGGGCCGAGGCCAAGTCGCTCCATCACGCCTGGGCGGAAGCCCTCGAAGATCGCATCCGCCTTCTCGATGAGCTTGAACACCGTCTCGACGCCCTGCGGACTCTTCAGATCGACGCCGATGCTGCGACGCCCGCGCGCAAGCAGGTCTCCGCTCACGCCGGGCTCCCGTACCTTGTCCGCTCGATCGACGCGCAGAACCTCAGCGCCCATGTCGGACAGCATCATTCCACAGAACGGGCCGGGCCCGATGCCGGCGATTTCGATGACGCGGATACCTTCGAGTGGACCCACCTGCTCCTCCTTGGCGTTGTTGCTGAATTTCAGATCGCCGCCCGCTGGGCGGCACGTACGTGCGGTATTTCAGGAGACGGCATCGGCGTCCCGCCGAAGCCGGGTGGCCGTCCACTCCAAGACGTCGTCCACGAGCGTATAGAACACGGGAACGACCACCAAGGTCAGCACGGTGGACGCCACGATGCCACCTGCCACGACGACACCCAGGGGCCTCCGGCTCTCCGCCCCAGCCCCGAGCCCAATTGCAATCGGCAAGATCCCGAACAATGTCGAGAGCGCGGTCATGAGGATCGGACGGAGCCGCACGACGCCGGCCCCGAGCACCGCATCGCGCGCACTCGCCCCCTGCAGACGCAGGCGCCCCGCGTAGTCCACCAGGAGAATCGAGTTCTTCGTCACGAGACCCACCAGCATCACCATCCCGATGAAGCTGTAGATGTTGAGCGTCATCCCGAGCATCACCAGGAGGCCAAGCGCGCCAAACAGCGCGAGCGGAAGCGCCAGCAGGATCGTGAAGGGATGCACGAAACTCTCAAACTGGCCAGCCAGCACCAAATAGACCGCGACGATCGCCAGCACGAAGGTAAAGGCCAGCCCATCGAACGACTCCTCGAACTCCTTCGACTCCCCGCTGACCGCGGTGGTGAATCCCGGAGGCAGGACTTCGCGGGCGATCCCCTCGACCTCCTTCAGGGCCGTACCCAGTGGCTTGCCCTGGAGATTGGCGTCGATGATCACCGAGCGGCGACGGTTGTAGTGGTTGAGACTGCTCGGGCCCACACCCTCGACCACGTCGACGAGGCTGGCCAACTGCACGAGACGACCACTCCGGCTTCGAACATAGAGCCGCTCGATCTGCTGGGGCGTCACGCGGTCGGCCTCCGCGAGTTGCACGATGACATCATACCGCTCGTTCCCACGACGAAACTTGGTGACATCGGCGCCGCCCAGTAGGATTCGCAGAGTGTTCGCAATGTCCGCGACACTGACCCCCAAGGTCCCAGCCTTGTCCCGGTCGATTCGAACACGCAGCTCGGGCTTGTTGATCCGCAAGTCACTGTCGACGCCAGTAAGCCCCGACAGCCCGCGGACGCGTTCGACCATCCGCGGCGTAAACTCCTGGAGGGCTCCGAAGTCCGGGTTCTGAATCACGAACGAGAGCGGCTTTCCCCGACTACCGGTAGGCAAGCCGGAAAAAGGCGTGGCAAAGACTCGAATGCCGGGAATCTCAGCGAACCGCGAGCGCAGCATGCCCAAGATCTCGTGCTGCGACCGCTCGCGTTCAGATCGGTGGTGGAGACGAGCAAAGATGATCCCCCGGTTCGTCGCCCCCACGCCCGAACCCGCACCGATGAACGCCGTGCCGGCGCGCATCTCGGGCAGGCCGTCCAGAATCCGCTCCACCTGGATCTGGAGACGATCGTGGTGCGCCAGCGTCGAACCCTCCGGAGACTCGACGATGACGAGAAACCCGCCGCGATCCTCCGGCGGAACGAACTCCTGGCCCACGACGAAGAACAACCCGATCGTGCATGCAACCAACGCCGCCGACCCAACGACCACCGTGCCCCGATGATCGAGCGACCAGGTCAGAAGCCCTCGATAGCGCTGCGCCAGAGCAGCCAGTCCCGACTCGAACCACGCAAACACGCCGCGCGGCGCATCAGTGCGGAGGAATCGAGAGCAGAGCATGGGGGTGAGCGTCAGAGCCACGACCGAAGAGGCAACGATCGCAACCGCCACCGTCACGCCGAACTCGAAAAAGAACCGGCCGACGATCCCCTGAATGAACGCCACCGGAACGAAGACCGCCACGAGAGTTAGCGTCGAGGCGATGGCGGCAAACGCAATCTCGTTCGTCCCCCGGAGCGCGGCCTCGCGACGAGGCTCGCCCTCTTCCATGTGACGGTGCGCGTTCTCGAGGACGACGATGGCATCATCGACGACCACCCCGATCGACAGCGTGAGCGCGAGCAGGGTGAGGCTATTGATCGTGAACCCGAAGAAGTACATCGCGCCAAATGTCGCGAGGAGCGACGTCGGAATGGTGAGGGCGGGAATCAGGGCACTGCGGGGCGTATGGAGGAACAAGAGGATGACGAGGACGACAAGCAGGCCCGCGATGACCAGCGACTCCTGAACCTCCGCCACGGACTCCTCGATGAAGCGGGCGCCGTCGTACGATACCGTCATGTGATAGCCGGAGGGGAGCCCATCCTGCATGTCGACCACTTCGGCCCGAACCGCACGCGCCACCTCCACCGCGTTCGAGTTCGACTGCTTGATGATTCCGATCGACACGTGCGGGCGGAGATTGAAGCGCGCAAGACTTCGCTCGCCTTCGTCGCCCTCGATTGCGCGGCCGATCTCTCGCAAACGGATGGGCACGCCTTCGCGGTACGCGACGATGAGGTCTTCGAACTCCTCGGCGGATGAGATCTCCCCCTCGGTCTTCACGACGAACTCGCGCGTATGCCCTTCGACCCGACCAGAGGGAATCTCGACGTTCTCGCGCCGCAATGCCTCGACCACGTCGGACACCGTCAGTTGGTGTGCCCCGAGCTGTCCCGCGTCGAGGTAGATCCGAATCGCAAGGCGCTTCTCTCCCCCGATGGGCACGGAGCCAACGCCCGGCAGCCGCTGCAAGCGCTCCTTCACAACGGCGTCTGCGTAGCTGGAGAGCTCGCGCAGACTCGCCCGGTCCGCGTTCAGCGAGATCCATAAGATCGCGCGAGCATCGAGGTCGATCTTGCTGACCACGGGCTCCTCGGTGTCCCGCGGGAGCTGCGAACGGGCTCGAGCCACGCGGTCGCGTACGTCCTGCGCGGCAAGATCGATGTCTCGATCCAGGTCGAACTGGATCGAGATGTTGCTCACCTGCTCGACGCTCGACGACGTCAAGGTGTCGATCCCCTCGATCGTGCTGACGACCTCCTCGAGAACCTCGGTGACCTCTTTTTCGACGACCTCTGGGCTTGCGCCAGGGAGCACCGTCACGATGCTCACCGTGGGGAACTCGATATTCGGCAACTCGCGTACCGACAAGCTCGAGTATCCGATCGCACCAAAGAGGACGAGGACCAGAGACAAGACCGTCGCCAGAACCGGTCTCTGAATCGAGAGTGACCAAGGCGACACCTACTGCACCGCCGAAGCTTCGGATTCTGGCTCGACGGCAACGGCGCGTACCGGCGACGCCTCCCCTTCGCGCAGCTTCTCGTGCCCGGTCACGACGATCATCTCGCCCGGCTCGAGGCCGCTGACCAATTCCACCCGCCCCGGCAGGCGCACTCCGGTGCGAACCTCGCGGGCCGATGCGCTTCCGTCTTCGACGACGAACACGAGGAGGCGCTCTGCGGTCGGAACGATCGCCTCCTCCGGCACGACCGGCGCATTCTGGTGTCGCTCGAGGCGCACCCGGACGGAACCGAACTGGCCGGGGCGAAGCAATCTATCGGGGTTCGGCACTTCCGCCTTCACGGTGACGGTTCGATTCTCCGCGTCCACCGCCGGGTCGATGAAGGTGATGCGTCCGGGAAACGGCCACTCTGGAAGACTCGACACCAACGCCGTCACCGCCATCCCGCGGCCAATCCGAGCGACGTATCTTTCCGGCAGGGAGAACACGAACTCGAGCGGATCGTCGTCGATCAACAGACCCAGCGATTCCCCTTCGCGAACGAAGGCTCCTGGGTCCACCCGAAGCCGTCCAAAGATACCCGCAAAGGGCGCCTCCACCACCGTCTCAGCGAGCTCCGCTTCGGCGAACGCGAGATTGGCACGAGCAACCGCGAGCGCGGCGACGGCTTGGGCGTACTCCGACTGGACGTCGTCGTGGTCCTGCTCCGACGCGATGCCCTTCTTGCGAAGAGCGCCCGAGCGCTCGAATGCGCGCTTCGCACTGGCCGCGCGGACGTCCCCTTCGGCGATCACCGCGTTCGCCTGATCGACCCGGGCCACCAGGTCTCGGTCGTCGAGAACCACGAGCGCGGTGCCCGCCGCCACTCGGTCGCCCTCCGAAACCGGCAGGCTGCGGATTCGCCCCGATCGGCGGGCCTTCACCTCGATGCGTTGGTCGGCCTCGAGACTACCCACCGCTTCGACGAGGACGTCGACGTCCTCTGCGCGAACCTCTGCCATCTCAACCGCAATGGGCGGTTGGGCTCCGCCCGAGCCCGATTCGGAGACCGGATCGCAGGCCGGAGCGAACGCGAGCACGAGGGCAAGCAGTAGGAAAACGGCCCGGTGACCGCAGCCGGAGGGCATCATTCCAGCATAGGCCAACCCAGGGTGCGTTCAAGCACCCTCTTGACGCGCCGGCGAGCAGCCCGGAGGATCGCCGCCCCCATGCTGAACGGAATCTGGCTCTTCTTGATGCTCGGCTCAATCGTGTACGCGGCCTGGAACGGCCGCCTCGCGGAGGTGACCGAGGCCCTGTTCTCGAGCGCCGGCGCAGCCGTGACGCTGGTCATCGGACTCGTCGGTATCATGGCGTTCCTGCTCGGTCTCATGCGTGTCGCCTTCGACGGTGGGCTGCGGACTGCGATCGCCCGGGCGCTCGCGCCCCTGCTCGCGCGCATGTTTCCCGAGGTGCCCGCCGACCATCCCGCGATGAGCTCGATGGTGATGAACATGGCCTCGAACATGAGCGGCCTCGGGAACGCGGCGACGCCCTTCGGCTTGAAGGCCATGGCGGAACTCGACCGATTGAATCCGCACCCGGGTTCGGCCTCGGATGCGATGGTGCTGTTCCTCGCAATCAACACGTCTGCGATCACTCTGCTTCCGCCGCTCGGCACCATCGGAGTGCGGCTCGCGGCTGGATCACCTCACCCCGAGATCATCTGGGCGCCGACATTGATCGCAACCACCTGCTCCACCGTTGCCGCCGTAGCCGCGTTTTACGCGCTGCGCCGGCTGCCGCGGTTTCGCCACCGCCCCATCCCCGGTGGCGCCGCCCCACACGAGGAGGCCGACCCCGATGCGCCAGCCGTCGCCACTCCCGACGCCGACGAAGTCGAGGGCCACGGGCCTCCGCGGTTCGCCATCCTTCTAACCGGCCTTGCTCTGGCCGCCGGCCTCGCCTGGGATTTGAACCGCATCGCCACCGAGAACGCCCCCGACACCATCCTGCGGATCGCCGTACAGACGTGGCTCTTCCCGCTTCTCGTCGCCGGACTCCTGTTGATTGGTTGGGCAGGCCGCGTGCGGGTCTACGAATCGATGATTGAAGGCGCCCGCGAGGGACTCTCCGTCGCCGTACGCATCGTGCCGTACCTCGTGGCCATTCTGGTTGCGGTCGGGATGTTCCGCGCATCGGGAGCGCTGGACCTGTTCGTGTCGGCGATCGATCCCTTCACCAGTCGGATCGGCGTGCCGGCTGAGGTCCTGCCGATGGCCCTGCTTCGTCCACTCTCAGGCTCCGGAGCGTTCGGGGTCATGAGCGAGATCCTCACCGCGCATGGTCCCGACTCGTTCGTCGGCCTCTTGGTGAGCACGCTGCAGGGCTCAACCGAGACGACCTTCTACGTTCTCGCCCTCTACCTCGGGGCTGCCGGCGTCCGCGACGGGCGACACGCACTCCTTGCATGCCTAGCCGGCGACGTCGCCGGTTTCTTCGGCGCCGTCGCCGCCTGCCACTGGTTCTTTGGCGATCTGCCTGCGTGACTTGCCCGCACGAGTCCCGTAGACGGGCTTCATGAAGTATCTCCACACGATGGTTCGGGTGAGCGACCTCGACGCGTCACTCGAATTTTGGGTCGAGACGCTCGGACTCGAGCAACTCGGACGGTACGACAACGAGGCCGGGCGCTTCACCCTGGTCTTCCTTGCCGCGCCAGGCGACTCGGAGGCGCAGGTCGAACTGACCCACAACTGGGATCCCGAGGACCTTCCCGGAGGACGCAACTTTGGCCACCTCGCGTACGCAGTCGACGACATCTACGCACTCTGCGAACGGCTCAAGGCAGCCGGGGTGGTGATCAATCGACCACCCCGAGACGGACACATGGCCTTCGTACGGTCGCCGGACGGGATCTCCGTCGAGCTGCTCCAGAAGGGCGCGTCCCTCGCACCGCAAGAGCCGTGGCAATCGATGCCCAACACGGGGGAGTGGTGACGCCGCCCGACATCCTGCACGGGGACCGCGGCGACCTCGATCGGCAGGCCGCACAGATCGTCGCCGACGCGATCGGCGTGCGCCTGCAAGACGCACCACATGTCGTGCTCGGTGTCGTCGGCGGCAGAAGCGTCGGGGGCATCTATCAGTACCTACGTGACATGCCTCTTGCGTGGGAAAAGCTGCACGTGTTTCTCGCCGACGAGCGGCTCGTACCCGTGACCAGCGACGAGAGCAACTTCAAGCTGGTGGACACCGACCTCCTTGCCTCCGCCCGCGCGGACGGGCGAATGCCGAGCGACCACGCGCACGCCTTCCCCTTCGATCCGAACGTGGCCGATGCGGGACTCTCGTCCTACGACCACGCGTTGGACGAGCTCGGCGGGCGCTTCGACATCGCGATCCTGAGCGCCGGCGAGGACGGCCACACGGCATCCCTTTTCCCCGACCACCCCTCGATCCGTTCCGAGGCACCGGGCTTCGTTCTGGTAGAGAGCTCGCCCAAGCCGCCCCCCCGCCGAATCAGCGCTTCGCGGCGCCTCCTCGAACGAACGCCTCTCGGCCTCATCGTCTTCTACGGCGAGGAGAAGCGCGCGGCCCTCCAGAGATTCTCGGCGGCAGAGACCCAAGTTTCCCGGTGCCCCTCGAAGGTCATCACCGCCATGGAACGCGGCGTCGTGCTGACCGACCTGACCTACTAAAATCCCAGAAGCTTCTCCCGGAGACTGGGCGTCGGCGTGGGACCGGTAATCGGAGCCGTACGCTCCACCCGATTCACAAGAACCCACTGGGATCCGAACTGCGTGTAGCCCACAATCCGCAGCAATTGATTCGGTTTCGACGTGCGAATCTCCTCCAGATGCGCGTCGTCACCCTGGAAGATGAAATTCGGTTTGATCGGTTGTACCTGCGACACGATCTCTGCCGCGGTGGGGCCAGTGGTCGTGAGCGTGACGAGATTGGTCAAGGCAAATGCCTGGAGATCGCCATCACCGATCCGGACCTGAAACATCTTCCACGGCTTGACCTGCTCGCGCGAAGCCCCCAAATAGCCCTCAATTCGGACCTCTACCTGCCCAGGAACTCCTCCGATTCCAACCATCACGGCGAGGGCCAGCACCACCAAGCTCTTCATGCGACCAGGGTATCCGGACCCCGAGCAACACGCCAATCTGCCTCGCATACGGACACCCCGTGTCGGCGCCGACCCATTGCTTGACACGTCGTTTTTGATCAGATAGCGAGGCTTCGTTCGCGTTACTTTCGCGTCGAAGGGAGCCTGTAGGGATGTTGAAGGACGAATCTCAGATCAGCCGACAAGCACGCTGGCAGCGGAAGCATCGCGCAATGGGGCTGTGTGTTTTGTGCAGCAAACCCGCCTTCAAGGGGTGGCGCTGCAAGAAGCATTACGAGCAGCACAAGATCACCATGCGGCTGCGCTACATCCCGAAGGTCCGGGGCCGGTACAAGGTCGGAGGTTCCGCTCTGACGGAAGCCGCGAAGAAGAAGAAGACCGCGGCCGCGAAGAAGAAGAAGGCAGCGACGAAGGCGGCCAAACCTGCGGCGAAGAAGACGGCAACAAAAACTACGCGAATCGCCACGAAGAAACAGAAGGAGACGATCCGAAACGCGACCAAAAAAGCCGCCACCACGCGGAAGCCTGCGGCCGCAAAGAAGCGCAAAACGACGACCAGCAAGGCCACCGCGAAGAAGACGGCCACCCGCAAGAAGGCAACGCCGAGCGCGCGCAAGACGACCCGCAGGAAAGCCGCCAAGGCCTGAGCTTAGGGGGCTGGCGCACCGCGCGAGCCCCTCGAGCCGTCGTCCGGCGTCACGAGATGCCCGCGACCGGAGCCAGCATGCGTGTCACCCACTGCCCTCGCCCCGGGGAAGTGACGCTACGAGAGGCCGCCCTCCCGCGCCCCGAGCGCGCCGGCGAGGTCCTGCTCCGGGTGCGTCGGTGCGGCATCTGTGGGAGCGATCTCCACTGGTACACGGGAGAGACTCCGGCTCCCCGCGTTTGCCCCGGTCACGAGATCAGCGCCGTGGTAGAAGCCGTGGGGCCCGCGGTGCGCGATGTTCGCGAGGGCGACCGCGTCGCGGTCGAAGGGGTCCGTGCCTGCGGTCAGTGCTCGTTCTGTCGCGAGGGTCGGCCGCAGCTGTGCCCCAAGCTGGCCATTCTTGGGTTGACCGCCGACGGCGGCTTCGCGGATTACGTCCTCACCGACGAGCGCCATCTCTACCCGGTCCCGCCGGCGATCGACGACGAGACCGCCCAACTCGCGGAGCCTCTCGCGGTCGGGGTTCACGCGCTCGGGTTGGCAGGCTTTGAGCGCGATCAGCGCCTTCTCGTTCTCGGCGCGGGGACGGTCGGTCTACTCGCGGTGCCCGCGGCTCGTCAGGCTGGCGCGGGCCAGATCGCCATCTCGGCTCGACGGCCGCATCAAAAGACCGCGGCCTTGGCACTTGGCGCTCACCAGGCCATCGATCCAAGCGAGCTCCGGAATCACCTCGCGCGGGATGCAGACGGATTCGACGTAGTGGTCGACACCGTCGCGGATCGTGGCGGCACGAGCCTGGACGACGCGCTGCAGGCCGTCCGCCCCGGCGGCACCGTGATCGTGGTGGGCGTCTACACGGCCCGTCCGCCCCTTGACGCGCTGCGTCTCATGACGCACGAGATCCGCCTCCTCGGGTCCATGTGTTATGGTCGAGCCGGAGGCCGGGCGGATTTCGAGATCGCCCTCGACATCCTCGAGCGAGAGGGGGACCACGTGCGAGGCCAGATCGTCACCCACCGTGTACCGCTCGGACAGATCGCGGAGGGCTTCCGGCTGGCCGCCGACAAAACCACCGGCTCGATCAAGGTGAGCGTCGCGATTTCTGACCCAGAACCGACAGATCCGGAGTAAGAAACCCGTGCGGCCAACGTCGATTCTGGCCCGATGGCGGCGGATGCGGGTGTTCTCCCAGTGGGGAGCTGGGCGGGGTGGAATGCTGGAGCGAGGCGCGAGCGCGTGAAGGCGACGCCAGCCAACCTTCGGGCGGTAGAGCCGCCGGCGCAGAGTGCGGCCCACCGCAAGGGGCTCGAGTTCGTGGCTCGCTGCCAGGCAGGCGAAAGCGGCGTTCAGGAGGAGTTCGTCGAGGGCTACGGGCCCCTGGTGCGCTTCGCCATGTCGTCGGTACTTCGCCAAAGAGGTGTGCGGCTCGAACCGGAGGAAGTAGACGATCTCTTCCAGAGCCTGCTCCTCTCCTTCTTCGATCGGGACTGCAGGCGCCTCAGGATGTACGACGGGCGCGGCGGCGCGTCTTTCGCCACATTCGTGCGGGTTTGTGCGACTCGTCAGACCCTCGATCATCTGAGGCACCTGAGGCGGCAACCGACCTTCGTCCGCGAGGACGCGGCCGGCGAGGGCCGGAGCCTGTTCGACGACATGGCCGATCCAAGGGCGGACCCCGAGGCCGCGGCGACCAACCACGAACGCATCCGCCATCTCCGAGATTTGGTGGCAGCCCTGCCGCCGCGCGAGCAGCTACTCGTCCGCCTGCACTTCGTCGAAGGACAGAGCATCCCCGAAGTCGCCCGAGCCCTCGGGATCACCGACAACGCAACACACGTGCTCAAGTCGCGCCTTCGTGCAAAGCTGCGAGGGCGCATGGAGCTCGACGATCATGAGTGACGTGCTCAGGACAGCGCTGAGCGACGTGCCGGACGAGCCGCACGTCGGCGATGCCGTGCTCGCGCGTTTCCTCGACGGGACGCTCACCGGCGCAGAGCGTGATGCGGTGGCGCAGCACCTCGGACGTTGTCCGATCTGCAGCGAAGACCTGGCGTTCGCCGCCCGCATCGAGATCGAAGCCGAGGCTCTCGACGAGGTCACCCGTCCGCGAACCACTACGAGGGCCATGGCGCCGGTCCGTGCGCGCGAATCGTCCGGGCGAACGTGGCTTCGACTCGCGGCTGGCATCGCCCTCGTGTTCGGCGCCCTACTCCTCAGCCGTGAGGCTGGGCGTATCGTCGCCGGGCGGCTCGAGCCGGTGCTCGTGGCCCAACTTCAGAAGTGGACCGCCCGCGACGTGTCGGCCGAGGGGACTTCCTTCACGCTGTTGGGCGGGCCCGCGATCGAGTTGGCCGGAGTTCAGATCGCCGATGACCCGAGGTTCTCCGACGCGAAGTTCGCGGCAGTCAGCCGGGTCGCGCTGCATGTTGACCCGACCACGCTGCTCAGCGGGCGTCTCGAGGGCTCGATCGAGCTCGAACGCCCGACTGTGCGTCTGGTGCGAAACCGCGGCGGACAGTGGAACATCGAGACCCTGGGCGGCGGCGCGCCGGGAACCCGGGGCGCCACTGGCGGCGTGTCGGCTGAGATCGAGCGCGCGCTCGACGAAGCCGCGCGCGGCGTTTCGCCGGCGGGGGCAGCGGACGCACCTCGGGTCCAGCTCACGTCCGCTACGATCGAAGACGGCGTGCTCGAGATCGAAGACTTGAACGGGAATGGGCGGCCTCTGCGGCTCGAAAACGTCGATCTCGCCTATCTCGGCAACCCCGGCCAGCGCGCATCGCTGTCGGTCGAGGGGCAGCTGGGATCTGCAAACGACCGGATCGCCCTGCGTGGCGAGATCGGTCCATTCCAAGGCGACGTCGTCCCGGTCTATCGGCTGCGAGAAGTCGAGATCGAGGCTCTACCGGTCTCCGAGATCCCGGGGGCCCCCGGCTCGGTCATCGGCCAGCTGACGTTCGACGGTCACCTCCGCAGTGCCGGCCGCGCGCTGGGGGATATCGTGGCTGCGGCGCGCGGTGCCGGAGAGATGGCACTGTGTTGCGGAAGATTCGAAGGACGAAACCTCGCGCGCGACTTCGTGGAGAAGCTCGCCGCCCTTCCGAACGGCGCAGAGCTACTTGCGATTGCCCGACGACGTGCCGCACTGGCGTCGGCTCTCGACGCACCGGATACCGAGTACGAGCGCCTCGGGGGATTCGCCGACCTCGAGCCCGGCACGCTGCACGTGGCGGCCCTCGAAGTCGACACCGGCCTGTTTCGGGCGGAGGCAGATGCGTCGATCGGACTCGAGGGACACCTCGCAGCCGACGGCTCTGTCCAGCTCTCACCCGAGTTGGGAGCGATACTCCTCGCCGCAGCACCCGCGCTCAGCGGTCTCGCCGACGACGATGGCGCCATCCACGTGCCCTTCCAAGCGAGCGGCAGCTGGGCGAATCTCGACCTCGAGATCGACGTCGCGCGGCTCGTCGCGCGGTTGGACGATCGCGCCCCCAGCGGGTTGTTCGCATTTCTCCGCCGTGCCTTCTGGCCGTCCGTCAGCGCTGCGTCGAGCTGAGCCCGCAGTCCAAGACCACCCGGCGAGCGAACTCAGGCGTTTTCGTCCGGGCCCTTGCGCGGCAGGAGCAGCAAGATACGGGTGCCGCTGCGGTCCAGTGAGCTGATGATCAGCAGATCGCCGTTCGCGTTGATGTCGGCGATCGAAATGTCGTCGACGAGCGTGCCTCCATCGACCGACGCCCCCAGTTCCAGCAAGGTTTCGAGGGGACCACCGTTCCACCGGATGAGCCGCGTGCCACTGATGCGCCGGTCACCCGTGTCCTCGTCGATGACGCCCAAGCGCGCCACGAAGACGACGTCACCGTTGACACCAACACGGACCTGGTCGATATCGAGGATGTCCTGCGGGTCACCGTTGTGATCTTCCGCAAAGGCGAGTCCCTCATGGGCGATGAAGCTACGTCGACCGTCCTTCCACGCCCGCAGGCTCGTGAGGTTTCGCCCTGCCTCATCTGAATCGAACACCACCCGGTAGATCACCTGGTTGTCGTTGTCGATGCCCTCGGCGCGAACGTCGACTTCCGGGTTCCCTTGGAAGTTGCCGCCGTTCTTCTCGATCGAGGTAATGAACCCGTTGTCGTAGAGCATCACGTGCTCCTGGTCTCGTTCGCCGTCGCCATCCGTATCAAAGAATCCATCGAGGGCGATCGCTCCGGTCGCAGAGATCGCGCGAGGCCGCGCCGAGAACAAGACGCCGAGGCCTTCGATGTCACCACGGCGCGGCAGAAGTGCTTCGAACTGGCCATCGCGAATCAGACCAACCAGGGGCTCATTCCCGCGAGCCGACAGCCCGACTGCTGCCTCACCGCGCGAGTTCACTTCGAGGAGCACCGACGTTGGTGTCTGGTTGGTCAGTGCGTTCGGAACCTCGATTCGCCGCGTCTCTCCGCCTTGGGCCTCGTGAATCCTCAGCGCGCAGCTGATGTCCGGGTCGGTGGGGTCCGTATTGTCCACTTCGCACGGACTCGTCCCGTCCGTGAAGAATACGAGCCCACCCTGCGCCACGCGCAGAGCGCCCAGGATGCGGAATCCCTCGGGCGTCTGTCCAGGATCGGTACGAGCCAACGCACGCGCGTCGGAGCCGTCGTAGAAAAAGAGTCCGTCATTATCGAGCTCGTTGCCGATCTCGAAGGCGAACTCACCGGTCGGAGCCATGTTGAGGTTACGAACATTGGCGAAGGAGAGCCCCTCCGCCCGGCTGTCGCCCGGCGTTAGGACGGACCGAATCTGGCCCGCCGGCGTGCGCAGGAACACGCCGTTCAGCGACGGCGTGCCGGTCTCCGAGGCGATGATCGCGACCGTCTGGTCGTCCGACATGTTCGCCGACTCAATCGTCTGCACCTGGAAGTCACCCGGGAACGTGTTTCCGTCTCGCGCCAACACCTTCAGCTTCGAGGGCGTCGGCGGGGGATCGCCCTGCCCACCACCACCACCACCACC
>JAJCZO010000215.1 GCA_029262355.1 Deltaproteobacteria bacterium
CGAGGACCAAGCTCAGAGGGACGCATCTATTCGAATGTCTCGGGCAGGCACGGCTGCCCCACACCTAGCTGCACGCCGACCGATCCGCCGCCCTGTTCCGGGTGAACCGGCCGGCGGGGGAACTCACGGCTCCCCGATTCACGCACCCGAGATATCGCCCGCCCGCGAACTCGAAGACGATATGGTGGTCGTAGGAGTTTCAGGTTCATCTAATTCAGTGAATTAGCTTCCCTATATGACCGATCGGCCCTCCGCACAAGCAGAATCGCCCCAAAAGCCGCCGATCCATCGGGCCTTCGCACGAATGCGGCGTTGACAGGCGTCTGCCCGGAACCGCATACCTATCGGATCATGCGTGTCCTCTTCTACTACCGCGGAATCGAGAATCTGGGTGTCGGCTATTGCATGTCGATGCTGAAGGAGCACGGACACGAGATCGATCTGATCTTCGATCCGGGCCTCGACGACAACTTGTTCGTCAAGTTCCCTCACCTCGCCTGGATGAACCGCCACCAGGAGCTCCTCGATCGCGCGAAGGGCTTCAAGCCCGACCTGGTCGCGATGGGCTGCCTTACGAACCTTTATCCGTTCGCGACGAAGATGGCGGAAAAGCTCAAGGAGACGATGCCGGAGGTTCCCATCCTGATGGGCGGCCACCACGCGCAGGCGTTGCCCGACTACATTCTGCAAAACCCGTACATCGACATGGCGTGCATCGGTGAGGGTGAGATCGCCCTGCTCGAGCTCGCCAACCGGATGGAGCGCGGCGAGGACTACACCGACATCCCGACGATGTGGGTGAAGAAGGACGGCCTGATCCATCGCAACGAGATGGGGCCGCTTCAGAACGAACTCGACGACTTCCCGTTCCCGGAAAAGCAGCTCTGGCACGATTACGGGTGCTTCAAGGACAACCTCGAGGTCTTCACCGGCCGTGGCTGCCCCTTCAAGTGCACGTTCTGTAACATCCACTACCAGCGCCAGATTTTCAAAGGCAAGGGCGACTTCCTTCGCAAGCGCTCGATCGCGAACGTGATCGAAGAGCTGAAGGTCAATCTCCAGAAGTACGACCCGCAGTACGTCTCGGTGCATGACGACAACTTCACGACCAACCCCAAGTGGGTCGAGGAATTCTGCGAATCGTACCGCAAGGAGATCAACCTCCCTTGGTACTGCTTCGGCTACCCGACCACGATTCGCCCGAAGCTCGTGTCGGCCATGAAGGCCGCGAACTGTCACACGATCTTCATGGGTGTCGACTCTGGCGACGCCGACGTTCGTCGCCACATGATGGACCGTCCGATGGAGGACGACCTCATCAAAACGGCCGCCAAGCGCATCATCGACGCGGGCATCGGGTTGCAGGCATCGTGCATCTACGGAAACCCCGGCGAGCAGCCCGAGCAGATGTTCAAGACGCTCCAGATGATCGACGAAATCAAGCCGACGCAGTCTTCGGCCTACGTCTTCTACCCGTTCCCGAAAACGAAGATGTACGACCACGCAGTCAAGCTCGGCTACCTCGACGCCGAGGGCGAAGAGAAAGTTCGCCAGGGCGTCTCGGGCTACCACCACGAGTCGATCCTGAAGCACCCGCACAAGGAACTCGCCGAGACGCTCGCGAAGATTACCCCGGTGTACGCCAAGGCACCCGACTGGATGAAGCCAGCCATCCGCTGGATCATCAAGAAGCGCATGAAGCGCGTCGCACTCGCCCTCTACATCGTGCTGATCCCGCTCACGTTCCCGTACCTCGGGGTCGAGGGCATCAAGGTCACTCTACGGATGGCGTGGAAGTCGGTCTCGGGGCGCCGAGCACCGAAGGTGGACGAGGTTCCCAAGGAAGCGCAAGCGGCGTAGCGACCTACGTCGCTTTGCCGCGCCACACGGCGTCCTCGAGCGAGTCCTCCATCGTCATGGGGATTCGTGCGTCCCCCCATCGACAGACGGGACTCGAACGTTTGGCACGATCTCTTCGGCGATGATCCGGAGGTCTTCGTGGTCGAACGGCTCGAGGAGGGCGATGAGAATCTCGTTGGCACCCGCGTCGACGAACTTCTGGATCTTTGCGGTGATCTCTTCGGGACTGCCGGCCAGCAGCCCCGTCTTGGCCGCGTCACCCATGACGACACGCGCACCCAACTCGATCGCCGAGCCGATGAACGGGAAGTTCGAGATCGTCATGAGCTGGAAGAACTTGGAAAAGCGGGTGGGGCACGGGTCACGCCCCACTTTCTCGCACTCGTCGCGAATGATTTGCACGCGCTCTTTGAACCCATCGACCGAGACCGGGACGTTGGCGTTCCACCGGTCGGCGTAGCGGCTGACCAGCGGAACGATCCACTTCTTGCCCTGACCACCAATCATGATCGGCGGATGCGGCCGGCGCACCGGCATCGGAGAGAGCGGCGCGTCCTCGAGAGTATAGTACTTGCCGTCGAACGTGGCCGGCTCGCCCGACCAGAGCTTCGTGACGACCTGGAGCGCCTCGTCTAGCTTTTCTGCGCGCTCACGCGCGCTACCGAGCTCGATCCCATAGGCCTCGTGCTCGCGCTCGGTCCAGCCAGCCCCAATGCCGAGCACCAGACGACCGTTGCTGATGATGTCGACCGTCGTCGCCATCTTGGTGAGGAGTGCGGGGTTTCGGAACGTGTTGGCGGTGACCAGCGTGCCAATCTCGATGCGCTCGGTCTCCGCGGCGAGTGCCGCGAGCGTCGTCCAGGCTTCGAGCTGCGGAGCGTCTTCTGGCGACGGAGACGAACCAAGAAGATGATCGTTCATCCATGCGCTATCGAAGCCCAGCCGTTCGATCTCCTTCCACGCCGAGAGGACCTGCTCCCAACTCGCTCCGCCGAGCCGGGTGATGATTCCGAACCGAACACGAGAGGGATCCTCGGCCTCCGCCCGCGCGGGGCACGCCGTCAGCAGCGCGCCGGCCAGAAGGACCACCGCGAAGACACACGGCTGAAGTCGTCTCATTCGAGCGAAGCTCGCATCTCCCTGGCGATGTCGCATGCTGCGGTTCCTCCTTCAGCTTCCAACCCGGCGATGGCGCCGCACCGATCCACCTCGGCCTTGTTTTGCGAGAGCTTCCACTTGCCCTCGATCCGATGGATGCCCAGATCGAATGCCACGATCCCCCGCAACATTCCATCGACGAAGTCCGAGGGCGCGTCCTGGGTCGTCCACGGTGACGACCGCGATGACTCGTTCGCGGCAACCAGCCGTTCGATCGAGGTTCGCACACGATCGGGGTCCGCGATGACGCGCGGCCGCCCAGAAACGTGCACGGCGACGTAGTTCCACGTCGGCACGTTCTGATCACCCTCCATCCACGCAGGCGAGACATAGGCGTGAGGCCCCTGAAACGTAACGAGGACCTCAGCCTGCCCGTCGAACCCCTTCCACTGAGAGTTCGCCCGCGCCACATGGCCGAATAGGCTGCCCGAAGGCCCCTGCTCGGGGTCGAGCAGAAACGGGATGTGGCTCGCGACGAGACCCTCGGCTCCGAGCGAGACGAGCGTTCCGAACGACTGGCCGCGGATCATGGAGTGAAGCCGCGCGAGGTCGTCTACGTCGAAGTGCCTGGGGCGATACATCGCACGGTTGTACCCCAAGACGCGTAGCGTCGAGAAGGTATCTCCACTCCCGTGAAAGCGCGGCTACACCGGTTGGTAACCGTCCAGAACCGTCCCTCGAAAGAAGTCGGGGTTCGTCTCGCTGTAGAGTCGGTGTGCGTTGTCGCACATGAACCGGCGGAAGGCGCCCGCATCCAGCCAGCCGTGCTCGATGTGCTCGTACGCTTCCGGGAGCACGGCGCGCATATCCGGGACGTCCCAGTGGCCGATGTCCGAGGAGAAAACGGCCTTGATCTCCGCCCCGAGCGGCATGCGTTTGCGGTCGAATGCGATCCCGGTCAGCGGGTCGTCGGCCTCGCAGCCGAACGTGCACACGCGTGTCACCTGCTCGACGATGTCGCGGGCGCCGTGAACTCCTGCCGCGGCGAAATCCTCGTGCACCTCGACCCCCCCGAAGCCGGCCTTCAGAAACTCGCCGGCTCCCGCCACGGTCTTCATCGAGCCCGCGTGCTGCTCCATCAGTTCGTCGAACAGCTTCGCATCGAGCTTGCTCGGGTCGTATGCCTGAAGTCCTTCCGGACCCCGTTTCTCATAGTGGCCGATCAAATCCACTAGCATCTGCACTGCCCACGTGACCCCGCCTTCCAGAAATGCGAGTCGCAGATCCGGGAAACGATGGAAGACACCACCAAAGAAGAGGGACTTCGCGGTGGCCTCACTCGCGGCGCCGAAGTGCCCCATGTGGTTGTACGAGAAGTTGCTGACAGAGCGGCGCGCCGTCCAACCCATCGAGCCCGAGTGAAAGGCCGCGGAGAGCTTGTGGCGCATCAGGTATTGCCAAACCGGGTCGTAATCATGCGCGCTATCGAGTCCGAGGTGATCGACCCACTCGCCGCCACCCTCCATCGGCCGCACGGCGAAGCCGCCGAGCATCACCGTCTTGTAGCCGAGCCCGTGCACCGCGTGATCAAGCTCGGCGATCGCCTCCTCGGGGCTGAACATTGGAATGACCGCGACCGCGGTCATGCGGTCTTCGAGCCCGGTGAAGATGTCGGCAGCACACCGGTTCAGCGCACGACAGCATGCCACTCGGATCTGGTCGTTGCGCTGATTCGGGAAGAGCAGTCCGATGCTCGGGTAGCACACCGCGAAATCGATCCCGAGTTCGTCAAGTCGGGAGTGGAGAAGGCGCGGTGCGTTCGAGGTGGCGAAGTCCAGCGTGTTCGCCATCGGATTCCCCCACCACGGGGTGCGCGGCGGACGCTTCGCGCGGCGCTGTTGTGGGGTGAGCGCATCCCAACGCTCCGCGCCGTCGAAGCTCGAGTAACGCATGAGGCCGGCCATCCCGTGCTCGACTCCCTCCTCCTTCAGATAGTGGTCGATCGCGGGGAGATACTCGAAAAAGTGCCCATCGGCGTCGATTACGGGGTGGGAGAGTCCCGCCCGAATCTGCAAAGCTGTCTGCGTCATGACGGTACACTAGCCCGCGGGAGAAGCGCCTTGAAGGAGGCCGCGCGGGGTCGCAAGCTAGGGATGTGACCGACGCGGATTCCAGAGCCTGGTGGCACGGCGGCGTCCTCGGCCGGCTGGATCAGAACGGCCGCGAAGATATCGCGCCCCTACTACCTCGGCTCGGCAACGATGACGACGGGCTGGGCCTCGACGGGCTGATCGTTCGGCCGGCCTCCGAGGCCGACGGCATCGCCGCGCTCGACGCAGGTCGAACGCTCGGCCTGCGCACGTTGATCGACTTGACGACCGCCGAAGGCGCCGAAGCGGCCACGCTCGTGCGCCAAGCCCGTCGGTGGCTCGATGCCGGCGCCGACGGAATCTCGCTCGACCTCGCCACGCGGCACTCACCGCCCCGGGGCCGCGTGACGCAACTCTACGGCACTCCGGGCGACGGCGACGGACACCTCCTAACCCCGGCCGAAGCCGTCCGGGTGATCGTCGACGAGCATCACGACTGCACGTTCGTCGCGCGACGGATGAACGACCCGGTCGCCGGGCCGCCTTGTGGGCCGCACCTCGTCGTCGAAACGACGCTCACGAGGAAGCCATGGCGCGCTGCGACGCTCGGACTGGCGATCGAGAGTACGATCCAGGCGCTGCCCGTCGGCTCATGGCCCGGGTACGCGATGGGGGCGCCGCGACGTGGGCCGTTCGCGGTCGGCCTCGCGATGGAGGACGCGCTCACTTGCTCGGCCGCGTTGCACCTCACCATGCGCGGCACGCCGTGCATCGAGCTGGAGGCGGAGACGGAGCTTCCTCAGAACGAGGCGCGTCGGAGCTGGTACCGTCGCCTGATCGAGCTTCGTCGCAGCGAGCCCGCGCTGCACCGGGGCACGTTCCGGAAGATCGGACAGGAGAAGTCGGTCCTCGGCTACCTGCGAGAATACGAGGCCGACCGACTCGCCGTCCTGCTCAATCTTGGCCGGCGCACGCGCGTCGCACACCTGCCCACCGGGTTCGGATGGACGGTGCTTCTCGGGTCGGGTGTCGCCGAGGGACACCGATTCGCCGGCGGCGAGATCTCGCTGCCCGGCTGCGGCGTACTGATCGCCCGCGCCGGAACGCCGCAGTCGCGCACACTCGGGGGAGCCGGCCAGCGGCGCGCGACGGGCCGGTGAATACGCAGCGGCCACGCCCCGGGGGCCGACGCCCAGGCTAGTCCGTCGCCGTCGACATGACGTGAACGCCTTGCCGCCCTCGACGGCGCGCGCGGCGTCTCTTCTCCTCGGAAGATTGCCGACATTCCTGCGTCGCGGTCCCTTGCGACGAACGCCGATCGACAGCGGCTCGTTAGCGCCATGTCGATGGCGCTGCACTGGCTAGCCCTTGCTCAGCGACACCTCGAGTCGAGACGACTCTCCCGGCACCCCGATCCGAAGCGGAAAACCGTAGAAGCCCGTACCCCGGTGCACGTACAGTCGATTCGCTCCGTGACCGAACAAGCCGTGGTCCGGCCACGCGGTGCGCTTCAAGACGGTCCAATCGAAACCAAAGCTCACGGTGCCGAGTTGGCCACCGTGGGTGTGGCCCGACAACGTGAGATCCGCCTCACCCTTGGGCACATGCTTGAAGGCGCTCGGGTCATGCAACAGTAGCAAGCGCACGTGCCCCGAGCGGCGCGGGCACCGCTCGAGTAGGGCACCCAAGTGTTCGCGGCGGTCGCGGCGACGGTAGTCGGCGCCGACGATCTGCGCGGGGCCCGCGGGCGTGGCGACGATGGCCTCCTCGTCCATCAGAAGATGGACACCGGCAGCCTCGAGCCCAGAACGCACCTCTTCCGGCGATTCGTGATCGTGGTTTCCGAAGACAGCATAGCAACGACCAGCGATCGCGTTCAGTGGCTCGAGCGCTTCAGCCAGAGCGCCCGGCGTGCCGATACCCTCCATCGTGAGAAAGTCCCCGGTAAGCACCACGAGGTCGGGATCCATTGCGATGAGCCGCTCGATGCTTCTGCGAAGCTTTCGCACCGGCTGCCACGGACCGAGGTGAGGGTCGGTGATCTGTACGATCCGAAGCGGTCGCTCGGCCAACGGCTCCGGCGTACGGCGGCGATACCTTTCGACGGGCATCCGCGTAAACTCCTCTGGACCGTCGTCACCCAAGCGAAAGCGAACCACCTCGTCCACCAGCCGCATCGACGTCACGATCGAGAGGACGACGATCGCAACCGGGACCAGGTCGAGCCACTGAAGCGCTGCTACCGTCGATGTCGCGTCCGCCGCCTCGAACGCGAGGCGGACCGGTGCCAAGAGGAGCAACCACAGGCCCGAGAGCGCGCCGAGTGCAACGAAGACCATCCCCGGAATGCTGACCAAAAAACGGAACGCGGGCCGGCGCAGGCGAGGTCGGACGAGCCCCAGGAGATGTCCCGCCGCGGCGATCACCCCAAAGAGAAAGGCGAGCGTGACGGCCGGCACCATCGACGGGAACATCGCATCGAGTCGGTCGTGCAGAAACAGCGCCCCAGGGAGCGAAATCGCGAGGATGACGAACCCGAAGATCGAGTACGAACGCCCCCGCACCACGCGGGAGTAGATCGGAACTCCCACCATGGTGCCGAGCGCCGTCGCGTACAGGACCGATTCGAGGCCGGACATCCTCCCCATGAAGCCGACGGTGCGGTGCTCGCGCAAGTCGGCATCCAATGCGAGAATCCGGGCATGGCAGCCTCGTACGACTTCGAGACCATCCAGGTAGAGCATATCCGGGATGTACTGCGCGTGAGCATCGCGCACCCGACGAGCAAGCTGAACGCGGTGGACGAGGTCTTGCATCGCGAACTTGCGCTGCTCTTCCGGGAGCTGAAGCGCGAGGACGATGCACGCGCGGTTCTCTTCACCGGAAACGGCCGCGCCTTCTCGGCAGGCGGAGACCTCAGATGGTTCCCAGAGTTGCAGAAGCCCGAAGTCCTCGAAGAAGTCCGCCGCGACGGCAAGCAGATGATCTGGGATCTGCTGGAGGTCGAGCTTCCGATCGTCGCCGCGGTGGACGGCCCCGCTATCGGACTGGGGGCTTCACTCGCACTCCTGTGTGACGTGATCTTCGCTTCGGACAAGGCCGTGTTCGCCGACCCACACGTGCGCGTTGGCATCGTCGCCGGAGACGGTGGCGCAGCCATCTGGCCACTGCTCGTCGGCCCGGCGCGCGCGAAACAGTACTTGATGACCGGGGATGCCGTGCCAGCAACGGAAGCAGAGCGCATTGGCCTGGTGAACTTCGTGGTGCCGGACGACCAGCTCGCCGACGAGGCTCTCGCCTACGCCGAGCGTCTCGCCGCCGGTGCACCGCTTGCGGTGCGCTACACGAAGCTCGCGGTGAACAAACTCTTGAAGGATGCCGTCAATACCGCGTTCGACATCTCTACCGCGCTCGAGATCGTGACCTTCCGTACCGAGGACCACCAGGAAGCCCTAGACGCCCTGAAAGACAAGCGTGAACCCCGCTTCAAGGGACGCTAACCCTCTACATTGCGGGAACCCCGCGAAAATGACACCAATTCTGGATCCACACAGGTTGGCGCCCCCCGAGTGGTAGCTTGCCTACGCGAGCCCCCAACTCAAGAGTGCCAGAGAAAGGACTATAGAACGTGCGCAAGCTCATCATTGCCGCCGCGCTGGCGGCCATCCTTCCGGCGGGCATCGCCCAAGCGGAGGCACCCAAGCTCGAAACCGACGACCAGAAGACGCTCTACGCACTCGGAGTTGCTCTCGCCGGTAATCTCACCGCCTTCGACCTCTCCCCAGACGAGGTCGCGGTCGTCCAAATGGGCCTCTCCGATGGTGCGCTCGGCAAGGAGCCGCAGATCGACATAAACGCCCAGCGCGCGAAGTTCCAGCAGCTCGCGCAGTCGCGCCAGGGTGCCGCCGCAGCGAAGGAGAAGGAAGCCAGCAAGGAGTTCCTTGCCAAGGCGGAGAAGGCCGACGGAGCCGTCAAGACTGAGTCCGGCCTGATCTACAAGGAGACGAAGGCCGGTGACGGTGCGGTTCCGAAGGCGACCGACCGCGTGACGGTCCACTACCACGGCACCCTCACCGACGGCACCGTCTTCGATTCCTCGAAGGATCGTGGCGAGCCTGCGACGTTCCCCTTGAACGGCGTGATCCCCTGCTGGACCGAAGGTGTACAGAAGATGAAGAAGGGCGGCACCGCCCAACTCATCTGCCCATCGGAGATCGCCTACGGCGACCGTGGCGCGCCGCCCAAGATCAAGCCCGGCGCGACCCTCGTCTTCGACGTCGAGCTGATCGAAATCGCGGAAGGTGCTCCCCCCGCCGCCGGCACAAAGCCCCCGGGCCATCCGTAGAGAAATCGGGGACGTTGGTTCATCTCGGCAGAGGCTCTGATCCTCAGGATCAACCAACGTCCCCGCTGTGCTGAATCTGGCAAAGCCTACCGACCCAGCATGGGTCGGGCGCGCGCTGGTCGACCTGGACGAAGTCCTGGTCGACCACGCGCACTGCGAGAAAAAGGCGGCGTCGACGGCGGTGAGCCTGCTCTTCCGCTATCCGGAACATGGCGCGCTGCTCGAGCCGCTGTCGCGATTGGCGCGTGAGGAGCTCCAGCACTTCGAACTGATGCTGAGCCACCTCGACCGGCTCGGCATCCGGTTCTACCGCCAACTCCCGAGCCCATACGCGGGCGAGTTGATGAAGGCGATTCGGCCGAATGAGCCGGGACGAGCAGTCGACACACTGCTCTGCTTGTCGCTCATCGAGGCCCGGAGCTGTGAGCGGATGAAGCTCTTGGCCGAAGCTCTGGAAGAGCCGACGCTTAAGGAGCTGTACACCAGCCTGCTCGCGAGCGAAGCTCGTCATCACCAGACCTACGTGGACCTGGCGCGAACAATCGAGCTCAGAGAAGACATCCGCGGGCGACTTCAGGAGCTGGCCGAACACGAAGCGGCGGTCCTTGCGGCGTCTCCCGAGATGCCGCGCATGCACGCGTGATCGCAGCACGCCTCGCGGCGGCGACCCTGCGCAGGCCCACGGTCGCGTGGGCGCTGCTCGCGACCGCGACTCTCGGTCTCGCTACCGGGGCCCTGCATCTGACCACCGAGGTCGGATACCGCGCCTTCCTTGGGCACCATCACCCGGCCGTCGTGGAGTTCGACGACTTCGTCGAGCGATTCGGCGGTGGTCTTCCCCTGGTCGCCGTCTGGACATGCGAGGAGTCGCCGTGCGAAGACGCGCTCGACCCGGCCTCGCTCGCGATGACGCACGATGTCGCCAGCGGGCTCACCGAGGTGCAGGGCGTCGCGCGGGTCGACAGCCCCGCTACGAGCCCCCTGGTGGTGAACGAAATCCTGGGTCTGCCTCGGGCCCGACACCTCGCGCCAGAGGGGAAGCCTGCCAAGGATCTTCAACGACTCGCTCGCCTCGCCCGGGAGGATCCCTTGTGGCTCGGCCAGCTGATCTCGGAAGATGGCCGGGCGGGCGCGATCCTCATTCACCTCGAGAGCTCCGACAGCACGACCAGCCGAAGCGCACTCCTCGCGCTCCAAGAAGCACTCGCTCCGCACGAGGCTGCGGGCTTCAGATTCCACCTCGTCGGAGGCCCCGTCGAGTTCGTCGTCGCGGGCAACGAGCTCGAACGAAACATGGCCCGCATCGTGCCGTTCATGGTCGCCCTCGTCGGCCTGGTTCTCTACCTCGCACTGCGATCGATCGCAGCGGTGATCGTCTCCCTCATGACGACGGGAGTCGCCGTCGCATGTACGTTCGGGCTCATGGGATGGCTCGGCTGGCCCCAGAACAGCCTCACCCAGGCCCTGGCACCCCTACTTCTCGTCGTGGGCGTGTGTGATGCGATTCATCTCGTCACCCATATCGTCGCGCACGACGGTCTCTCCGTTCGCGACGCGATCCTGACGGCGAGCCGAGAAATCGGTCCACCTTGCGCAATGACCACCGTGACGACGGCAGTCGGTTTCGCATCACTTGCCACGAGTCCGCTCGAGAGCATCGCGCGGTTCGGCATCTTGGCCAGCGTCGGCGCCGTCGTAGCACTCGTGCTCACGTTTACGCTACTACCGCTTCTCGTACTGCGCGTGCCTCGAAACCGACTTGTCGCCCCCGAGCTCGCGTGGCGGTGGCAACGAGGACTCGATGGCCTCGCGGCGTTCTCCCATCGCAGGCGTGCACCGATCCTCGCAGCAGCAGCAATCGCCGCCGTGGTTTCGCTCGTGGGACTTCGCTCCCTCCGTATCGATGCGAGCTTCGAGGATCTGTACGGCGAGGACAGCCAAGTGGTGCGATGGTCGGAAACCGTCGCGCGAGTCCTTCGACAACCGGATACCCTCGAGATCGCCATCGAGCCCCCCGGCGACGCGACCGATACGCTGCTCCCAGGCCTGCGCGCCATCGAGCGGATCGAGGCCTCCCTTGAAGACCTCGACGGTCTGGGGCGATCGCGCTCACTACTCGACC
Source organism: Deltaproteobacteria bacterium (assembly GCA_029262355.1). GTDB lineage: Bacteria > Desulfobacterota > Binatia > UBA12015 > UBA12015 > VGTG01. The sequence continues at coordinate 11,516 of JAJCZO010000215.1, forward strand.
CGATGCGCCGACTGAACCGGATCGCCCACCGCGCCCCCCTCGACCTCAGCGCGCCGGACGCGATCGAACACACGGCCTCTCTGAGACGCCTGCTGCGCAACGCAGATCGCGACGTCATCGACCTCCTTCGGAACCCCGAGACGGGAGACCTCCGCATCAGTGTCGAGGCCGCGAAGCTTCCGCAGGACCGACTTCGGATCGTCCTTGCCCAGGTTCGCTCACGGGTGGCGGGCGACCTTGCGGCGGGTTGGGACTCGACCATCACGGGGCCGCTCTCGGTCGTTCAGGTCATGATCGACGAGATCCGCAGGACCCAGCTACGCAGCTTCGGGCTGGCGGCGATCCTCATCTTCATCGTCGTCTCGGGATTCCTCCGGTCCATCCGCGACGGAGGCCTCGCGATGGTTCCGACCGTGCTGCCCATTCTCATCACGTTGGGCACCATGGGCGTGCTGGGTGTGCCACTCGACGTCGGTAGCGCCATGGTGGCCGCCGTCGTGCTCGGGATCGCGGTCGACGATGCAATCCACTTCCTCTGCGCGTTCCGACGGGGCCGAGCGATCGGTCAGACGAGTGCCGAAGCGAGCCGCCTCGCGCTGGGAGAAACAGGCCGAGCGATCGTCGGGACATCGGTCGCGCTCGCGATCGGTTTCCTCCTACTTACGCTCTCCCCTTGGAAGAGCATTGCAAGCTTCGGGCTCGTTTCTTCCGTCGCCATCGCCGCGGCGCTCTTGGCTGCGCTCCTGGTGTTGCCCGCACTCCTCACATCCGACGACGGCTAGAGAACGGTCGGCGATCGGTATTTCCGCCGCATACCGACGAGGGCCCAGAAACTCTCCGACAGCCCGCTACTCTTGCTCGCGAGCACGGATCGCTTCGTGCCCCAGCCGGACCCCTTCGGCGAAGACCTCTTGGCCCTCGTTGAACTCGACTTCATGCAAGACTGCTCCCCTGCGTGCCTCGCGAGGGTTCAAGAACCAGTCGAGAGCTTCATTCGGCCGAATCCGTCTCTCCACCCTCGTGTGGAACAGCGACGGCAACACGGCCAAACCGTCCGTTTGGCCGGGTGGCAACAGATAGAATACGCGCAGCCCGTTCAGCTTGTGGAACGTCGCCGCGCGCGACAGCTTGATCGGGAGCATTGTGAGCTCGCTCGCGTAGACGGCGCGCACACCCGTGTAGTGGGTGATGTTCTCCGCGGGCCGGCCGAGAGCCGGCGAGGTGATGATGACGGAACCCGCCGGGACCACATCCGCGATGACCCGCCGAGAGCGCTCGATCTGGTCGCGCTGGTACGGGTCACGCCATCCTCCGCCCCCCGCGGCCTCGACCAGTGCCAGTACCATCAGGGCGACCGGTGCGGCCACGGGGGCCGCAAACCGCACTCGGTCGGTGAGCGGACGACGTACGGAGCAAAGCGCGAGGGCCGTCGTCAGGACGGCCATCGTGACGACGATTCGTCCCGGGCTCGATACCCCGAAGAGATCGACGCCGAGGTAAAGTCGCGCCAACGACGCGACGAGTACGCCCGCTGCGCCGACCCGCCACCCCACAGACGACTCGGGATCCGCCACCCGCCGGCTGACGACGACCAAGCCGGTCGCGGCCAACGGCATGAGGCACAACGAGACCCCAGCGAGATAGCGCGGATCCGGATGCCCCCAAAAGCCGTAGAATACCGTCGCGGTGACGGCGTACGGAACGAACAGAGCGACCAGTACGCGCGCCCGCACGAGCCCAACGACGGCCGCCACCACGGCCGGCGCCACGAGCCAACCGAAGGAACCTGCGAGCATCTCGAGGTTTCCTTGCATCGTTCGGGCGAAGTGAGCCGCTCGAAAACCGCCTCCGGCTGGTGGGACGAAAGGGGCCGCGTGCGCCGTGGATGCGAAGGGAGAGAACGCCGCGAGGAAGTAGCGAAACTCGGATCCCTGCGTAAACGAGAACGGGCTGCCCAGCACTGCCCAGTTGTACGCGAACAGCGGGAGCGAGCCGAAGAAAAAACCCAACGCTCCCCAGCCGGCGGAGCGGACCACCCCACCCCGCACGAACGCGATGCAGCCGAGCGACGTCACGTACAGAACCGAGTCGGGACGCACGACGCACGAGACCCCCAGCGCGAAACCTGCCCAACCGAACCGCCCCCCGACTGCGGCCAGCAGCGCAAGCAGGCCAAGAAGGTGTGCCGGCAAGTCGCGAGCAACCGTAATCCCCCAGAGATGAACGTCGGTCGGCAGAAGCAATAGGAGCCATACGGCCGCGGCCGCGGCTCCGTGGGCGACTGGTCCGTCGTGCTCCCGCAAGGCCAGGTAGGTCAGACGTGCCAGCACGAGGAAGACGACGAGGTACAGGAGCGGGTTGACCCAGTGCACGCCCCACTCCCCGAACACGACCCCCGTCACCGCCAGAAGCGCCGGAAAGCCCGGCGGGTAGCGCGAGTGAAGAACGCCTTCCTGGAGATGGTACGTCTGCGCGAGCGCGTCGAACTTGCCCTTCATCCAACCCGGCAGGAAATCGTAGAGAAAGTCCGTGCGCGTGACCCGACCAACTCGCAGATCTTCGGCCATCGTGAGGAACGCGAACTGATCGCTGGCGAGATACCAGGTATTGAGGCGCTCGAGCCCCTGACACGAGACGATCAACCCGATCGCGATGACGAACAGCGAAATCGACCGAACCGCTCGTCGTTGTCCCGTGTCGTTCACCGAGGGCACCCATGCGATGTCGGCCAGAAACCGACACTGGTGCTCTCCCTATCGCGCAACGCTCACCGCAACAACGTCGCACGGTCTGCTACGAATGCCTTGGATGTCGACCCATACGGTGGCGTCGGGCTCGGCGTCGGCGTGGGGTCCAAATTCGGGCAGATCGCCGGCGCCTTCGCGCGCGTGGCGCTGAACACACCCTTCACGCCGCTATTCTTCTTGATGCGCGCGATGGTTTCCGCCGACGACTCCGCGCAGTATCGATCCGGGCCGACGATCAGCTCAAACCCAGCGCCGGCATCACCGACAGGCAAGCTGTACGGCGCGGGAGCGTCGAACGCGCCCGGGCCCTTGCACTTGGCCTTGATGATCTGCCCGCGAATGATCACCGACGTGCAGGGGTCGGCCAAGGTGCCGGCTCCCTTGTACTTGTAGCCCTTGCTGCCCGCCGGAAACCCCAGGCCCCGCCAGTTCCCCGACGGCAGCGCGATCATCGACCACGCCGAGGCATCTGCCAGTTTGCAGAACCGCAGAGATGCACCGTGGATCGTCGGATCCGCGCTTCCGCCCGGGCTCGGGACAGGGAACGGACTGATCTTCGAAGCCGGGCGCGCGGCCAATTTCGCGAGGGCAGCGACGTAGCCCCCACTGCGATCCTGCTTGATCTTGTGACTCCGGGCGGGAATCGGAATGTCGACCGCGAACACCACCGCAGATGTCGCGACAAAGGCGGCGACGACACAGATCGAGAGAATCCGATGCGGCCTCATGGCTCCTGCCCTCCAGCTCTTTCGGGGTGATTACGTCGGAGAACCCGCTGAACTCCCGCATGGTGCCACGCCGGAAGCCTCGGTTGCGAGAACTTTCGGAGCCTACGGAGATCTACTTCTTCTGGCCGGTCCTGGACGTCTCGTACCCCGAGAGCTTCTCGACCGCAGCGCGGAAGGCCTCCCCACGGATGACCGAAAGGAGTGCCCTCCCGGCCTCGCTCTCGGCGAAATCAGCCCGCAGGACCAGATCGTAGTCCTCCCGATCGATCGGCACGAAATCGAGCCCCAGAGCGACGGCCGCCGACTGGACCCCGAGACCCACGTCCACCAGACCGCTCCCAACTGCGACAGCCACCGACATGTGAGTGAACTCCTCGCGCTCGTATCCCACGATCGAATCGGGATCGATGTCGTCGCGCTCGAGCAAGTAGTCGAGAAGAACGCGCGTCCCCGCACCGGACTGCCGATTGACGAACCGGACACCATCGCCCGTGAGATCCTTGACGCAAGTAAGCCCCAGGGGATTACCGGGAGCCACGATGAGCCCCTGTTCGCGCACCACGAGGTTCACGATCACGACCGGAACCCCTTCGAGGAGACGCTCGATGTCGGGCAGATTGTAGACCCCAGTCTCGGGATCGAGGAGATGCGTCGCAGCGACGTGCGCTTCGTTCCGCCCCAGCGCAAGTAAGCCCGACAGACTCCCAACCGGACTCGTCGCCAGCTTGTATCGCGGGAACTCCGCCTTCAGCACATCCTCGAGCACACCCAGGGTGAGATCGTGGCTGCCGGTGACGACGATCGTTCCCAGTACGTCCTCGAGCGGTCGGAGGAGTTCGACATCGACCTCTTCCCCAGCGTTCACTCCCTCCACGAGTGGCGGAACCCGCACGAACCCGTCCGCCTTCACCATCGTAGTGATCGCACCCGCGCCCCGGCCGAGCGGACTCACGATCAATCGGTCCGCGACCTGCCCGAGGGTCACGCGGACGAACTCCTCCTGACCGAGCCGCGACGGCAGCTTTCGCGGCACGACTGCCTTGACCCGAGGGCGATCGGGAGCACACGCCCCGAGGAGATGCGCGAGCAAGGGCTCGAGAAGCTCACGACAGATGACAGCCGCCGACACCGGGTAGCCGGGCACGCCGATCGCGACACTCGCGCGCGGCGCCCCGCCTCCCTCGCCAGCCACCGCCATGATGCTCGCCGGCTTGCCGGGCATGACGTCGATCCCGTGGGCAAGGATCTCTCCGAACCCAGACAGCGCCTCGACCGTGAAGTCGTGCTGCCCGGCCGAGGACCCGGCAATGATGCAAAGAACGTCGGCTTCGGCGAGCGCAGCTTTGATGCGGACGCGCATCTCTGGGAGATCGTCCCGAACCGGTTCGAGACGCCGCGGCGCACCGCCCCACTCACGCACGAAGGAGGCGATCATGCGCGAGTTGAACTCGATGACCCGCCCCGGACGGGGTTCGTCGCCAGGCTGAATCAGCTCGCCTCCCGTCGGTAGGATCGCGACGACCGGCCGAGGCCGCACCGCGACCTCGTGGACACCTGCGGCCAGCAGTGCCCCGACGTCATACGGACGCACGTGATGCCCCCGGGGCAAGAGCGGCTCGCTCGCCACGACGTCCTCGCCGACGAGCCGGACGTGCTGCCACGGCGCGGAGGCCCCGCGGAGGTGAATCGTCTGTGCGCTCGAACCCTCGACCGGCTCCGACGCGAACGCCGCGTCCGCATGGGAATGCCCGGCGTGGCCCGCGGACTCACCCGGGTCGCAGCAGCCGTCGTCTGCACTCACCGCAGGTAGGCTTCCAGATGACGACGGGCTCCGCTCGGGGGCGTCCCCGGTGAAAACGCGTTCGATCATGACGACCGCGTTCGCCCACGGCGGCAATGCGTTCCCGGTGTCGACGTACGAGAACGGCCGCTCCTGCGAATCGGGCGTGCCGCTCTGGAACGTCATCGGATGCCCCTCGCTCGCGCCAAAGGTGTCCTCGGCGCGCAACGCAATCCCATCCATCGCGGCACCGTGGTAATGCGGCACACTATTTTTCGCGATTGCCGATTCGGCCGTCACTCGACCAAGCGCCTCTTCGACGGGCACGAGTTCGCTCGTCGTGAGACGACCGGCAGCGCGCAGCAAGGATGCACGCGCAATTTCGAGCGGTTGTTTGTTCAGATAGCGCTGACGACCCATCGCGAATCTCCCTCAGAAGAGAACGATCTCGATCTCTTCACCGGCCTCGACCCCCTCCCGGTTGAGACCGACGACGACGTAACCATCCGCGTGTACGAGCGAGAAGACCGCGCCCGACTTGCCAGGAAGGGGCTCCGCTACCCGCTCGCCATCCTGGGAGCGCAACCGGACGCGAACGTAGTCCTCGCGGCCGGCCGCGGAATCGATGTTCCGCACCAGGCGGGCGCGCGCCGTGCTCCGCGGCGAGAACGCAATCGGCGCCGGCTCGCCGCCCTGGATGCGCAGCAGTGGAACCCCAAACACGTCGCCAATCACGAGTGCGCTCACCGGATGTCCCGGCAGTCCGACGATCGGAAGTGCCGAGCCACCATCGCGTTCGACCAGCGCCAAGATCGTCGGCTTCCCCGGCGCCACCGAAATGCCGTGGAAGACGATCTCGCTACGGGGCACACGCGAAATCACGTCGAGCGTCATGTCCTTCGTACCGACCGAGCTCCCCCCGGATACCCAAATCGCGTCGGCTTGCGCGAGCGCCCGATGCAGAAGTCGCTCGAACGTCTCGGGATCATCGGGGCACACGCCGAGATCGAGAACCTCGGCACCGGCGTCGGTCGCCATCGCATTCAACGAGTATTGATTGACGTTGCGGACCTGGCCCGGCTGCGGGACGACCGAAGGATCGACGATTTCGTCACCGGTTCCGATCAGCGCGACTCGGGGCCTGCAGTAGACGGGCACCGACGTCATTCCGATCCCCGTGAGAGCACCCACATCGCGCGGGCGCAGGCGCCGGCCGCGCGGGAAGACCTCGGCGCCCGCCGAGATGTCCTCGCCAATGCGGATCACGTGTTCCCACGGCGACACCGATCTCTGGATCTCGACCTGCCCACCGGCAACTTCCTCGGTGTACTCGATCATCACGACCGAGTCGGCGCCCTCGGGCAACATTCCGCCGGTTGCGATGCGCATCGCGCACCCACGTCGAAGATCGACCTTGGGCGCCTTCCCCATCTCCACGGCACCCGCGAGCTTCAGGTAGGCCGGAATCGATGCCGACGCGCCGAACGTGTCGCGCGCACGAACGGCGTAGCCGTCCATGTGAGCTCGGTGAAAGCTCGGCTGGTCCTCGGGCACGTAGAGCGTCTCCGCCAACACGCGGCCAGCGCATCCCTCGACCGCGACGGCCTCCATGCCGACCGGCGCCACGCGCCCGAACGCAGCGCGGGCTTCGGCCGGCGTCACCACCCGGAAGAACGGCTTCACCGGGGGACGTGCGTCACCGAGCGCCACGATCCATCACTTCCCCGCCCGTGGTGAGCCGCCCGTGCTCGAGACACGGCAGCCCTGATCGAACGTCCGCCTGGTGCTGGAGGTCGACCTCGGCCGTAATCAAACATTCCGAATCGGGAGCACGGCTGAGAACCTCGCCCCAGGGGTCGACGATCGAGGAACCACCCCACACCGCGGGCCCCGTAGCCGTCGGCCCGACCTGGTTGGGCGCCACGACGTATACCTGGTTCTCGATGGCGCGGGCACGCAGAAGAACCTCCCAATGCGCCGCCCCGGTTGCGTGCGTGAAGGCGGACGGCACGCAAACGATCAACGCGCCCTCGCGCACGAGTCGGCGGTAGAGCTCCGGGAAGCGCAGGTCGTAGCAGACGCTGAGACCGAGCTTGCCGACCGGCGTTTCCACGCACTGCACCTTGTCTCCACCGCGCATCCGGTCCGATTCGCGCACCTCGACGCGGCCCGGAATCGAGACGTCGAAGAGGTGAATTTTGCGGTAGACACCAAGTCGATTGCCGTCCGGACCGAAGACGACGGTCGTGTTGAACGGGAGTCCGCCGACGCCATCACTCTCGTAGAACGAACCGGCGACCAACGTCAGGCTGGCCCGCTGCGCCGCAGCCGCCAGCCGGTGGACCGATGGTCCGTCGAGCGTCTCCGCCGCCCCCGAAATATCGCTCTCGGGCCCCCGCCAGAGAAACATCTCGGGGAGGACGACCAGGCGCGCGCCCTGGTCCGCCCCCTGGCGGATCAGCTGTTCAGCGACCGCCAGGTTCCGGCTTTTCTCGTCGGTGACACGCATCTGCGCGCAACCCACCACGAAACGATCAGACCCGGCCATCCCACTGCGGCTACCGTCGGCCCCCGTGCCGTGCAAGGCGACGAGAATCAGTGGTCATCGCCGAAGAGGGCGCTTCTGGTCAGCGACTTGAGCAGCGCCTCAGCGACCTTTCGGCCATCGGGGCGATAGGTCCCGCGAGCGGCGGCTTCTCGGAGCTCGCCGACTCGGAGCGCCCGCAACGAAGCCGCTTCCAACGCATCGGCTGGAGGCTTCTGGGGCTTGCCGGGGAGCGATCCCGGGGCCTCCCGTTCGGGGGCCTGAGAACCGGACAAATCTGTACGCCGCGCGCGCATTCCCTGCTCCATCGGCTCGAAGCCAGGACAAGTTTAGCGCGACACGTCTACCCAAAGCCACAGCGCAATCGTGTCGGGACCGCGGCGCCCTGCCGCAGCCCCCATGGTTTTAGGCGTCGAAGGAGATCTCAGGCCTCGTATCTGCCAAGACGCCCCGCAGACGGCCCATCGCCTGGCTGTGGAGCTGGGAGATGCGTCCCTCGGTCAGGTGCATGGCATCGGCCATCTCCCGCATCGTGAGGCCCTCGTAGTAGTAGAAGGAGACGACGATGCGCTCCTTCTCCGGCAGGGCTTCGATCGCCCGGCCGAGGATCTCGACGCGTTGCTTCTGGAGCACGTTCTTCATCGGACCGTGGTCACCCGAGTCCGAGAATTCGTGGTCTTCGGTCAGAACCTCTTCGCCCCGTCCGAAGGCGAGATCGCCGGAGGCAATCATCGTCGAGGAGCCCAGAGCAGAGACGGTCCGGGCGTACTCGTCGAGGCTCAGGTTCATCTCCTTCGCCATTTCTTCGTCACCCGGCGGGCGGCCGAAGCGACGCTCGAGACGAAGCGTTGCCGCCTCCATGTCGTGCGACTTCTGGCGAATGCTTCTCGGGAGCCAGTCACATCGGCGCAGATAATCCAGAATCGAGCCACGTATCCGGTACTGCGCGTACGTGGAGAACGAGGCCTCGCGGGTGGAGTCATACTTGCGCATCGCGTCGAGAAGACCGACGGTGCCCCAGCTGATCAGATCCTCGGTCGGAATCTCCGGGGGCTTGCGCGGCAGCATCCGCTGCACGACCTGGCGGACCAGCGGGAGGTGATTCTTGACCTCCGCCTCCGGGTAGTGCCCCACTGTCGCCTTGGCCGCGGTGGCGCGAGCCGGGGCTCGCTTCGTTTCGCCTCGGCCCTCGACCGAGCCACACCGCGTCGTCGTGCGGGCGTTGCGGGGCTGAGTGCCCTTGCGCTTGGCGTGGGTCGAAGCCGCAACCGTAGCGGCCAGCGCCTCACCCTTTCTCGCCGTAGCCGTCATTCCCCTGCCTGCCGAAGCCGTTGCCCGCATCATCCTCTCCTATCCTGCGTCGAGCCTGGCTCGCGGACTCCGTCCGGGCTTCGGCGCCTCTTGGTGCTGGTCATGGGACCGTCTCTTTGCGGTCCTCGGCGCCTGACACAGCCAGATCCGTTCCAAGTTGAAACAATCGGTGCACAGCGCGAAAAAGCTAAAGAAGTGGGTGTCCCTGCCGATGAAAAAGCGGCAACGGTTTCCGCCCCCCTGTCAGAATCGTCCGCACCGGTCGGGTTGCTGACGGCCCACTTCGACGAATTCCTGGCCTCCGAGCTTTGGTTTGCCGTCGAACCCTTCGTGCGCAGTACCGCCTGCCCGGACGCGGGATGCCCGCTGGCGGTGCTCGCGCGCGGCCAGGGGCAACCCACCCGGCGAGCCGGTCGCGCCATCGCCCCCGCGAGCAGCCGGTCCATTGTGGCGACTCCGGCCCTCCCGCTCAGGGTGGGAACGGCCCCCAAAGGCCCCAAGGCCCCAAGGCCTCTCGGCGCGACATGCGGCGGCGGCCGGGCCCACCCCACACCCTGCTGATCCAAGGGACGGCCGATGGGGCTGCCGTGCCGACGAGAGCGGCCGTCGACCTTACGAGTCGTCGTCGCTGAAGAGGCGTCGTCCCATCAACACGCCCACGGCGACGAACATCCCCACGAGGCCCGCGGGCACCAGCACCTGGGGCGTGAGCCAATCCCCCTGCTCGATCGCAACGGCAATCGAACCGCCGAAGTACACAAACACCGCAACGTTCGGGATCACGCCGAGAGCCGTTCCGGCCGCGTAGTTCGGAAACGAAACGCTCGTTGCGCCCACCGCCCAGTTGAGCGGCGGCGCCAATCCCAGGACCGTCCGCAGGAAGAACACCCAGAAGAAGCCGTGGCGCGAAAAGCGCTCGTCGAACCTACGGAACCAGTCGCGCCGCTCGATGAACGTGCGCTGGACGTAGTCTCGCGCCAGGTAGCGAGCGATCAGGAACGTGGCCGTCGTGCCGATGACGGTCGCAATCCAGCCGTACGCAAAGGCGTGCCAGCCACCGAAAAGAGCACCTCCGAAGGTCAGGAGAAGACTCTCGGGCAGGTAGAGCACGATCCCGAGGATGCAGATCCCGATGAATGCGACCGGCCCGAACCGACCCCAGGAATCGACCCAAGTGCGCATCCCCTCGAGGCTGAGCAGCTGATCGAGACCCAGCATGCGCGCGCCAAATACGACCGCAACCAACAAGAGGACGAGCAAGCCTACTTTGACGACATTCTTCATCAGTGCGTTGCCAATGGGAGAGCGCGGGGCGTTTCAGGGGAACGATTGGGTGGAACCGAAGTGAACTGCAGAGTATGGACGAATCGAGCCTGCCATGCGAGCAGCGATTCTGAGCAATGGACGGTTCTCCGTCGATACCGTCCCCGACCCGACTCCGGAGCCCAAGGCCGTGGTTCTATCGGTCTCGGCATGCGGACTGTGTGGTACGGATCACAGTATCTACAGCAACCGCCTCCTCGAGAACGGCGCCATTCTGGGCCACGAGCTCGCCGGCACCGTCGTCGAGGTGGGGCGAGGCGTTCGGGAATGGACCGCGGGAGACCGGGCGGCGGTGGTCCCCATCCCATACTGCGGACGGTGCGAACTGTGCACGAGTGGGAAGCAGAACCTCTGCGGCCCTGGGCTCGCCGCGATGATGGGTTGCGGCGGCGCCCCCGGTGGCCTGGCCGAGTTCGTCTCGGCGCCGGTCTCATCCCTGCGACGACTGCCCGGCATGCTCGAGCCTCGGCTCGGCGCCCTGGTCGAACCGCTTGCCGTGGCATGGCATGCGGTTCGACTCGGAAACATTCGGCCCGGCACCCGGGTTGGTGTGCTCGGGCTCGGGCCCCTCGGACTGTTCGCGGGGCTCATCGCACGCCAGAAGGGCGCCCTCGTCTTCGGCACGGATTACCGGGCACACCGCGTGGCGGGCGCACATGCGCTCGGCCTCGGAGCGTTCACCGCCGACGATCAGCCCGACGACCGCATCCGGGATCTCACCCGCGGCGGCCCGGAAGTCGTGTTCGAAGCGAGCGGACGGCCGGAGTCGATCGAACGAGCGGCGCATCTCGCACGAGTCGGCGGCAGCGTCGTTCTCGTAGCGTCCTACCACTCACCAGCCGAGATGACGCCGGGGCACTGGTTCAACCGAGGGATCTCCCTGCTCCCCTCGATCGCCTACACGCAAACCGACTTCGAGGAAGCGCTGGACGCGATCGCCACGCGCCGGATCGACGTCGGACCCCTCGTCATCCAGCCCCGACCGCTGGACGACGTCCAAGCCGTCTTCGACAGCTTCTCGACGCAGACCGATGCGGTGAAGCTCGTCATCGATCCGTCCGTCTGACGCGGCTCGCGACGCTCAGTGATGGGGCCGCGGACGGGTCTCGAGATGCGCCGCGGTCTCCATCAGGCTGGAAGCCAGTTGCTCGATCTCGGCGCGCAACGCATCGACCTCTGGCGCGAATGCCATCAGGATCACCTGGTCGACACCAGCGTCGGCGTACGCCTCGAGCGCGGCGGCGTCGCGGTGCGGCTTGAGGTACGGGGACACGCTCACCTCGATCGAATCCGGCCGACGTCCCCGCTGCGAGAGAACGCCATTGAGCACGTGCACCCGCTCGGCCGCCTGCGCCGGATCGAGGTGAAACCCGAACCATCCCTGCCCGAGATCGGCGACGCGGCGAAGCGCGTTCATGCTCTCTCCGCCGAAGATGATCGGCGGATGCGGCTTCTGGATCGGCTTGGGGAACATGCGAACCGGCGGCACGACGAGCAGGTTGCCCTGGTGCTGTGAGACCTCATCCGTCCACAACGACGTCATGGCGGCCAGGTGCTCTCGGCAGAGATGCGCGCGCGCATCGAAATCGGCACCCAGCGCATCGAACTCCTCGCGGAGCCAGCCGATGCCAACGCCGAAATCGATCCGGCCACCTGAAATCACGTCGCAATCGGCAACCTGCTTCGCGGTGTAGATCGGCGAGCGCTGCGGGACGAGGCAGATGCCCGTACCGAGCCGGATCCGCTCGGTGACCGCCGCGGCGGCCGCAATCGCCACGAACGGCTCGAGCATGCCCGCTTCCGGCCCGACCGGGAGCGAACCATCGTCCGAGTAGGGATATTTCGATCGCGCGTCGTCGACGAGCACCACGTGCTCGGGGAACCACAGGGAATGAAATCCGACCTTCTCGGCCGTAGTTGCGCCGGCGATCAGCAGCTCGCGGAGCTTCGCAGCCTCGCCGAGCATCGGCAGAAAAAGTCCGAGCTTCATTCGTATCCCCCTTGGTGCGCCGCCCCAGCGTTGCGCCGAGGCAGAGGACTCCGGAGTGTGCCGCGCCCCCTTCGGTGAGGCAAGACCAGGTTTGCCCCTGGTTCACCGGCTCTCGGATCCAGCGGTCAGTGCGCTGATCGTGTCGATGAGCTGACCGTGGGCGCCGCGCGGGATGTCGTGCCCCATCCCCTCGATGATGCAGAGTTCGGCGCCTGGGATCGCCGCGGCCGTGTCCCGCCCGTGCGCCACCGGAATGAGCGGGTCGCCTGATCCGTGGATCACGAGCGCGGGCACGTCGATCTTCGCGAGCGCGGGACGACGATCGCCGTGAGCCTGCACAGCGGCGAGCTGTCGAGCCGCGCCTGCCGGGTGAAACGCGCGGTCGAACGCGCGCCCGGCGACTTCGGTTTCGCGCTCCACGTCGAAGGGGAAGCCGGGACTGCCAATCACGCGCTGCGTGCGGACCGTGTGCTCGATGTACGCGCCCCGCTCCTCGGGAGCCGGTGAGATCAGCGCCGCCATCGCCTCGGGTGAGGGCGGCGGAAGCTCGGGTCCGCCCGTACTCGACATGACGGACGTGAGACTGCGGATACGCGACGGATGCCGGCCGGCCGCGGCCTGCACGATCATCCCCCCCATCGAGATGCCGGCAAGGTGCGCCATCTCGAGGCCCAGAGCGTCCATCAACCCCACGGCGTCATCGGCCATGTCGTCCAGACCGTACGCTGGCGTGACCTCGCCGGCGATCAGCGCACCCAGGTCCGGGATGCCAGCCTCATCGAACCAAGTCGTCTTCCCGACGTCGCGATTGTCGAAGATGACGAGGTAGTGGCCCCGGTCCGCGAGGCCGCGACAAAGGTCGGGATCCCAGTGGATGAGCTGGGTAGAGAGACCGCGGAGGAGGACGAGCGGCCTACCCTCGCGATCTCCGTACGTCTCGTATTCGATTTCGATTCCGTTGGCGTTCGCGCGTGGCATGACACCGGATCATCCGAGATCGCGCGCTACTCGGCAAGTAGCGCGGAGAGACGGGCTCGCATTTGGCCGATCAACGCCGCGTGAGCTGGCTCATCCGCCAGATTGTCGAGTTCATAGGGGTCGGCGTTCATGTCGTAGAGCTCCGCCGTGACACCTGCTGAGGCATCTGTATCGATCAGCTTCCAATCCTTCGTACGGAGAGCTTGGCTCGGGTCGGTCGTGCCTGCCCCGAAATGCTCGAGAAGGATGTCTTCTCGCCAACCGAATGCCTCATCACGCAACAGGGCAACGAGGCTCCGCCCGTTGACCGGCGGGCCCGCCACGCCGGCCAGCTGCGCAAACGTCGGGTAGAAGTCGATCGACTGCACGAGGCGAGACTCCTGGCGCGGCGTATGAATGAACTTCGGATACCTCATGAGCAGCGGCACCCGGACGGCTTCCTCGTAGGGATAGTTCTTCAGCCGCAGCCAGTGTTCGAGCCAGAGAACTCCATTGTCGGAGGTAAACACGACGAGCGTGTTGTCCGTGAGCCCGAGAGCCTCCAATTGGTCCGACAGAGAGGCGACCACTTCGTCCACGGCCAACAATGTCTCGAGCTGGTCGATGCGCCGCGCATCCGTCGCGGCAGGCTCGGATGGAGTGAGCTGCACATAGAAGCGTTCGATACCCAACCAACTAGGCTTGTCGCTCAGGTCGAGCTCGACGTAGCTCGGCGGGCGGTGCGGCGGCACGCCGCCATACGCCCCGATGTGACGATCTGCAGGAATGGGTTTTGGGTGCGGAGCGAAGACCGAAAGTTCAATGAACCACGGCCGCGATCGCCAGGCAGCGATCAGGGATCGCGCGCGACCGCCGAGCAAGTCGGTCGAGTAGTCGGCGGGGTCGGAGCCATACTTCCGCAATGCCCCGTTCTCGTTCAGGTGGTAGTTGTAGTACAGGCGGCCCGAACCGTCGTTGCCTCCCTCCATGAACACCTGCCATTGGTCCCAGCCGGGCGGCACCCAGGTGCCGAGAGCGGTGCCGGTCTGCACCATGTACTTCCCGAGCAGTGCGGTGCGATAACCCCCGTTCTCCTGCAACTGGCGAGCGATCGTGTCGCCGTTGTGATCGAACACGAGCGCGCCCGCGTTCGACTGCACGCCGTGGTTGTGGGCGTACAACCCGGTCAGGATCGACGCACGATCCGGACAACACAGGGACGTCGACACGAAGCTCTCGGCGAACTCGATACCGCGCGAACCGATGAGTGCTCGCGTGAGCGGCATCGCCCACATCGTATCGGCGCGCTGATCATCGGTGAGCACCAGCAGAATGTTCGGCGCGATGTCGACCCCGGTCACTTCCTGCGCGATCGCCTCGAGCGTGCCTCTCATGCAGAGGGCGGCCTCGACCGGATCGAACGGGCCCGGTTGGTTCGCGCACGCACCTCCGAGCACCGGCAGGCTCGGCCCGGGCGCGCCACACCGCCTCGCCAGTCGTCGCACGACCTTTGGGGCCCAAGCGACCTGCCGTCGTCCCGTGGAGATCAGCTCGCGGACACGCTTTTGCAAGTACCTCCGCGCGGTCGTGGCGATCGCCCTCTGGCACTTCCAGCCGGGCTCGCTGCGATCGACGACGCCGACAGCCCCGAACACGAGCTCCGCAACGCGATCGACCTGGTCTGCGCAAACCGCCTGCGGGTCCTCACATTGAACAGGCTCTCCCAACGCCTGCTTGCGCTCGCAGGCGATCCGGCTCCGCATCGCTGCCCGAAACTTCAGCCCGTCCAGCGGAGTTCCGCAGTCCGCAAAGGACACACCGAAGGTGGATCCGACGAGCACGATCGAGACCCAGAAGCGTCTCATAGGCCCTCCGAGGGACGCCCAATCTGCTGGTGTGGGGTGCCGCCAGCCGTGGCCACCGTAGCCCGGACTGGACGCGCTCGTCTAGGAGTGCGAGGTGAGCACCATGGCTGCGATTCCCATCCGTGGACTGGACCACATCGTCCTTCGGACCAACCGGCTCGAGCAGATCCTAGCGTTCTATCGCGACGCGCTAGGGTGCCCTATGGACAGGGTTCTGGAAGAACTCGGACTCTACCAGCTTCGTGCCGGCTCAGCGTTGATCGACGTCGTAGATGGCAAGATCTGGAAGAGCGAGGCAGGACCGGGCGAGTCGTTGTACGATCACTTCTGCCTCCAGGTTGCATCGAACGATGCGGATGCCCTGATCGCGGAGCTCGATCGGCTCGGCATTCCGCACGGCGACCCGGCAGACCGGTACGGCGCGACCGGCGACGGGCTCTCGGTCTACGCCACCGATCCCGATGGACGTACCGTCGAGCTCAAGCTCGTCGGCGACGCGCCGGCACACTAGCACTCTTCCCCGATCGCAGCCTCGTCAGGGAACGACGACGATCTTCCCTTTCGCGCGCCGCCCACCGATCTCGTCGAGTGCGTCTGCCGCTCGATCGAGCGGGTAGGACGACGACACGTAGGGCTTGATCGTGCCCTTCGCAAAGAGATCGAACAGCTCGCGGGTGTTCTGCTTGTTGCGCTCCGGAAAGCGGCCGACGAAGGCGCCCCAGAATACGCCGACGATCTGGCAGCTCTTGAGAAGGGTGAGATTCAACGGAATGCGTGGAATGTCCCCTGTCGCGAACCCGATCACGAGAAAACGTCCATCCCAAGCCGTGGCACGAATCGCAGCCTCGGAGTACTCGCCGCCGACCGGATCGTAGACGACATCGGCGCCGTTACCACCCGTGAGCTTCCTCATGCTGTCCTTCAAGCTGCCGGTCGAGTAGTCGATCGTCTCGTCAGCACCATGCTCCTTGCATACCGCGAGCTTCTCTTCGTTCGACGCGGCCGCGATCACGCGCGCGCCCAGCGCCTTGCCCAGTTCGACGGCCGCGAGGCCCACGCCACCCGCCGCGCCGAGCACGACGAGATTTTCGCCCGGCTGAATGTGCGCGCGATCCTTCAGCGCGTAGTACGACGTGCCGTACGTCATCAAGAAAGCGGCCGCCGTCGGGAAGTCCATGGAGTCGGGGATGGGCACCGCCGACGTCGCCGGGATCGCAAGCTCCTCGGCGAACCCACCGAACCCGGTCGACGCGAGCACCCGATCGCCGAGCGACAGCGTGGTGACGCCCTCTCCCAGCTCCTTCACGACGCCGGAAACCTCCCCCCCGGGGGCGAACGGGAGCCGGGGTTTGAACTGGTACTTGTCTTGGATGATGAGAACGTCGGGAAAATTGACCCCACAGGCCTTCACGTCGAGCACGACCTGACCAGGTCCGGCCTTGGGCGACGAGACGTCTTCCAGGACCATGCTTTCCGGCGGACCGAACTGCTTGCAGAGCATCGTCTTCATGGACGAGGACTCTACTGACTCGGGCGACGGCGCGCACGAACGAGGACTCGAACGCTACGCCAGGCCGAGGCGCTTCATCGTTCGATAGAGCGTGGTCCGGTCGATACCGAGCGCTCTCGCTGCTTCGGCCCGCTGACCGTTTGCCGCCTCGAGCGCCGCCTCGACGCGATCGGTCGCTGCGCGATCGAGGTGCTCCTGCAACGTACCGTCGCTCGGCGCTAATTCGATCTCGCCCCGCGGCGCCGCGAGGGTCTCGGTGAGCAAGAGATCCTCTGGTGCGATCTTCTCACCGCGCGCGAGAACGACGGCGCGCTCGATCACGTTCTCGATCTCGCGCACGTTCCCGGGCCATGCGTGCGCCGCGAGAGCGTCGACCGACTCCGTCGAGAGCGAGAGAGCGCGACCGGTGTCGGCGATGTGGCGCGCGAGAAAATGCTCTGCGAGCGGTAGAACGTCCTCGCGCCGCTCGCGGAGCGGCGTGAGTTGAATGGGGATCACGTTCAGTCGAAAGAACAGGTCGTCACGAAACTGGCCCGAGGCGACGTCGTCGCGCAGGACCCGATTGGTCGCAGCCACGACGCGAACGTCGGCCTTGCGCGGCTTGGAGCCGCCCACCCGCAGCACCTCCCCATCTTGCAACACGCGCAGGAGCTTCGCCTGGAAGTCGAGATTCACCTCTCCGATTTCGTCGAGGAAGAGGGTCCCCCCGGTCGCCCGCTCGAAGCAGCCCTCACGGATCTGAGCCGCGCCGGTGAACGCTCCCTTCTCGTGGCCGAAGAGCTCGCTCTCGAGCACGCCCTCGGCGAACGCCTTGCAGTTCACCGCAACGAAGGGACCCCCCACCCGATCGCTCCAATAGTGCAGCAAGCGCGCGACGAGTTCCTTGCCGGTTCCGCTCTCGCCCTGCACGAGCACCGTGGCCTTGCTCGGCGCGACCCGTTGCACCAGCTCGAGGAGGTCGCGCGTCGCCCGACTCTCCGCGACCATCGCGTCCGGGGAGTAGCGCCGACCGACTTCCTGGCGAAGGTAGCGGTTCTCGCGCTCGAGCCGCACCAGGGCGACAGCCCGACCGACCAGGGCGCGGAGCTCTTCGTTGTCAAACGGCTTCGCGACGTAGTCGAACGCTCCCTCGCGCATGGCCGACACCGCCGAGGGCACGTCGGCGAATGCCGTCACCAGGATGACCGGCAGATCGGGGTACCGCGAGCGCAGCTCGCGCAAGAGCTGTAGTCCGTCCATCCCAGGCATGCGGCAATCCGTCACGACGACATCAGGGCGGCGCACCTCGGCAGCGGCGAGAGCGTCGTTGCCGTTGCCCTGCACCTCGCACTCGTAGCCCGCGCGACCCAAGGTCTGAGCGATCAAGCGCGCGAGACGTTCCTCATCGTCGACGACGAGTACGCGCGGATTCACGCCGCGACTCCGGCCACCGCCGCGGCGGGAAGGGAGATGCGGAAGTGCGCACCACCGGCACGCGCTTCGCCAACCTCGATGCGGCCGTGATGCGCCTCGACGATCTGGCGTGCGACGGCGAGTCCTAGACCGGTTCCCTTGTCACGTGTCGTGAAGAACGGCTCGAAGATCCGCGAGCGCAGGTCCTCCGGAACCCCCGGCCCCGCATCCGCCACACCAATGCGGACTTCATCGTCGCCCGCCTGCGCCTCGAGCCGAACCTCGCTTCCCGGTGGCGTCGCCTGGGCGGCATTCGAGAGAAGGTCGAGCAGAACCTGCACGACGAGATCCGAGTCGGCTTCGATCGGCGGAAGAACCGCGTCCTCGTCACGCACGATCCGGATTCGCTTCGCGTCGAGCTCCTGTCTCGCCAGGAGCTGCGCGTGATCCAGTAGCTGGTGGACGTTCACCGGACGAGGCGACAGCCGCAGCGGCCGGGCGAAGGAAAGGAGCGAGTTGACGACGTTCGTCAATCGATCGATCTCGGCCACGATGAAGGAGCAGGACTCGCGTCCCTCCGCATCCTGCTCGGGCAACGTTTCGGTGATGCCCTGGGCCGACGATCGGATCACCGCGAACGCGTTTCGGACCTCGTGGGCAACGGCCGCAGCGAGCTGGCCGAGTGCGGCGAGCTTCTCACTCTGGGCGAGCCGCTTGCGCGTCGCATCGACGGTCTCGAGCTGTTCGCGAATGATCGCCGCCTGACGCCGCTCGCCCCTGCGAGCCTCCATCACCAACCCCACGAGGAAGCCGATCCCGGCAAACGAGACGGCGTAGAAGCCGAGGCCGATCCACGTGATGTCCTGGCCACCGGCTTCGAAGTGGATTCCGAGGACCAACGACAGGATCGTATCGAGTCCCCCGACGAGCAATCCCCCCACAAGCCCGAGCCAGCGCTCGCGGCACCACCCCACTCTCTGTTCGCTCGGCATCTGTTGCATGACTCCGTCCTGGTGCAATCTCGCGGCCACCTTCGATTTTCGGAGGCTTCCGGGCGGGTTCTCCGGTGAGTGGGCGCCAGAATGCAACCGATGTTGCGGAGCCGCCACGGGCGCGTCCAGCATGCCACACGGCTCCACGCATCGCCCCCTCGACCAGCTGCCGGATTTCCAGCCGATTCTGCGAGCACGAGCGAACGGCACGCGACTTGGAGTGCTCCCGGTTCGCTCGCACGACGCGAGCCCTCGAGCGACCCGAAGGGAGGGTCCCCATGAGCTGGAAAAAGATCGTCATCGCGTCCGTTCTCTTCGATTTTTCCGCCCTGACTGCCTATGCCGTGTACCAGGTCGGCTACGTCGGATTCTTCGAAGAATTGGGTTCGAGCATCGTCGGGCTGACCGTGGGTGCCGACCTCTTCATCGCACTCGGCCTCGCGCTCACGTGGATGGTCCGTGACGCGCGCGAGCACGAGATCTCGCCCGGGCCCTACGTGCTGCTCACACTGGCACTGGGAAGCGTCGGCCCGCTCGCCTATCTCCTGCGGCGGCCGGAAGAAGCGACGTCGAGCGTGGCTGTTCCGGAGGTCCAGCTCGCACGCGCGAGCTAGCAGGCTGTTGAAAAGCTCCTCCCGTCGCCAGGCACGTCCCTTCGACCCGATCCCCGCGTTGCGAAAACTAGCGAGAGTGCCCGACTATCGCGTCGTTTTCGCGCCTTGGCCTCGGGTCGAAGGGGCGCACCTGGCTC
>JAJCZO010000216.1 GCA_029262355.1 Deltaproteobacteria bacterium
CGCACTTTGGAGCGACCCCCGCCGATCTGAAGGCGTACTTCGCCGAGGGGCGCTGGATCGCTCTGTTCAACGCGATGATGTTCGCAGCGAGGCCGGATTCTCATGTGTGAACTCGACTAGGGCGCCCGCGCTTCTGACTCGCTCATGAGGATTCGAGCGTGTGAGAAGTGCGGGTTCCCAGGCCTTCACTGCAGCTGGCGACACTCCACCTACCGGCCATCTGGGTTGGTGGCACTTCAGGCCAGAATCGGTGATGACGGGCTTTGAGCGGGGTGCCGCGATGAACATCGATCTGTTCGTCGGTTGGGACTGGCACGCGGTCATGGGGGAGGCGGTCACCGACCTGCGCGAACTTTACGGGATCCAGGGCGCGTCTGTCGTCGAGATGCCGGCTCCGGTCGAGCAGGACGCTCACCCGCCGCAACCGACCGCCTAGCGCGCGAAGCTCACCCCGCGGTGGCGTGAAGCGCGGCGATTAGATCATCGGGCCGCGGACGGATGCGCCAGTTGTCGGTGAGGTCGCGCCACTCGACCGTGCCGGCGTTGCCGAAGATGTAGGTCGCAGGCCGCGGGATCGCGACGTTGTCGCTCATGGCTTGCTCGTCGTGCCGGACGCCGAAGGCATCGGTGGCCTTCAGGTCGATGTCGGACAGGATGGGAAATTCGAGGCCTAGGCTCGCGACGACCTCGGCGTTCTGTTCGACGGTGTCGGGGCTGATCGCGATCACTCGCGCGCCCGCGGCCCTCAAATCGTGCATTCGCGACTGCAAACCTTGCAGCTCAGACATGCAGAACGGTCACCAATGGCCGCGGTAGAACACGAGGATTACGCGTTCTCCCGCGGCGGCCGCGAGCTGTACCGGGATGCCCGTATCGTCGGAAAGGCTGACGACCGGGATCGCCTCCCCGACTCCGAGTGCCAGCGCCTCGTCGGGGAGACCGTACGATAACGAGAACACGTAAAATACGAGGGCGCCGGACACCGTGACCGACACGAGCGTGCCGACGGCACCGGCCAGCGCGCGCCATCCACCGCGCGGCCATGCGCGCCGAAGACCGGTGATCGACAACGTCACGCCGATCGCGAGGAGGATCAGGTTTACCCAGGGAAAGTCACGGGTGATCGGCCACCAGAAGAAGATCGTGTAGTAGGAGAGGAACCCGAACACCGCGACGAGCGGCCCCAGCCACAGCGCGTGGTTCGTCCGGCCCTCGGATTCGGCGTCGCCCATCGCTCAGCACTCTACTCCTTCGGTCCCGACCGCGCGAGCCTGGCGGACTTCCCCGGCCCGCGCGTCGATGCTAGCTCCGGGCCCATGGCTACCCGCATCAGTATTACCGAAGCGAGGAACCTTCCCGGCATGCGGCTTCTTCTGCTGCAGGGACTTCCGAGCCCGTGGTCTCTGGCCGCCAAAGGCATCTTGGAAGTGAAGAAGATCCCGTACTTGCGTGTCCACTCGACACCGGACGATTCCCCCGAACTGCTCGGGGCGTGGACCGGGCAAGAGAGCTACCCGGTCGCCGCGTGGGAGCAGGAGCGACCGCGCAGCGGTTGGGCGGAGATCTTGCTTCTCGCCGAACGCATCTCCTCCGAACCGTCGCTCCTTCCCGACGGCGACGCCGATCGCACGTTGTTCTTCGGCCTCGCGCACGAGATCTGCGGCGAGATGGGACTGGGCTGGTGTCGGCGCCTCCTCGCCATTCACGAAGGGCTTCGCGCGAATCCCGAGGCGGCTTTCTTGAAGCATCTCGCGACAAAGTACGGCTACTACTCGCCAGACCTCGCGGGTGAGGCGGTCGCTCGAGTCGTCTCGGTCCTGAACCAGCTCGACTCTCTACTCGAGCTGCGAGGGGCCGAGGGTAGTCACTACTTCTTTGGTGATCGGCTGGGCGCGCTCGACATCTACTGGGCGACGTTCTCGAATCTGATCGAGCCACTGCCGCCCGAACAGTGCGCGATCCCCGACACGCTGCGTCCCATGTTCACCGCAAGCGACGCGGGGACCCGCGAAGCGTTTACGCCCGCACTGCGCGCCCATCGCGACTTCGTGTTTCACGAGTTCCTCGGCCTCCCGATGGATCTCTGATGAACGACTGGGACCAGCATCAGGGACTTCGCATCCTGAGCGCGACCCGCGACGAAGTGGTTGCCGAGTACGATGTCGAGCCGAAGCACCATCAGCCGTACGGGATCGTGCATGGTGGCGTACACTGCACCGTCGTCGAGACCGTATGCTCGACCGGTGCCGGCAAAAGCCTAGGCACCAAGGATGACGCCGTTTAGCCGGCTCGGTCAGTCTCGGTTTGGCGGTGGGAGCGACGCTAAGCCCGCGAAGACTGGCCCGTCTGTCGGCGGCTGTGGGAACGCCGGATCGATGAAGTACTGCCCGATCAGGATGAACATCTCGTTCTCGGTGCTTTCGCCGCCGGTGATGTTGCAGGCATCGCACAAGCCATCGCCTGCTCCTGGGGAGGAGTCGCAGGTGGCGTCGTCTCCCGTCCCTCCACATGGTGCGCCGAGGTTTCCGCCCGCGCATGCGACCGGCTCACAGGCGCCAAAGGTCTGGCGGGCGCTCTCGGGCACCCGCGACGAACGTGTCACGAGTTCGGGGTTCGGCGAGCCATCTTCGTTCATGCCGTTGTTGTACGTCGCGCAGTATCGGATGCGGCGATCTGCTGGGTCCTCGGAGTCGAAGGCGAGAGGCGGATCGAAGAACTGCTTTACCGGATCGTTGTAGATGAAGTTCTCGTAGATCATCGTCCCGTCGGGCGTCTCGGCCCAGAAGCGCTTGCCCTTTTCGTGCGTGTGCGAGGTGATGCCGAAGAGTCGCGCGCCCTGCGGCAGCTGGTTGAAGTGGCAGATCGTCTGCTCGGTATACGGCGCCGCGTTGGCGCCGAAGACCTGTTCGACGTTGAAGATCTGCTGCAGCGGGAAGTCCTGCTTCTCTGCGAACGGGAAGTTGATGCGCCCGTTCAAGATGGTGTCTTCGTTCGTGAGGTTGAAGGAGTGCGAACTCCAGTACGCGATCCCACGAAGCGGCATCTGGCCGAATACCCCGTCGCGGAACTCGATGAACGCTTGTGCCTCTTGGGCGCCCCCGATCTGCTGGGCCGTGATCCCAAAGCCGCCCCCGGGCGGTCCGTACCCGATGCAGCCGATCGAGACGTGGTCGATCTCGGAATGACAGTAGCCGTCGTCGCCGCAGGCAGTGAGGTCCAGCGGGTCGCAGACGTCGTCGTTCAACGGGCCGCCGGCGCATGTCCAGGTGCCGAAGGCCGGGTGATCCACCGATTCGTCCGGATCGAGGTCGGCGTGGATCAACACGAGATGATGGCTTTGCGGATCTTGACGAAGCTCCTGGCCAGAGAAGCGGAAGTACTTCCCCGTGGGGTCGATCGCCCCCTCGGGCACCTGGTCGGTGAAGTCGTAGTGCGTGGCGAAGCATATCTCTTGCTCGCTGGAGGCCGCGAGGGGGACCGGTGGCAAGACGAATTGCACTCCCTCGCCCGGCGCCGGTGCATCGAGGGGCTTCACGACGATTGGCTTGACGTCGGGTAGGCAGGCTCCCAACAGTTCTTCGGTCCCGAGCACGCTTCCGGTCTCGGGCGCACCAGAGGAGATCCAAAGCCGCAGGGCCTCGAGTTCGTCTTCCGAAATCGGGGGGAGGCCGTTGGGCATCGACGCGCCCGCGACGGTGATGCTGGGATCGAGGCCGGCAGCGACCTTGAGCCACAGGTAGCTGCGGTCCTTGTCGCCCGGCTCGACCAGCCGCCAGCGGCTGCCGACCGAGTCGACTTCGACCAGGTTCTCGTAGGCGACGTCCGGGCTCAGCTCGAGGCCGCCGGCGGCCGAGCTTCCGTGGCAGACCTGTGTCGTGCAGCCGCGGCCCTCGAAAATATTGGCCTGGATCGCTTCGAACGTGCTGTCGAAATCGGCGTTGCTCTCACAGGTAGGCTCGCCTGGCGGTGGTTCCGGCTCGGGCTCCGTTGGAGGCTCGGGTTCCGTCGGCGGATCGGTCGGCTCGAGGCCGGAGCCCGACCCGGTGGTGGCGTCGCTCCCACATCCCGCGGCAACGAAAAGGCAGACTGCCAGAGCGATCGAAATGGCGCTGGAGAGGATACGACGCATCATCGAATGAGCCTCCGAACCCGGTCGCGGCAGGCGACCGTCCGGGGGGAGTTTACGGGCTGTTGCACCGATCTTTCAACCTGCTCATTTCATCGGACGCTCACGGCCCGGGTGGGGTCGACCGTGAAGCCCCCGAACGGTCGCGGGAGAGCGGCGCCACCGCGCTGCTCCCCCGCCCCGGTTGCATCAGTGCCGAGGATACTCCCAGTCCAGGCACTGGACCGGCTCGCTGATCAGGGTATCGATTTTCCCTCCAAGCGCATCGTTGGGCCGCATGAGTGTGCGGCACAGGGTCACCGAGAACACCTTCCAGTCGCTCACGTCGGCGATCTCGATGCTGGTGAGCCCGTCGGCGTTCGGTCGGAACGATGCCACACCACCCGCCGTCACCGCCATGGCTCGAAGCCCGGTGTCGACGCCGCGTTCGTGGAAGAGGGTGATCCCCTGGTGCCGAGTCCAGGTGTTGTCGAACGGGCCATCCAGACCCACCCAGTAGCTTGGTCCGGCGGTGTTCGTCCGGTGGTCGCGAACGGTGACACCGTCGCTCGAGCGCTCACACGAGATCGTCTCGAAGCCATCGCACTTGGCCTTGGCGCATGTGCGGCCCTCAACGAGCGTCCGGGTCGGCGTCGTTTTGCCGATGTCGTTTGCCTTCTTGAAGCCCGTGGCCTTGGCGTCGCCGCCGATGCGGAGCTGGCAGAAGTGATCGGCAGCAGGTTCGCCGCAGTCCTTTGCCCACTGATCACACCAGTCGACGCGAGCGCCCTGCCATGTCGGCTTCTGGTAGCTTCGGCGGAAGCGCGTGGACTTGGCGCCGTCGGCAAAGGTTCGCATGCGCTTGGGTCGGCCGGCCGTGTCGAGGTAGCTCAGGTGGAAGGGGCCCGGCCGCGTGGTGCGGTTCGCTGCGTCGCGGATCGACACCATGGCGCCTGAAGGTCGGCCGATGATGGTGGGGGCGATTCCGTCGAACACCTCCGCGGGGGTGAAGATCAGAGTCTCGCGCTCCAGCCGCCAGACGCGGAGCACGCCGCTCTGGTCCGCGAAGAGGCCATAGACCCGCGTGGCTCCGGTCTTCTTCCCTCCGTCGGGGAGATCGGCAAAGGTCAGACCCGGAGACGCGCTCTCCGACATCTGGGGTAGGAGGACCAGGTTGCCACCCGCATCCAGAGCACCCGCGGGGGTGGGCGTTCCCCAGCCCCTGTCGACGTCGAAGGAGACCACGACGACGCGCTGGTCGATCGCCGAGCGGTAGGCGAGCAGCGCCCAGCCGCGGCCGTCCGAGACGAGGGCGGGCTCACCCGCGGCCCGCTCGATTGCGAGCCCGAGCGGTGCAGACCATCGGTCCTGCCCCGTGGCGCGAGAAACGTGGCTGGCCCAGAGGTTTCCGGCCACGTCGTTGGTCACCACCAGGATGTCTTCCCTGTCGACCCGGACGGCTGCGACCCCCTGCGTGGCATCGATGCTCGTGGTCTGCGGCCGCGAAAACTTGCTGCCGGCACAGCCCTTCCCGGCATCGGGACAGTCGAAGGAATCACCGGAGCTGGCGTAGGCGAGCCTTCCGGTCGAGCTCTGAACGAAGAAGGAGTACAGCCGTGACCGCATCGAGGCGACGGCGGGAGACAGAGCGACCTTTCCCGTGGTGTCGACCGCGACCGCGTTGTAGCGCGTCCACTCACAGCCGGCACCGCCCGGCGCGTAGTTCGTGTACGCCTGCACCGGAGTCGGCGAGAAGACCCCGTCGCGGTTCCAGTCGACATGGCCCAAGGCGCGATCGACGTTGTAGCCGAACACCTTCTCGAGGTGGTCCAGGTATCGGGTGTCGGTCGGGTCGACGGCCGACCGCTCTGCGACCGACTGGTTGTCGAGGACGGGACCACGGCTGCCATCGGAGAAGCCGACGTCCGGAGCAGCTCCGCGGTGATCGTAGTACGCATAGTTCATGATACTGGCGTAGTTCGGCTTGCAGTTGGGATCGCCGGGCAAGCGATGCGCCGGACCCGAATGACCGATCCCCAGGCTGTGGCCGAACTCGTGTGCTGCATTCACGGCACTGGCCATGTTCCACTGCGAGTAGACGCGGAACTCCCGCGCGGCGCCCCCACCGCCGAGGTAGCCTGCGACGTAGTGGAAGATGCCGCGGCGAGCGGCCGACATCCTCGTCTGCCAGTTGTCGCCGCCGTTGCCGTAGCCGAGGCAGTTCGAGTCGGCATCCATCGTGGCGGGAATCTCGCCGAAGCCGCCCCAGTCGCCATACACCGTGATGTCCTCACGCTTCTGGGGTGCGCGCCCCGAGTCGATGTGCAGCCGGATGCCGCGACGTCCGTCCGGGTTGCGAAGCTGCTTGGCCCGACTCGTCTGCTGGGCCGAGGTGGTGTCCCCGAGCCCGTCTGCGTAGATCCGCGCCATCTCACGGGCCGCGGCAGCGGGCATCCGTCGGTCCGCCGCCGCCGGCTTGGGATTCGAGTTGGTCCAGCACCCGTTCGCGAAGTCGACCTCGAGAAACAGATCCTTGTGCCGCGCATCCGCACCCCAGAAAGGGAGTGCCTGGTAGGGCGCCACATCGCGTCGACCCAGAACCTCCAACGAATCCGAGATCCCGTCGCCGTCGGTGTCTCGCGCGTCAGCGGCCTGTCTGCAGTCGAAGCCCTTCACTCTGCTGGTCCGATCCGAGCACGTGCCCAGGGATGCCTCGAGTTCGTCTCCGAGCCCGTCAGCGTCCTTGTCGTGCTTGGCGAGGCCCGCGTCGTTGCGGATCAGCCGGATCCGCGCGTTACGGGTCTGATCGGTGGTCGCGACAACGACGTAGATCGTGCCGTTGGGCGCGCCGAAGCCGACGCCCTGCTCGGTTGCGCCGGGGCCACCGTGCCGACGACGGATCGCGTTGCCGGCCATCTCGTAGATCACGTGCTGCGGCGCCGGGCTGTTCACGGCAGATGGTGCAAGGGCGACGGTCTGGATCGACTCGCCGCGCCGCAGCTTCGAGAGTCGGACCTTCCACCCGCCGACCTGGACGTTGCGCTCCGTTACGCTGCCGTCCACCTCGAGGTCGCATGCGCCCCCGGCCGTGTTGTCGCGTGCGCGCATGACGATTCGATACGAATTCGATCCGACCTGTGCGGCGGACGACGGCTTGAACTGCGCCAGGGGTGAGCCCATGGCGACCTGCTGGTAGGCCTCGTCGAGGATGTGAACGTAGGGTTTGGTGTTGGCGGAGCAGTTGGTCAACCGCACGGTGTGCGTGCCTTGCGAGAACGTGAGCCGTCGCTCCGTGGCGGCCGTCACGGTTCGATCGAGGTGCCCGCCGCTCTCCAGGGCATCGTACGCCGGCCCACTCTTTCGTCGGTGATCCCGGGTGGTCGTGGTGCCGCCGTCGGTCGAGGACCCACTCTTCTTGCGGTGATCCCGGGTCGTGGTCTCACCGGTGCTGCCGTTCGGGCTCCCAGTGCGATGATCTCGGACCGTGGCCGCAGTGGCTTCGGTTGGGGAGAGGATGTCCGACAGCGGTTTCGCCAGCCCGAGGGGCACGGCGCTCAGGAGGGCGAAAGTGAGGGTGAGGGCGCCAAGGCGCCGACGTCGGGATGGTCTGCGAGTCTTCATCTGAATCTCCTCGGGTGCGAGTCGGGTTGGGCTGGCGAAGAGCGCTGCTCCGGCGCAAGCGGTGTGGCGTCGGCGATGGAGATTGCAGGGGTCGTGCCATCGCAGAATGAGGGGATGGCAGAGGAAAAACCGCCCCCGCCGCTGCGTTCGCCCGGTCTTCCGCTACGGAGGGTTGGCGGCTCCGCTCCGCTTCCTTTGCACACCGCGCCGGTCTCGATTCGGAGGAAGGGATGACGCCTCGCACGCTGGCGGCACGCCGGCTGGGCTCTACATTCCCCCTCAACGACAGGGGTGGATGCCGGCCGGTGCCGCCGGGGAAATCCGGAGCACGCTCACGCGACGTCGAGCGCGCAACGAGACTCGGGATCTCGCCCGCTAGAGGCCCCGCGGATGAGACCAGTGGGCGCCGGAGAACTCCCGCGCGACCTGCGTTGCATATCCGCCCGCTCGAAGGGAGAACTCCAGCACGATCGTTCCGGTGCTCGGTGCCGTCGCCTCGAGGTTCTCCGGATGGATCAGCAGGTCGCGTCGCGCGCCCGGGGCGTGAGTTTCGAGAGCCTTCCTTCGTTCGGCCGTGAGGCCGAGCTCGCCGAGGATGCGTTCCTCGAGTTCGAGGGGTGCTCCGCTGGCTTGCAGAGTTTTGGGTCCGGGCATGGGGCCCGTCCGATGGATCTCGCCAGCCACGAGTCGAGGCAACTCCGCGTCGACGTCCTCAACCGTGAAGCACCGGCTCGATTCTCCCAGCCGAACCACCTCTCCCTTCAAGAGCAGGTCCACCGCCGCCAGGCGTGCGGCGGTGTACCGGTTGAAGACTTCGGATTGCAGCACGCTGGGGAGCATCTTGTTGGCGAAGCGCGTCCCGGGTCCGCGCCGTCTTCTCCGGTGGCCATCCATTTGGTCGTTGTCGGAAGTGGGTGAGCGGTCGCTGTGGGGTGATGCCGTAGCCTTCGGCGGATCGCCGGGCCCCGCGAGGCCGTCCAGCCAGATGTGGGCCTCGTGCAGGTTGCGGCCGTCCCGACCGAATCTTTGCTGGCCGAAGTAGTTCGGTAACCCCAGACTGCGGATCTGCGCGGCGATCTCGTCTGCGCGCTCGGCACCTCCCGAGGGCACGTCGACCAGCGTGATCCGGAACCGGTTGCCCGCGAGATGCCCGGTGCGCAGCTTGTTCTTGTGCCGGGTCGCATCGAGGACACGCGCATCGTCGCCGAGGTCCCACGCGGCCGGACTCTTTTCCTTGCTGCACAACGAGAACCACTGCCGGGTGATCGCGATTTTGTCCTTCATCCCTGCGTAGCCGACATCGCGGGGCCGAACGCCGGCCGCGCGTGCGATCCGCTGCGCGACTTCGGTCGTGGTCCGCCCCGTCTTCTCAACCCAGAGGAAGAGGTGTTCGCCGTCGCCCGACAGCGGGTAGGCCGGCAGTTCCTCGACCTCGAAGTGCTCGGCCTGCGGGCCGATGTGGCCGCCGCACGGAGCAATGGCCACCGTGCGGGGAGGCGCGAAGGGGGTCTGGGCGTCGACGGACTTGGTCATGAGATGTAGTCGTCTCCTACCAGATGGCTCCCCTCGGTCCTTGTTCGTAAGAATGATCGACGCGCTCGACTCGTCCCAACGGGCGAGCTCGTCATGGCGCACGTGGCCGACGTGGCCGACGTGCCCGAGGGGGCGTGGCTCGAGGGCGCGGTGGCCCTCGAGCCGAGTGTTCGGGCAGGGATGTAAGCTTCTCTCCGACGCCGACCGCGTCGCCGCCGAGTTCGAGATCACCGTTCGAGAGGGCGCGACGATCCACGCGGTTGATCTCTTCGAGATTGAAGACGGCCGCTCCGGGGCCTCCCGCGGCCGTAGTGCTTGCCCACTCCCTCTGAGCCCTCCCAACGGATCGCCTAGCGCAAGCGATCTCCATCGAGGAGAGGGCTTGCAGTGCCTTCGACGGCAAGTTTCTTAGAAATGCAGCAAACGAATCATGAATGGCAAGGAACTCATCCTGCGGGCGCAGGAGTTTGCGACGCACGCCCACAAGCGCATCGATCATCGTCGCAAGTACACCCAGGCGCCGTACGTCGTGCATCTGGCCGCCACGGTCAAGCTGGTGGCGAGCGTCACGGACGCGCCCGCCGTGCTTGCGGCGGCCTGGCTGCACGACACCGTAGAGGATACGCCTGCGACCGTACGCGACATCGAGTCCGAGTTTGGCACGCACGTGGCTAGCCTCGTGCTCGAACTGACGGATGTAAGCAAGCCCAGTGATGGCAACCGCGCCGCCCGCAAGGCGATCGACCACGCACATCTCGCGAGAGCGTCAGCAGAAGCGAAGACGGTCAAGCTTGCCGACTTGATCAACAACTGTACCGACATCACTCGGCACGACGCGCGCTTCGCCCGGACTTTCCTTTCCGAGATGGCGACGCTTCTCGAGGTCCTCAAAGAGGGGCATCCGAAGCTCTATGCCCTGGCCCAGAAGACCCACACGCGCTGTGCGAGTCGGCTCGGTCTGAACGGGGTGCTGTCGGCGGCCGAGCTCTCTGACGATCATCGGGATTCAACCGGCCCGCTCTCGTCCATGCTGCCAAGCATGTTCGTTGAGTCGTTCTCTGCCCGAGACGTCCTCTCTCCGTTGATCTCCTTCGATCAGGACGTGCCCGCCTCCGAGGCGCTCGCGTTACTGCAGGTCGAGGACGAGCAGGTCGCGGGTGTTCGGCGCGAGGGCCGCATCGTGGGGTATGTCGAAGAGGGCGATCTCGTAGGCGATAGGAGCGGCGACAGCATTCGCGCGATCGAGGCGGGGCAAACTGTCGAAGAGGACAGCGCACTTGTGGACCTGGTCCAGGTTCTGACCCGTAGAGCGTTCTGCTTTACGACTTCGGCGGGCAACGTAACTGGCGTGGTTGCGCGCGATGACATGAACAAGCCGGTGGTCAGGATGTGGCTCTTCGGCATCGTGACGATCATCGAGATGTATCTGACCGAGAGCATCAAGTCCCTTCACGCCGACGACGCCTGGCAGTCGCTTCTGAGTCGGAGCCGTCTGGAGAAGGCTTTATCTCTGTACAATGAACGTAGACGGCGCGGCCGCGGCGGTGATCTGGCCGACTGCCTCCAGATTTCGGACAAGGTCCAGATCTTGGTCAAGGACGCCGAGTTCATGCAGTCGCTCGGTTTCGAATCGATGAACCAGGCAAAGCAGTCGGCCAAAGATCTGGAATCGCTGCGCAACAACCTCGCGCATGGTCAGGACATCGTGACGAGCGACTGGGCTCAGATCGTCCGACTGGCACGCCAGGTCGAGGGGATCACTCTGCCCATCGCGTAGACAAGGCCGAATGCCGTCGTGGCGACGACCGCCGATAGCGCGACATACTTGCGTCCGTCCTCGAGAAGGGCGCCAAAAAACCTCGGGCCGGCCTGCAAGCCGACTGAGAAGATGAATAGACTGAATCCGAAGGTGGCCGGTTCCGATGACGAAGAACGGCAGCAGAAGAGGGCTATCGCGAAGCAGCTGAATGACGGCGACTTCCATGCCTGCGCCTGTGTTGGTTGACGATGATGCCTACCCCGACCATAGCCTCCGCATCCTGGCGGGCGAGGACAGCGAAGACTGTCCGCCCATCTAGGGCGAGGTCGCCGCCGCGACGTACATGAGCTCGACTGCGGCGTCTTCGGATGGATCGCTCGGTTGGACCGTCAACTTCGGGACGGGCCTCAAGATGGGCTTCGGGCGATTCGGAGGTCACCGGATGCGCGCCGTGCGCGGTTCACGGATGTCGACCGCACCGCTGCTCTAGCCGGGGCGCGAGTTTAGCCGCGGCCTCCATTGCTCGAAGACCTAGATTTGGGTCGCACGCTCGCCGGGCGGACTCGAACGGATCGGTTGGGCCGGCCGAGTTGAATCTCCGAGATCCTTCCGGCAGAAGCGCTGTATCGCGCCAGGCCGGCGGGATGCGGAGATCGCGTGTGCGAGGAGAAGCCGAAGTCGGAACCCGGGATGTTCTCGCGCTCGCGTACGACTTCCCTCCGTGCCGCGCACCGGGAGCCGCGATCCGGATGGCGAAGTTCGTGCGCTACCTGCCGGAGTTCGGTTGGCGGGCGACCGTAGTGTGTCGCGGCGACTCTGCCGGGCGAGACGAGCAGGTCATCGCGATCCCCGCCGGTGTTCCCGAGGGCTTCTCGTACCAGGCGGCTGCGTGGACATGGGCCCGGCGGATCGAGTCCCGCGTGCGAGCGTTGCTCGCGGAACGCCCCTTCGACGTCGTCTACGCCACGGGGCCGCCGTTCGCCCATCTGCTCGTCGCAGCCCGCGTGGCTCGCGAGGCGGGAGTCCCGCTCGTCGCGGACTTCCGCGACGGATGGGCTCTCGACCCGTTCGTCGCGGGCGCGTGGGCCAAGCGCCTGCTGAAGCGTGGCCTCGTCCGCTGGGTCTATCCGCCGCTCGAGCAACGCGTGCTTGCGGCATCGCGCGCGGTCGTCACCAATACGCCGTCGATGGCCGCAGCGCTCGCGACGCGCGTCGCGTCGGCCGGAGCCGTGCTCGCCATGGTGCCCAACGGCTACGACGAAGCCGACTTCGCGGGGCCCGCGCCGGTCGTCCGGCGCCGTGGTGAGGTCGAGTTCCTGTACTGCGGTCGCTTCGAAGGGATCGCCGGACGATCCGCGGAAGCGCTGCTGGGAGGCCTTCGCATCGCCGTGGACTCGGGACGCCGCCTGACCTTTCGCGTCCTGGGCGACGACGGAGTCGCCCTGCGCCGACAGGTTGAGGCGCTCGGCTTGAACGACGTCGTTCGGCTGGAAGGTGCGGTCGCGCACGCCGCCGCGGTTGCAGAGATGCGGCGGGCCGACGTCCTGGTGCTCTATCAGGCTGCCGGCGCCGGCGCCGTGACCCCAGTCGCCGGCAAGACCTTCGAATACCTGCGCAGCGGGCGGCCCCTGCTCGCCGTGGTGCCGCCCGGCGACAACTCGACCCTCGTCTCGCAGTACGCGCATGACTACCGCTTGGTGACGGAGGCCGATCCTCACTCGATTGCGCGTGCGATGAGCGAGCTTGCCGACACACATCCGGTCGCAACCCGGGTGCCCGACCCGTCGTTCGCGCAGTACGATCGCCGCGTTCTCGCCGGGCGCCTCGCGGGTATTCTCGACGACGTGGCGCCTCGCGCCGTCGTCGCTGCGCGGGCGGGCTCGTGACGCGACTTCTCTGCGTTTGCGGTGCGCGGCCGAATGTCATGAAGCTCGCCGCGCTGACGCGCGCGTTCGAGCCGCGGCCCAATGTCGAGACGTGCGTCGTGCATACGGGCCAGCACTACGACGAACGGCTCGCCGGGAACCTGTTCTCGGAGCTCGAAATGAAGAAGCCCGACGTGCAGCTAGCCGTTGGCGCCGGCGCGATCTCGTGGCAGATGGCGGAGATCCTGGGCCGGCTCGACTCGGTTCTGGTGGAGTTCGCTCCCGATCGCGTGATCGTGGTGGGCGACGTCACGAGCACCCTCGCCGGCGCCCTCGCGGCGTCGAACCGCGGGATTCCCGTCGCGCACATCGAGGCCGGTCTGCGGAGCTTCGATCCCACCATGCCGGAAGAACGAAACCGGATGCTCACCGATCACCTCAGCGACCGTCTCTTCGTGACCGAGCCTGCGGGAGTCGACAACCTGCGGCGCGAGGGTGTGGATCCGGCGCGGATTCATCTCGTCGGCAACGTGATGATCGACACGCTCGAGCGCGAGCGGGTGCGGGCGGCCGACTCCGACGTGCGCGCCCGGCTCGGCCTGGCAGATTCGTCCTACCTGGTCGCGACCCTGCACCGGCCGGAGAACGTGGATGAGCCGAGCGTGCTCCGGGAAGCAGTCGACGCGCTGGCCGAGATCTCGCACAGTTGCCCTGTCGTCTTCCCGATCCATCCGCGCACCCGGCAGCGACTCGCGGCGTCGACGGAGGGGGAGCGCCTCCGTCGCTCTCGCGGGATTCAACTCGTCGACCCGCTTGGTTATCGCGACTTCCTTCATCTCCAGGCAGGTGCGACCGCGGTGCTGACGGACTCGGGCGGGATTCAGGAAGAGACGGCGGTCCTGGGCGTCCCCTGCCTCACGGTGCGCCGGTCGACCGAGCGCCCCGTGACGCTCGAGCATGGAAGCAGCCGCCTCGTGCCGGCGAACGCGGGCGCGATCGTGGAAGCGTGGTCGGCCGTCGCGCGCGGAGAGTGGGTCGTCCGACCGCCTCCTCCACTGTGGGATGGACGTGCGGCACTTCGGATCGCGGACGTCCTGCTTGGGTCGGCGGCGGCCGCCGCGTCGGTCGGCTGATCGTGCCGAGCTTCTCGATCGTCATCGAGACGTCGAACCTGCGACTCGCTCGCGTGGGTCGTTTGCGGCGCGCGCTCGCATCGATCGCGGAGCAGGAGCTGTCTCCGCACGAGGCGGAGCAGGTCGTTCTTCTGGAAGACGGCGGACTGCCGGACGATCTTCTGGCGGAACTGGGAGACACCCATCGGTGGCTCACGACGCGGCGAATTCCGACGGGTCTCGGGTACGGCGACCAGAAAGCCATCTCGACCGCGCTGCCGCATGCCGACGTCGTGGCGACCGGTGGCGACGGTTGAGGCGGCGGGACGAATCCGATAGGTCCTCAAGGGAAGCCAGGCGGCAATGGAGCTGCTTCAAACGTATCTCGATCACCTTCCACACTATCTCTTGAGCTGGAAGCTCTACGGGGTTGCGCTCCTTTGTCTCGGCCTCGAAGTCCTGTTCTTCGTGCGGTCGCGGCCGCTGTTCTCGGTGGAGCTCGCGCAAGACTTCGTGTTCGGAGCGCTCAACCGATGGCTGTTCCTGCCCCTCTTGTTCGTCAGCGCCGCCGTCTACGAGGGGCTCTACGCGCTCGTTTTGCCACCGGGGGACTGGCAGATCGCGCGCGATTGGCCGTTGCCGGCGCAGCTGCTGGTGGGATTCGTCGCGGCCGACTTGATGGTCTACGCGAGCCACTGGATGCTGCACAACGTAGGAAGCCTCTGGCACGTCCACGCAATGCACCACAGCCAGCGGAATCTGAACCCGCTCACGACGCATCGCACGCACATCGTGCAGGACATCTTCGAAGAGATCGTCCACTACCTCCCGCTCGCATTGCTCGGTGTGGGGTATCCGACGTGGGTCGGCGTGCGCGCCTTCAATTGGTTCTGGGCCCATCTCATCCACGCGAACGTGCGCTGGAATCTCGGTCCGGTCGGTCGCGTTCTCGTGAGCCCCCAGTACCACCGGCTACACCACTCGATCGACCCAGAGCACCACGGTCGAAATCTCGCCGGTCGTCTGGTGATCTGGGACAAGATGTTCGGGACGTACCACCCGGATCGCGAGACCTATGCCGAGACCGGCATCCCGGACGATTCGTATCCGCTCGAGACGTCCGCGCATCCAGCGGCACTCCTCAAGCAGGCGGCTCGTCAGTACCTCTACCCGTTGCGCAGGATCGCCGGCGAGCGCGGCACGGCGCGCCTTCAACGGACGCGTTGACTCACCGGCCGTAGTCGATGGCCCGTAGGTGTTCGAGCTGGCGGGGGTCGTCTTCCGTCGCGCCTTCGGCTGCGGCGAACGAACCCGGCGTTGATCAGGTCGGAGGGCCGCTGCGCAGGCGCTCGCGAACCTGTTCGATGGTGTCTCTCGGCGCAGCGGCGGCGATCCACCAGGTCGCGCCTGCATCGGCGAACTCGCGGACCGGGGGACCATCGGACGCCCCGATCTGGATGACGTCATAGGGGCCGGGTTCGGTGCGATGGGTTGAGACGTAATCGACCAGCTCCGCGAGCTGGTCGGGCTGGATCATTTGCCCCTCCATCGCCTGCTTCGACATCGGCGCTACGCCGTCCCAACGAGCCGCCCTCCTGAAGGGCTTCTTCCCGGGCCAACCGCCGGCAACCCAGATCGGTACCCGCGGTCGTTGTACGCTCGGAGCGAACCCCGGGGTTTCTAGCTGGTAGTGGACGCCCGCATGCTTCACCGGTTCACCCGTCATCAGCTTGCTCAGGAGATCGAGGCCTTCGTCGAGCATTTCGCCGCGTGTACGCGGATCGGTCTCATCGCCGAAGTCCGCGAATTCCGGAAGCGCTATGAACCCGAGACCAACTCCAAGTACGGCCCGTCCGTTACTCAGTCGATCGAGGGTGATGACCTCGCGAGCGAGCTTGGCGATGCGCCGACGGCCGATCGGCGTGACGAGCGTCCCGAGACGGAGCTTCTCTGTTCGCATGGCCATGGCGCCGAGTGCGACCCAGGGGTCGGCCGCGGGCTCCAAGCCTGGGAACTGAATGTGATCCCACAGAAAGAACCCATCCCAACCCGACCGTTCTGCCTCGGCGGCGAGATCCGCCAAGGCGCGTGCTTCTCCGAACTCCCCGAAATTGGGGGTGAGCATTCCATAGCGCATCGATGTTCCTCCTGGTGCCACGATACCGCGGTACGCTGTTAGAAGTTGAAGAACGGCCAATCCGATTCCAGGCCCAGCAGCACCTGACCGGCGGACTCGAATCGCGCGGCGCCGACGAACGCGTGTTGTGTGATCACGTGAATGTCGCGGAAGTACTTCTGAAAGGGCTGTTCGTTGCGTATCGCGGACGCCCCGGCGGCGGCGTGAACGAGGTCCACCGCTCTGGCGGCAGAAACGACCGCGTGGCTGCAGGCGATCTGGCACTGGGCCCGCTGCCGCATATCGACCCCGTCTCCGTCCAACGCGCGTTGCCACATGGTATCGAAGATCGAATACAGCGAGGCCTGTGCGGCAGTCAGTTCTCCCTCGGCCTGTGCGATCTGCATCTGCGCCACGGAGCGATGGCGTAGCGTCGTGCTGCTTTGGCTCGGCGTCTTGTGTGTCGCCAATTCGATGACGTCATCGATCGCGGCACGCGCGATTCCCAGGGCCGGCGGTACCTGAGCCGCTACCGCGGGCCAGATCGACAAACGATGAAACGGACCCGAGTACGCACCCGGCGGTTTCTCCAGCGGAACGAATGGAACCGCTCGTTCCGACGGCACGAACACCTTGTCGAGGACGACGTCGTGGCTGCCCGTGCCCGACATGCCCAGCGTGTTCCAGTTGTCGAGGATGCTGGCTTCATGCATGGGGACCAGGGTGAGCAGCGTCTGCGGGGCACCGGACGCGTCTAGGCAGGGAGCATCCCCATCGTAGATCTGGGCCAGTCCGTTGAGCCAGGTTGCGGCGTGGCAGTTGCTCGAGAATACGGTGGTGCCGCTGACGTGGTATCCACCATCGACGGCCACCGCTCTCCGCGGTGGATTCCACGCCCCTGCCATCACGGTTTCGGGCTGCCCGAACGATTGCTCGGTTACCTCGTCACTGTACCAGGCCCCGAAAAGCTCGGTTGCGTTCGCGATTGCGAGATTCCAGCCGGCGGCGCTGTCCATACGCGCGAACTCTTCGATCACGCGGAAGCCGGTAACGGGGTCTAGGTCCAGCCCCCCTCGGCTGTGGGGGCGAAACATTCGGTAGAATCCTGCGTCCCGCAGCGCATCGGCGACCGCGGCCGATAGGCGTCTGTCCGCCTCGGCCTTTGGCGCGTTCTCGCGCACGAGCGGCTCGAGTTCGGCAGCGCGTTCGAGGAGTCCGTCGAGGGATAGAATTCTGTTCGTCTTCATGAGGAGGCTCCACGTCGGGCACTGCCGGCGGCCACCATGGCGCCAGATACCCTCCGATTTGAGGTGTGCCGATTCTGGGGTGGTTTCGTCTGTGGCGAAATGACAAAAAAGCGAAGAATTCGGCCAACGGCTCGGTGAGCGAGGCTGCAGGGAGGTTCAAATGCCCAAGTATTCGATCCCAGCCCCACCCGAGCTCGTTATCGGGCGCGGTCGCGGCAAGGGCCGTCAGCGCTTCGTGATCGTCACGCATCGGGGTGCCAACTCGTTGGAATATATGGGCCCGATCCAGGTCCTCGAAGAGGCCAACTTCTTTCTGAAGCGGATGGGGCGCTCGGACCTCTGCTACGACATCGAAGTGGTCTCGACGGAGCCCGGCGCGGTCTACGAAACCAAAGGACTCGAGATCGTCGCCGGCACTCCCTACCATCGGCTGCGCGGCGACGTTGATACGCTGATGTTCCAAGCGGTGGCTGAAGACGAGGGCTGCCTGGCCGACGATCGATTCCTTGCCTGGGTCCGGCAGATGGAGAAACGAGTCCGCCGCATGACGAGTATCTGCGTTGGGACCTTCGTGCTGGCAGCGGCCGGAATTCTCGAAGGCCGACGCGTGACCACCCATTGGGTGGCCTGTGACGACTTTCGGCGCCGCTACCCAAGCGTAGAACTGGACCCCGATCCGATCTACATCAAGGACAAGAACATCTACACCTCCGCGGGCTCGACGTCGGGGCTCGATCTCACAGTCGCGCTGGTGGAAGAGGACTTCGGAAGGGAGTTCGCAAGACGAGTAGCGCAGGGGCTCGTCATGTTCCTCCGACGGCCGGGCAGCCAGGCTCAGTTCAGCGTGCACCTATCGACGAAGTTCCCCGAAGAGCAGCGAATACAAGACGTGCAATCCTACGTCGCGGAGAACTCCGATGCAGATTTGAGCGTCGAATCGTTGGCACGCCGTGCTGGAATGAGCCCACGCAATTTCTCCCGCGTCTTCGCGAGGGAAGTGGGGATGACGCCGGGCCGGTTCGTCGAGTTGTCACGGCTCGAGAAGGCGCGACAGTCGCTCGAGCAGTCGGAGTTGCCGATCTCACGGGTTGCCGAGCAGTGCGGCTATGGAACCTCGGATGGACTGCGGATCGCTTTCGACCGACACGTCGGGGTGAGCCCGCGCGCGTACCGTCAGCGCTTCGCTTGATGGGCAGGGGGGGCCGGGGCTGATCTCCGTGGGTGGCCCGGAGACCGGCCATTCCTGGAGCTCTCTCGCATCCGGAGCGAGGTAGCTTCCAGTCGGCGCGGATGGTGCCGTCGACGGAGAAGGTCACCGCTCGGCAGAGGCAGCTCCCGCGTTTGGATTCGGACCTTAGACGGTCTCCGTTTGCTTCGAGACGGGGCGGGCTCCTCCGACGTCTAGCTCGACTCCTTTGCTGGCAGCTCGCCGAAGAAGCCGAGCACCCGCGCGACGAGTCCGGCGGCGTCTGCCTCGACGACGTCGAATCCCGGTAGGAGCAGTTCGCCGTTCTGGTGTATCGCCCACGTGTAGCGATAGAGCCCGTGGTGCGCGTCCACACCACTCGTCCGCGAGTAGGCGGCGCCGGGGATGCGCCGCTGGACCTCGTGGACGTTCGCCTCGAAGCCGTCGATGCCCTGCACGTCGATCGATGGGTCGATGAAGTGCACGTCGTGTGCCAGCGCCCTCTCGAGATGGGCGCGCACCTTCGAGGGGTCGGGCTCGTTCCAGGCGGCCAGCATGTGATCGAAGCTCGCGGGGTAGTCGCTCATCGGGCTCTCTCTTGTGTTCCAGGAAAAGGTTCGCTGAAGCGGGCAGGTTGGTTCTTGGTCACCGATCGCGTTCTCGCGCAAGCCCGCGCGAAGCGGTCTGCCGCCGAGCCGGCACCGGGGCGAAAACGTATGGCGGCCATACGCGGGAGGGGTGCCGCTCGGCACTCCCGAGTACGATCCGAGCAGTGAGATCCTCACGTACGAGGTAACCGAGCTTCCGCCGGCCGCAGGACTGCCCAGTGGGCTCGTGGGGCGTGCGAGTCGTCGTCTTGCAACTCGGCTGTTGCTACTGCGCCTTGATGACCCCGACCTGGTTCTTCCCGATGTCGGTCAGGTTGGTCGATAGACACTCGGCATCGCTCGTGACGAGCTGCATCGTGATGCGTGCCTGATCGACTAGGACGTCGGCGAGGCCAAGGCGAAGCGACGATTGGCCCCTCTGGAAGCCTGGGCAGCGAAATCGACTTTGCGGGGCCGAAGAGGCTCGGCCCCAAACAGACGCTTCTGGTAACGCTAGGATACTACTGGGCGCCAGCGGTGATTCTGGTGCGGCGCCGGTTTGCCCGGATACCTTCAAGCTCTGGTTGAATGCGGCGTGCAAGATTGAGCTCGCGGCTCAGTTCTCGATGGTGACGAAACCCGACGTCTTCCGTGGGGAAGGGACGTGGCACACCCGCCTCGTTCCCGAACCGGTCTAGTCTTCTGACGGCGCTTCGTCGTACGCCAGCTCCCCGCGCATCATCGCCTGGCTCGACGAGCGTCATCCGGCCGCATTCGCGAGCACCTGGCGGTCGAGGTCCAGCATGCGGTGCTGCGCGCGAGGTCGAGAAGTATCGGTTGAAATGCCTTGCTGTCCGAGGTTGATAGGGGTCAACTGCGACCACACACGGGAGATCAGAGATGAAGCTCAAGACACTCGTGGCCGGCTCTGTTCTGGCCTTCACCGCCAGCATGGCATTTGCCGAGGGTGCACCAAAATATGCAGCCGATGTGCCGGACAATGTCCGGACGCCGGATGTCGTCGACACGGAAGCCCTTGGTCGCCTGGAGTTCTTCGATGGCATGCCAAGGCCGGAAACCGTCAATAAGGTCTATGACAACCTCGACCTGATGCGCAGCACGACGGCTTTTCTCGATGGCATGAAGATCGCCTCCTTGCGCGGCTTGCTGATGGGGTACGGCAAAGAAGGCGTCGCGCCCAACGAGGTCGTCCTCCACGCGGGGTTGATGGACGCACGCTCCATCTGGCTGACCCCCAACACGACCACCATTTACATCGCAGCCCATGTAGACACGTCGCAGGGGCCGGTGGTGGTGGACGCTCCCGCCGGCATCTTGGGTATCCTTGATGACGCCGCATTCGATTATGTCACCGACATAGGCGCTTTGGGCCCGGACAAGGGCAAGGGCGGCAAGTACCTGGTCCTGCCACCGGGCTATGACGGCGCGATTCCCGGGGGGTACTTCGCGTTCGAATCCAAATCGTTCGATCACTGGCTGCTCCTGCGCGCCTCGCCTGATGCTGAGGGCGCTACCGAAGGACCTGTTGCGAAGATCAAGGAGCGCCTGAACATCTACCCGCTGGCGCAGGCCGACAACCCGCCCGCCGAAACCTTCCACGACTTCACTGGCCGTCAATACAACACCGTGCACGCGAATGATTTCGACTTCTTTGAAGAAATCGACGCAGCGGTTCAGGCCAATCCAGCTGGCGCATTCTCGCCCGAAATTCTCGGAAACTTTGCCGCCATCGGTATCAGGAAAGGTCAGCCGTTTGAGCCAGATGCGCGGATGAAGAAGATCATGGCTGAGGCCGCCGCAATCGGGAACGCGACCGCGCGCACACTGACCTTCAGCCCACGAGACCCCGGAGTATTCTTCTATGAGGATCGCCAGTGGAACTCGCCGTTCCAGAGGCAAAGCCACGAGTTCCTCGAAGAGGGCGCTCGCATGTTGGATGACCAGACCTTCTTCTTCTACTACGCGACCGGCATCACGCCGGCCATGACGTCTCCGCCGGTGGGCAGCGGGTCCATTTACGAAGTTGGCGCGAAGGATGTGGACGGCGACTATCTCGACGGCGGAAAAACCTATTCCGTGACCTTGCCGGCGCCGGTTCCGGCCAAGAATTTCTGGTCCTTCATGGTCTACAGTGGTCAGACTCGTTCGATTTTGGAAACCGATCAGAAATCCGGTGGCATCGATTCCAAGAGCCCCGACATCGTGGCCAATGAAGACGGCAGCTTCACGATTTGGTTTTCGCCCGAGCCGCCTGAGGGCAAGGAAGGCAACTGGGTGCAGACGCTTCCCGGCAAGAGCTTCAACGTACTGCTGCGCCTCTACGGCCCGCTGGATCCGTGGTTCGACAAATCTTGGAAGCCAGGTGATTTCATCCCCGTCGAGTAGCGAGCCTCAATCGGCTACGAACTCGCTGATGGGGCGAATGCTGGACCGCGCCGATCTGGAGGGACCGCCATGTCTACGACCGTCGATCTCTTCGTCGCCGAGCGACCGGCCTGAGGGAAGGGTTGGTCCCGATGGCGGCGGGCGTCTCCTCTTCTGCGCTTTCGCGTGGTAGCTCCCCCCCATGCGCCGGAATTGGGGTGCCGACATGTTGCTCGTTCTGGCACTGGTTGCCGCCGTCCCATGCGGCACCGTGCGCGCGGCGGACCCGGCCGCGACGGGTCCGGTCGCGCCGGACACGAAGGTCGACCGCGCCCGCGACGTTCGATCCCGTCTACAGGCGCTCGGCTACGTAGCGCCGGTGACCGAGGATCCAGACCCGACGCGCAAGGGCGTCACGCAGTACGATCGCGCACGCGCCTTCGACGGGATCAACGCCTACTGCTCCGCTCAATCGCCCAAGATCCACTTCTTCGACATGGACGGTCGCTCGATTCGAGAGATCGACCTCCCCAAGGAAAGGGTCGGAGGAGACTGCTTGGTCGAGCCGACTCCCGACGGGGGTCTGCTCGCGCTCGCGCAACCCGACCTTTGGCGCATCTCGGCTCAGGGCACCGTCACTCCGCTGAGCGATGGGCGCCACCATCACGATGTCTTCGCCGCTGCGGACGGACGGGTCTACACGCTGTCGCACCGAGGCGGCGAGATCCCGTGGCGTGAGTACCAGCTTCCGATACGCGACCATGCCGTCACCGTCCTCCGCGCCGACGGGAGCGTGGAGAACGAGTTCCGGTTGTCCGGATTGTTTGCCGATCGGATCCCGGAGCAACGGAAGGCCAAGATGGCGGAG
This sequence comes from Deltaproteobacteria bacterium, assembly GCA_029262355.1. Taxonomy (GTDB): domain Bacteria; phylum Desulfobacterota; class Binatia; order UBA12015; family UBA12015; genus VGTG01. The sequence goes on from JAJCZO010000216.1 coordinate 22,385, forward strand.
ATGCTTCGCGACGGGAAGCAGGAGGAATGGGCGTATCACTGGGCGAGCGACGTCTTCCACGCGAACGGAATCGAGATCCTCGACCGCGACATCGGAGTCGCCCCCGCGGGCGCCGCACTGCTCTCCGTCCGCGAGCTCAACCTCATCGCGCTCGTCGACCTCTCCAAAGACAAAGTCCTATGGAGCTGGGGGCCGGGGGATCTGGACGGCCCTCATCATCCGACGTTGTTGGAAGACGGGAACATCCTTGTGTTCGACAATGCCCGAGAGAAAGGGCGATCGAGGCTGGTCGAGGTGAATCCGCGAACGAACCAGATCGTGTGGGAGTACGCACCACCACCCGATACGTTCTACACGCGCTACATGGGCAGCGTGCAGCCGTTGCGCAATGGAAACCGGCTCGTCACCGAGAGCGAGAAGCCGCCATCGGGGAAAAGAAAAGGGGGCTGGCCTGTTCGGCCACCCCCCTTTTTCGTCGACGGTCGTCGGGCTGCTAGTCGTCGCAGCGCACGACACCTACCTTGTTTCGTGGCGCGACAGCGTCTTTCACCTTGGGAACGAGTCCCACGTGGCTCGCATCCGGGGCTACGGAAAAGAGCTTTCCGAGCTTCTTGTAGAAGGAGCCTGCCGCGTAGGGAGGGTCGGGCGGCGCGTCGTCCTTGCTGATCACCTTCTCGGTGGTCGCCGGAGGGTCGAACCGAACGATGATTTCCTTCGCGCCCGGGCCCTTCATGCGCGCCTTTACGAAGACCATTGGGGGGCCGCCGGCGAGGCCGATTTGGCTGAAGCGCAGGTACGACGACCCGGCTTCCGGTGAGAAGTCGCCCTTGGTGACGACCGTCGAGGCGACCCCGTCCCAGAGGAAGACCGCGTCGACGTTGACCGCGCCGGTAACGGCGGCGGCGAACGCCACCTGGCTCGCAGCATTCACCTGCGGTACGAGGTCGAAGGATGCGTAGGTCGTGCCGGCGATCGGCGAGGCATCGCCGACGTTCGCGACCTCGATGATGAGGGGACCGGGGAAGGCTGCGAGGATTACGCTGTCGACCGGCGGCTCGGCGGCGTTCGCACACGACACCTTCGTCACGGCGAGGAGTGCGAGGTTCAGCCCGTTGGCCTGGTCGGCCTCTAGGATCTCGCAGATCTCGCGTCCGCCGGTCGTTACGTCGCCCTCCAAGACGGCGGGGATCACGGGACCGGCTGCGGCGACGTCGTACGAGAAAACGCCGGAGGGCCCGCCGGTCACATTCGCGAGGAACGCGACGACGCGATCGTCGTTGACCTCTCCGACGCGCGGGAAGTCGTCGAACGTTCCGCCAGCCGGAGAGACGCCCGTGGTGACGGCGACCGTAGACAGAGCACCGCCTCCCATGCGAGCGAACACGCCTTCGCCCTGGCTCTTGAGGCGTCCCCAAAACGCGATGTCATCGCTCGCATTGATCGACGGGAAGTCGAACGGACGCGAGGTGAAGGTCGCGCCGGGTACCGGCGAGGCGGTCGATCCTTCGGCGACGACCGACGGCACGCCGCCGTCCGGGTAGACGTAGAGATGGTCGCGCTCGCCCGCGGGTCGAGCGATCAGCAGCATGTCACCGGCCGTGTTGACCGCCGTCTGCCTGCGGAACCGGTTGGTGAAGAGGGATCCATCGGGATCCAACTCCCCGAAGCTCGCGGTGCTGGCGCATATGTACTGCGCGGTCGCCGGGTCGCTCGTCGCGGCGATGGCGGCGAGGACAAGGAACAGGATCGTCGTTGGTTTCATCGTGGGTATACCCTCCCGAGGTACTCCCATTCGCCGTGCGGCGGAATTGGGAACGTGCGGTGGCGGTCATCACGCCACACGCCACGGGCGGAGGCAATGAAGTTTCTAGCGGACTCGACGCCTTCACGTGGCGGTCACCATGGCCTTTCGCTCGCCCGGGCCCGCGTCGTAGAAGAGGCCAGGTTCCGAAGCGCCCCTATAGGGGGCCCCTTCGGCGATCGCGGTCTCGCCGTACTTCGGCGAGGTGCGCTCGGGGATCTCTCCTCCGCCCTCGCCTAGGGCCGGCGTGTGGCCCCGGAAGGACGCCATGGCCCCGCAGGCCCACTCACAGCAGGATCTGCCGCTCGAGAGCGTGGCCCGCCCGAAGCAGGCCCGAAGCGAGGCCACGCTGCAGCGCATTCTAGAAGCGGCCGAGGTGTTGCTGGCCGAGAAGCGCTTCGCCGCGATCTCCATCCCGGAGATCGCGATGCGGGCGAGGTCGTTGGTGGGCGGCTTCTATGGCCGCTTCAAGGACAAGGACGCCTTGCTGCGCGCACTCGAGGAGCGCTTCTTCCGCCGGCTGTCGGATCGTGCCGACCGAGTGGCGGACCCGAAGGTGTGGGCCAGGGTCGATGTGCAGGACCTCATCCGCGGTCTCGTCCACGAGCTGATCAGCGCGGCCGAGGACGAGCGTAACCTGACGTGCGCGATCCTGACGCGAGCGCCGACGGACCCCGAGCCACAGCACGAGACCGAGCAGTTTCGCCGCGACGTGGGACGCCCCTTCCATCTCATGGGCACGAGCATCGGAGCGAACCTGGCCTGGTGGCTCGCCGCGAAGCATTCGGATCGCATCGCGACGCTGATCTGCATCAACATTCCCCATCCCGGGGCGCTGGCCGAGGGCCGGTCGAAGACCAAAACGATCGCGGAGGGGCAGAACGCGAAGCTCAGCTACATCCGCGAGGCCGCCAAGGAGGGCAACGAGCGGACCATGTTCGAGGCCATGCTCGCAAAGTAGGGCGTGTCGCCCGAGGAGAGCGAGCCCTGCCGCAAGGCGCTCGCCAGCGATGAGGCTCTGCGCGCCGTCTACAACTTCTACCAGGCCATCCCGTTGTGGATGAGCGAGCACCTCAACTCTTCGCTGCCATGAGCGTCGTCGAGGTCCACCAATGGGAGATCGATTTCGGAGTGGGCCATGATCGCTCTTCCACGGTTGCCGTCGCGTACCGGGCGACGCAAGCTCGATCGATGAAGATACCGGAGCGGTTGGTTGAACAGTGGTCGAGGGTCCCTGGCGACGGCGGCCCTCTTCAAAAAACGCGGAGGACAACGAGGAAGGTTGGCCAGCCACGGGGTAAACGGGTTCATCCAGGCTAGAGTCGCGTGAGTAGTGCGCCGAGCGAGATGTAGTGGAACTCGTATCGGTCTGGGTCGGCGGCGAAGCGATCAACCATGCGGCCGTACACTTCCGCCACGAGCTCCGGGCGATCCTCGGTTTCCGGCAGACGAGAGGCCACGACGGGCTCCGAGAACGCGCGGATGAACCCGACGTAGCTCTCTGCCCACGCCCTGCGGTCGCCCGTGCGAGCGAATTCCTCGTTGAAGGGAACCTCGCACTCCCGCGCTTCCGCCTTGTCGACGCGGAACTCGGGCGACGCGTCGCCTTGCGCGATTGGCGACAACAGTTCTTCTACGGAGCGATAGAAGACGGGGAACACGAAGTCCTCATAGGCCTCGGCGCCGATACGCCCCGCTCGCACCATGTCCAGCAGGACGTCGTTCAATCCGTCGACGATCCCGTTCGCGGTGCTGTACTCCTCGTTGCGCCCGAATACCTGTACGAGTAGCTTCCCGCCGGTCCGTAGCTCGGCGGCTCGAGCTCGGTAGAACCGATTCATGTCCTCGCGAGCTTGCCGAGCGAAAGGCGCGTGTTCTTCCTCACTGACGGAAACGCCTTTCTCAGAAGCACTCGGAGACGGCGCCATGGGCGAAACGAATTGCGGCAGCCGCATCGCCGGCAGAGTGGACATCCAGCCCAGGGCATTGAACGTCGTTGCCAAATGGAGGCTGGACGTGGGAGCGACCCTCTCATAGAGCGACCCACCGATCGCTGCGGGGTAGACCCCGCTCCCGCCGAGCGCGCGCGCCGAACCCGGGAAGAGATTGGCGAAGAGCTGGTTGAAATCGTTCGAGGGGAGGTCGTCGAAGAAGGTCCAGACGTCGGCCTTCGTTCGTTTGCGGAGCGCTTCGATGATCGCGCGGACGGCATGAATTGCATTTCCGCCCTCGGACGAACCGAGATCGAGGAGTACGATGGGCGAACCGTCTTCGGGCAAGGGTATCTCGGCGACGGCGTCTACGAGCCAAGGGAGAAAGACGTCCATCGCGGAACGCTGCCCGGATGAGTTGGCATCGTAGAATCCGCCTCCCCGCATTCCTGTCGTACTCGCCACGATCAAATCTCCGAAGCCCGCAGGGCGGATGTCTCATGAATGTGCATGGGTACATCTCTACCGGTGCGGGGGAGCGAACTGAACCCGAGGAGCGCGTGGCCCACCAGGGCGGCCGCATCCGCGATCTCTTCGAAGGCTCAGTGCATGTTGGTGGAGACGCCTGCCGGCTCGGACGCGAAGTTGAGCCGAAACAGGACGAGTACTGGACGCTGAACGAGTACAGCCGATGGCCCGGCTGCGCGTACCGCCTCCCGGTCAGCCGGCCGACGTCAGTGTCGCGTATAGCCGCGCGAGACGCGGCCCGAGTGTTTCGGGGTCGTCGTGCAGCGCCCAATCGCGACCGAACATGGACGGCAGGTGACCACGTGCTTCGTCGCCGAGGGCGAGACAGAACGGGCGAATGCCGATCCGGCGCGCCTCGCGGACGGCTTGGCGGACATCGGCGACCGCGTAGGTCCCGTCGTATCCGTCGTCATCCTGTGGTCGAGCGTCGGAGAAGACCAGCAGCAGTCGCTGAGCCGCCGGCACAGCCTCCATCCGGCGTGTGACGTGTCGTACCGCCGCTCCGATTCGGGTGAAGCGTCCCGGGCCTACCGAGCCGAACCGCGACAAGACTTCGTTCGACCAGGGTTCGTCGTGCCTCTTGAGGCGGCCGACCTGGACGTTGCGGCGTCCCTGTCCTGAGAAGCCGTACACCGAGAACGGGTCGCCGAGCTCCGCGAGCGCGCTGGAAAACAGCGCGGCCGCCTCCTGTCCGAGGTCGAAAGCGCGCCCGCTGCCGACCCAACGTTCGCCCGACGCGCTCCAGTCGATCAAGAGCCCGAGGAAGACCGATCGACGTCTCAGTACGCGCTGCTCGAAGATGCGTTCGTCGGGTGTGCGCCCGGCGAGCAGGTCGGTGCGCGCGCGAACGAAGGCGTCGAGGTCGAGGTCGTCGCCCGCGGGCTCTCGTCGTCGTCGCTCGGGCAGCGGCGCAAGAGTCATGAGGATGCGCTCGATCTCACGTCGGCTCGCCCGCCGCTCCGCGAGGCGCTCACGCCACGCGGCGCCCGCGTCCGACGGCTCGACCGGGGTCTCCGTGACCCGACAGTGTCGCGTGCGGTAGCCGGTGGCGCGCACGTCCCACTCGTCGTAGACGTGCTCGGACGCGGCCAGGCTCTCGGTCGGGGGTGGACTCGTCACGCTCGCGATCGATTGAGTCGCCGGGCGGCCGGCCTCGTCGGCAAGGGGCGAGAGACTCGCGCCGTCGAGCCCGTCGTCGGAGCTCTCGGCGTCGTCGGAGCGGGCCGACGTGCCGAGCTCACGCGTTGCGTACTCGACCTGCAGGAAGTCGCCCGCCTGGAAGCCCTGCTTGCGTTCTCGTCGATCGACCCGTCGGCCCCGACGTGCGAGGCGCGACGGCGTGGAGTCGCCCGGCTCAGATGTCGCGTCGAGCGTCGGTGCACCGCCGCCGCGATTTTCGGCGACCGCTAGGATCACCTCGTATGAAGGGCGCAGTTCCCGTTCGTTGTTCTCGAAGGCGACGAGACGCGGCTCTCGTGCGCGGACGCCCGGCAGCTCGGTTGCGAGGTAGTCGGCGATGCGCGCGTCGCGATCTTCGGTCGCGCCGGGACGGCCGAGTTCGTTCCAGGCCGAGACGCAGGCGAGCTGATGGCCGTGCCACGAGCGACGCTCGTGTCGGGCGAGGTCTCGGGTCGTGCGGATCGGAAGTCCGAGGAGACGGATCAGGCCCCCTGGCTCGTGCAGGAAGGAGGCGTCGCCTTCGACGAGAACGACATCCGGGCCGACGAGAGCGCGCGCCAGTGGGGTGAGGGCAGCGAGCAGCTCGGTGTCCTGCGCCTCCGCGGCGTCGACGAGGCCGGCGGCGCTCTTGATCTCGGAGAGAGCCCGCCAGTAGAGGACGAAGCCCGCGAAGGCGACCGAGAAGAGGCCGACCCCCGCCCAGAAGGTCATTGCCTTCCTTCGGGGAAGCTCATTTGGGCGAGCGTGCGAATCGTGTGGATCAGCTCGGGCTCTTCGGTGAGCGGAACTCCCAGAGACGCCACTGCGGCTTCGGCCGGGTCGACGCCGGCGCGGATGAGATTCGCGGCGTGCACGAGCGTGCGCGTTCCGGGAATCTCTTCGAGTCCCTGTTCCTTCAGTGGCCGGATCTTGCGCGCGAGGCGCACCAGCCGGTGCGCCGTGGTCGCGTCGATGCCTGTTTCGTGGCAGAGCACCCGCTCTTCGTCTTCGGGCTCGGGCCACGTGAGATCGATGCCAACGAAGCGCTGGCGCGTGGACGGCTTCAGCGACTTGAGTGGCCCCTGGTACCCCGGGTTGAAGCTCATGACCAACATGAAGCTTGCTGGTGCGCGGATTTCTTCGCCCAGCCGCTCGACGTAGAGGGTCCGCCGGTCGTCGCTGAGTGAGTGGATGACCACGATGGTGTCCTTGCGGGCCTCGATGACCTCGTCGAGGTAGCAGATCGCTCCCTGGCGGGCGGCGCGTGTGAGGGGGCCGTCGACCCAGACCGTCTCGCCGCCTCGAATGAGGTGGCGACCGACTAGGTCGGCCGCTGTCAGATCGTCATGGCACGGCACGGTCACGAGTGGCAGCCCGAGCTTTGCCGCCATGTGGTGCACGAACCGCGTCTTCCCGCAGCCGGTCGGCCCCTTCAGAAGGACGGGCACGCAGCGCTCGTGCGCGGCCGCGAACAAGGCGACCTCGTTGCCGGTGTTCACATAGAACGGGAGTTCTCCGTCGCTCGCGTCCACGGGGGCGGACTCTCGGGCTCCCTTCGCGGTGGGCATGGTTCTCGATCAACCCCGAACCGGCTCGACCAGGCGGTCGACCGCTTCTTCCTTCACACGAGCAGGCCGGAAGAAGTCGTAGAGGAACAGTCCGACCCCGACGGCGAAGATGAGTCCGAACAGCAGCCACAGCTGGTACGCGAGGACCATCGTCGGCATCTCCTGAACGGTGATGTAGGGCACGCCCTTCATTCGTTCGAAGACGGTCTGGACGACGCCGGCGATCATCGTGCTCACGCTGAGACCGACCATCGAGACCACCATCAGCCAGAACGACCAGATGTTGCGCGACTGATCCCACTCGTCGGCTTCGATGCCGTTTACCCGCGGCAAGAGGTAGGAGAAGAATGCGAGGTTGATCATCGCGTAGGCACCGAAGAAGGCGTAGTGGCCGTGCGACGTCGTCACGTGGGTGCCATGCGTGTAGGAGTTGATGTTGGGCAGCGTCTGCGCGAAGCCAATCAGAATTCCGATCGTCGCCATGATCGTGCAGCCGATCGTCCAGAGCATGGCCGCGCGGTTCGGGTGTTCGCGCTTCGACTTCTGACGGGCGAAGACGGCGTAGAGAATCATCGCTACGAAGGCGAGCGGTTCGAGCGCGCTGAAGAACGCACCGATGAAGAGCCAGTAGTTCGGTGTCCCGATCCAGTAGTAGTGGTGGCCGAGCCCGAGGATCCCGGTGAATAGCGTCAGCGAGACGACGACGTAGAGCCACTTCTCCATGATCTCGCGGTCTACGCCGGTCATCTTGATCAGCATGAAGGCGAGCATCGAGCCCATGATGAGCTCCCAGACGCCTTCGACCCAGAGGTGAATCGTCCACCACCAGTAGAACGACTGCATCGCTTCGTTTGCGAAGTAGATGTTGCCCGGGAAGTAGAGCAGGGCCATCAGGACGAGCCCCAGCAGTAGGACGAACTCGACGCTCGTCCGCCGCTCTCCCTTCCATACGGTCATGATCGCGTTGAAGAGGAAGGTGAGCACCACGGCGACGACGGCGAGATCGAGATAGGCCGGAAGCTCGAGGAACTCGCGTCCCTGCCAGTGGTGGAAGAAGATGTAGCCGATGATGCCGACGACGCCGCCGCCCGCGAATGCGGCCAAGGTGCCGAGCGCGAGCCTCGGCGAGTAGAGCTCGCGCTGCGATTCCTCCGACACGACGTGGTAGGTGGCGCCGAAGAATCCCATCAGGAGCCAGACGATGAGCAGGTTGATGTGCACCGTGCGCGAGACGTTGAACTCGAGCAGGCCTCCCGATTGGAAGTCGGGGAAGACGAAGTGCAGCACGGAGATGAGCCCGAATAGGACCTGCAGCGCGAACAGCGCCAGGGCTACCCCGGCGTGCCAATGGACGACTCGGGTTGTTTCCGGATACATGCTCAGCTCCCTGCCGCCGGCCGGCCTGTGGCCAGGCTCGTGCTCTCGTGAGGTCGGTCCGGGTGTCCGCCGACGATTCCGCCGGACTTCTCGTTGACGTATTCGAGGTACTCGACGAGCTGGTCGGTTTGCTCGTCGGTGAAGTCGTAGTTGGGCATCGCCGTCTCCGCGAAGTCTGCAGCCGGCTTCTGGATCTCTTCACGAAGCCACCCGCGGGGGAGCCGGCTTGCGACGAACGTGAGGTCGGGTCCGATCGGCTGCTGGCTCGATGCGCCATTCATGCCGTGACACTTCGCGCACTCGTACATCATGAAGACCTCTTCCCCCTGCGCCGCGGCGGAGTCGCGCGGGATAGGCACTCCGCGTGGCCACGACAGCTCTGGCGGCCAGCCGTTCCGATCGATGCCGTCGAGGAACTTCAGGAACTCGACCATGTCGAGGATCTCCTGATCCGAC
>JAJCZO010000217.1 GCA_029262355.1 Deltaproteobacteria bacterium
ATCAGCGTCAGGCGCGACGAAACCGCCCGCGAACTCGGACGGCAACGGGCCAGTAATGTAAGCACCAGCCATCGCGGTCGACGCGCTGAGCGCGACGGCGAGGGCGGTCATGGTTCCCAGGAACTTCTTCATGTGTCCTCCGATCCAACACGGGTTGGGGTTAGGGCCTCGAGCGAAACCGCGTGATGAGAGACCTCAACCCGACCCGGTTTGAGGCATGCTCACGTGGTTCCACCCCCGGCTTGCAGCTGACTTCCGTCTTATGGGCGTCGAGGGGGCGCCGTCAACAAGGATTTCGCTGTGTCAGCGGATTGCGCGCGGGGCCTTCCAGTAGCTGGGAGACTCCGCCCTTGGTATCCAACGGTGCCGTGAACGTGGCGGATTCGACAGACCCTGAGGATCGCGAGCCCGTCGCCTGGCTTCCCTGGCTCCTCCTGGCTTTGGTCGTGGTGATCGTGGTCGTCTGGGTCGTCCGCAGGACAAGCTGGTATCTGGCCATCGACCAGTTCGGATACCTGACTTTCGCTCGAGACCTGGCGGCCGGGAGGGTATCGCACGATTGGCCACTGGTGCCCGTCCTGGAGGGTTTTCTGCCGCCCAGGTTCCGCGCGGACGTCCTGGGCCAGACGTATGTCCTGTACCAGGGCGATCTGTTCTGTCGTTATGCGCCCGGCTTTTCCCTGATTCTGGCGGCCGTGTCGTTCATGATCGGCCCCGAGGCGACGCACTATGTGAACCCGGTCGCGATCGGAGTCCTGCTCGCGGCCCTGTTCTGGCTCGCGCGCCGCGCCTTGGCGTCGGATTGGCTCGCCCTGGCGTCAGCCCTGTTGGTGCTGCTGCTGCCGACCTACGTGCTTCTGTGGTCGATCTCGCCGTTGCGCGACGTCCCGGCGCACACGCTCGCCCTCGCGGGACTCGCCGTTCTCGTGCCGACTCCGGGCGCACGTCACACGTCGGGCCGGTGGCTGGCCGCCGGTCTTCTCCTCGGGTTTGCGATCAGTACGCGGATCGACGCCGTACTCTACGGCCTGCCCGCAACCGGGTTGGCGCTGTTCTGGCGCCCGTGGAGTCGGCGGGACGTCGCAGGGGGCGCGGCCGCTTTCCTCGTGGGCCTTCTGCCTCTCCTGGCGTACAACACGATCGCTACGGGCAATCCGTTCCTCCCTACCCAAGCGATGGAACTCAACGGGGTGCTCTCGAGTGTGGACGAGACGGCGGTCGACGGCGTCCTCGACGCAGTTGCGCAACTCGCCGGTCCCAACGATGCGTACGCTCAGCCGGGGGCGGAGATCGGGGAGCGCATCGCGTCGCGCCTTCTTCAAGGTGGAGGTCTGCGACTCGCGCACGTTCGGACGACGTTGCCCAAGAACCTGGAGGTCTACCACGGCGTGTTCGGATCTCTGGGGCTGCTGCTTGGCGGCATCGGCGCCGTCGCCGCATTGTGGAGGCTGCCCCTATTCGTCCTGACGGTGCCTTACGTCATCGGCGCGACGTTGTTCTTCAGCCTTTGGACCCGGCCCGATCCGCGCTACCTGGCAGGCGGCATCCTCCTCTTCACGTTTCTCGTCGTTCACGGGGCGGCCACCGTCGCGTCTGCGACGGACCGACTGCGCCGGCGCGGGGTCGGTGCGGGCGCTTGCCTGACCATCGCTGCGGTGGCCGTAGGCGCTGTGGGGTGGTGGGTTGGCCTGCCCGACACGACCGAGGTGAGCGCGCGTCCCTGGGTGACGATGCTGCTCGGTGGCGTTTTGGCCGTTGCGCTGATCGGCGGAGTGTTCCTGAAGGGTGGCCGGGTGAAGTGGGTGTTCGCGGTTGGGCTCGGGCTGGGGCTCACCGCCGTCGTGGGATGGCGCACGACCACGAACTTCGAGGGGCGTGGGAGCTTCCAGCGCGAACAAGTGCAGGTGGCGCGAGATACGCTTGAAGCCGCGGTCGGCGAGCGGGCAGTCGTCTTCACGACGACCGATATCGGCCGGCCGGCGGAGAACATCAACTTCTATACCGATGTGAGCGCGGTCTACCTTCGGGAGGTCCTGCGATGGGATGTGACCCCGGGGTTCATCCTCGATCGGGTGCTCAAGGCCGGGTTCGAAGCGTACCTCTTGTTGCCCCATGACGCGGCGCGCCTGTGGCTCGAGAGCAGGTACATCTATCCCTTCTTCGAACCCGAGATGACGGCGAACATCCCAGCCGCGGAAGCGCGGCGTTGGTTCGTGGCCTCGGCGGTTCACCAGGGAGTCCCCCTCTGGCTGGTTCGGATGCGCCGTCGTCCCGAGCCGTTGCAGCTCGAGCCCCTCCCCAAGCGCGGATCCTGACTCGATCTGTCAGGAGGGCGCGAGGCGGGCGCGGAGAATCTCGTTCACGGCTTTTGGGTTGGCTTTGCCTGCCGTGGCCTTCATGACCTGGCCCACGAAGAAGCCGAGGAGCTGCTCTTTGCCGGCACGGTACTCGGCGACCTTGTCGGCCTGTTGCTCGAGGACGGTATCGACCGCCGATGTGATGGCGCCTTCGTCGGTGACCTGACGGAGCCCCTTGCGCTCCACGATGTCCGCCGGAGCGTCCTGGGTGTCATGCATTTCTTCGAAGACCGTCTTCGCGATCTTCCCACTGATGGTGCCATCGTCGATGAGGCGGACGAGGCCGGCGAGGTGTTCGGCAGATACGGGCCACTTTTCGATCACGAGCGCGGTTTCGAGGTGGCCCTCTCGGACCAGGCGCAGGATATCGCCCATGACCCAGTTCGAGATCCCCTTCGAGTTGTCGTGAGCCCCGACCGCTGCTTCGAAGTAGTCTGCGAGATCGCGACGCGCCGTGAGGACCTCGGCATCGTACTCGGGTAGCTCGTACCGTTCGACGAACCGCGCGCGGCGGGCGCGTGGAAGCTCGGGCAGCTCGGAGCGGATCTCTTCGACGCGCTCGGATGAGGTTTCCAGGGGCAGGAGGTCCGGCTCGGGGAAGTAGCGGTAGTCGTGTGCGTGCTCCTTCGAGCGCATGGGAGTCGACCGGCTGCGGTCGGCGTCCCAGCTGCGGGTCTCTTGCACGACCCGCCCACCGTCTTCGAGCAGGTCGATCTGTCGGCGGATCTCGAAGTCGATTGCCCGCTCTACGCTTCGAAACGAGTTCATGTTCTTCGTTTCCGTCCGGGTGCCGAGTTCCGTCGTGCCGGTGCGTCGGATCGAAACGTTGGCGTCACAGCGGAAGCTTCCCTCGTCCATGTTGCCGTCGCAGACCTCGAGGTATTGCACGATCGAGCGGAGCGAGCGGAGGTATGCGCCCGCCTCCGTCGGCGATGAAATGTCAGGTTCGCTGACGATCTCCATGAGGGCGACTCCCGTGCGGTTCAGGTCGATGAGCGAGTGATTCTCATGCGCGTCGTGGATGCTCTTGCCGGCATCCTCTTCCATGTGAATGCGGGTGAGGCGGACCCGCTTCAGCCCGTCGGGGGTGTCGATGTCGACGTATCCCTCTACCGCGAGGGGCTCGTCGAACATGCTCACCTGGTAGCCCTTCGGAAGATCTGGGTAGAAGTAGTTCTTACGCGACCAACGCGCGACGGGGGGGATGCGACACCCGGTCGCCACGCCGGCGCGCAGCGAGAACTCGAGCGCACGCTCATTGAGGACGGGAAGGACGCCGGGGAAGCCCATGCAGACCGGACACGTGTGGGCGTTCGGCTCGGCGCCGAAGCTCGCGGAGCACGCGCAGAACAGCTTGGAGTTCGTCAAGAGCTGCGCGTGCACCTCGAGGCCGATGACGGGCTCCCAGGGCCCGTAGCTGAGGGATTCGCTCTGGCCTTCGTCCGTGTCCTGGCTCATGTCGTGGAATCCCCAACCGCGAGCGCGGGCCGACGCGTGTGGAAGTCGGTGCTCTGCTGGTACGCGTCGGCGGCGCGGAGCGCGTCGGCCTCGGCGAATGCGGGTGCGAGGATCTGCAGCCCGATCGGTAGTCCGTCCTCATCGAACCCGCAGGGAAGCGACAAGCCCGGCAGGCCCGCGAGGTTGGCCGGCACCGTAAAGATGTCCGTGAGGTACATGCTCAGTGGGTCGTCGCTGCGTTCGCCGAGCCGGAAGGCGGTGGTGGCGGCAGTGGGGCTCGCGATGAGGTCGCACGACTCGAATGCGCGCTCGAAGTCCTGTCGAATCAAGGTGCGCACCTTCTGTGCCTTTAGATAGTAGGCATCGTAGTAGCCGGCCGAGAGTGCATATGTGCCAAGGAGAATGCGGCGCTTCACCTCGGTCCCGAAGCCTTGATCACGGGTCTCTCGGTACATGTCGAGGAGTTCGCCGTTCTCGGCCGCGCGCATGCCGTATTTCACCCCGTCGTAGCGAGCGAGGTTGGACGAGGCCTCCGCGGTGCCCACGAGGTAGTAGGCCGCGACGGCATAGGACGTGTGCGGGAGGCTCACGTCGACGATCTGGGCGCCCCGCGAGCGCAGGACGTCGATCGCCTCGCGGGTCGCTCGCTCGAC
>JAJCZO010000218.1 GCA_029262355.1 Deltaproteobacteria bacterium
GGCAGAAGTCGTTGAGCGCCTCCCAGAGAAGCCCGTGGCTGTCGGCAGCAAGGATGGGGCCCTGTGCCCCGAGGGTTGCGTGGACATGCGCGGCGCCCCTCTGGGCGCCCTGTGCGAAGTGCTCGCGCTCTCTGGCGTAGTCATCGGCCCGAGCTCTGGCCCACTTCCTCTCGCGAACCTATGCGGGACACCTGTCGTCTGGTGGTCTGCGAATCGAAGAGACCCGGATAGGTTCCGCTCCACGTGGAATCCGTTCGGGGTCCAGAACGTCCAGGCCTCGCAGTCGTGGGAGCCGTCGGTTGACGACGTGATCGAGGCGACAGAGGAAGCGCTCCGATGAGCGGTGCCCGGGTCCTGTTCGTGACGCACGACGGTGCGTCGCACGAACCGCTCGGGCTGGAGTACGTCGCCGGGTCGCTGCTCGCCGCGGGACATCAGGTCAGGGCGTGCATGGAGGGAACTGCCCTCCTCGAAGCGCAGCGATGGCGCCCCGACTTCATTGCATTCCAAGTCATCACGGGTGACCAGAACCGCTGGGGGGCGATTGCCCTGCGCCTGCGCGACGTCGTCCCGGCGCAGACCAAGATGGTCTTCGGCGGGCCGCACTTCTTGTTCTTCTCGAAATCCGAGCAGGACGTCGCCGACATTGTGCTGAGGGGTGAGGCGGAGGCGTCGATCGTCGATGCGGTGGAGGGCCGCGAGTGGGCGGACTTCGTCGCTACGCCAGACCTCGACACGCTCCCGTTCCCTCACCGGGAGCTGTTCTATAATCACAGGTTCAAGGGCATCCGCGACAACGTCATCCGAAACTCGATCGCGTGCCGCGGCTGCCCGTACAAGTGCAGCTATTGTTATAACTCAAATGAGAAGTGGCTCGAGATGGTGAGAGGCCAGAAGCGGCTTCGCTACCACTCGCCCGAGTACTTGGCCGCGGAGACACGCAAGACGTTCGACGAGCACGGCGGCGAACTCGTCTCGTTCCAAGACGACATCTTCGGCGTCGACATGGATTGGCTCGAGCGATTCGCGTCCGTGTGGAAGCGCGACGTCGGCCTGCCGTTCTTCGCACAGCTTCGGCCAGCGCTCATCACGGAGGACCGCGTCCGACTCTTGAAGGAGGCCGGGGTTCACATCGTGAGCTTCGCGATCGAGAGTGGGAACGAGGAGACGCGCCGCATCGTCCTTGACCGCCATGAGCCGAACGATCTGATCCTGAAGGGCGCGAACATTCTCCACCGCCACGGCCTGCGATTCCGAATGCAGAACATGCTCGGCCTGCCCGTAGAGAACCCGCTTGGCGACGCGCTCGAGACGCTGCGGTCCAACATGAAGGCCCGGCCCACGCTGTCGTGGTGCTCACTCCTGCAGGCATACCCAGGCACCAAGATTGCCGACTATGTGGTGAAGCAAGGCCTGGTCGAGAGTCTCGAGGCGCTGATGCCGATGGTGGACGCCGACTTCTTTGGCGACACGTCCCTGCCGATCGACGGCAAGCGCGAGATCAAGCGTCTGCACAAGTACTGGTCGGCCGTCGTTCGCTGGCCATGGATGTACCCGATCGTCCGCGCGCTGATCCACCTCCCAATGCCCGACGTGGTCCTGGACGCGGTGTTCGAGAAGACCAAGCAGCACATCAACAAGCACGACTACTGGCAGGTACGGGGGCGCGACGTCCCTTGGGGGAGGGGGCAGCCCATGGATAGGCTCGGAGCGGAAGCGGCATGAAACTACTACTTCCCCCAGGAATCGGCGACGTTCACTGGTGCATGCTGAAGATGCAGGCGTTGGCGCGCGAGATGGCAGGCGGAGACCTGCCGGAAGTCTGGCTCTCGTCTGCCAAGGACGGCAAGGACCGGGCCGGCGACTACGTGAAGAAGCTCCCGTTCGTGACGTTCGGCGGCTACTTCGACATGCGCCAACACCGAAAGGAGATGCATCGCGTCTTCGGCGACGGGCAGGTAATCCGCGAGTTCCGTGGCTTCGATGTCTTCTACGCCTACAACCGCGCTGTAGAGGATGGGACGCCGCACGAGGAGTGGTGGCCGGGCGCGGAGTGCGAGGCCGACTTCAACTACCCGATGCGAGTGAGCGTCGAGGAGGAGGACACCCGCAGGCGGAACGAGGCAGACGGCCCCTACATCCTCGTCAGCTTCTACAAGCACGGCTGGTACCGCGAGTGGTCGATGGCGCGCGACCCGGCGACGGTGGTGCGAGCGATCAAGGAGGCCTGCCCCGAGCACCGGATCATTATCACTGGCGCTCAGTGGGACTTGCCCGTTGCGTCGGCGCTCGCGCGAGAGACGGGCGCCTCGTGCATGGCCGGCGAGACGTCGATCGACGAGCTGTTCGGGATGATTCGAGGCGCATCCGCGTTCGTCGGGCACGCGGCTGGCAACGCCATGATGGCCGTCCATCTCCGGACTCCCACCGTGATGCTCTGGAGCCCCGAAAGGTTCGGGCGCGCGATGTGGTCGGTGTGGGCACCGCCCGACGAGGGGCACTACGCCCCGGTCGACCTCGTGGAATGCACTGCCGCCCAGATCGCTGGTGAGGTCCGGGCCCGTGTCTGAACTCGTCTGGTTCCCCGACCGTGGCTACGGCGTACTCGACCACCCGCCCATTGAGTATGGCCCCGACTACTTCCAGATCGTCAGGAGAAAGAGCGAGAGCGTTCCCGGCCTCGCCCTGAACGGATCACGCTGCCAACTCGTCGAGAAGTACTGGCACGGCGACATCCTCGACGTGGGCGTCGGCTCTGGCGCCTTCCTCGAGCGTTGGGGCCTCGAGCGTGGCTATGGCTACGACGTGGCCGACGAGCCGCGCGCATGGCTAGGAGAGCGCGGCATCCTGCGCGACCCGCATGAGCGCCGCGCCGAGGATCTCCCCCCTGTGTTCACATGCTTCGACTCCCTCGAGCACGGGACGGAGAACGACGCGCGAGCCCTGCTCGCGAAGTGTAGGCAACTCGTGTTCGTGAGCGTGCCGATCTTCGAGCGGGCAGAGGACGTACTCGGCTCGCGACACTTCAAGCCGGGCGAACATATCCTCTACTTCTCAGAGCCCGGCCTGATCCGCTTCATGAAGGAGTCCGGCTTCCTACTGCTCGAGCGCAACCGAATGGAGGAAGCCTATGGACGAGAGGGGGTCGGGTCGTATGCCTTCTACCGGGCATAGGTTCTCCGCCGTCATCATGACGGCCCCCGACCGCGCGAAGTTCCTCCCCGAGCTCGACGAGGCTCTTGGCCAGGTGCTGCCCCGGGTCTGCGACGACGACGGGCTAGGAGTCTGGGGGAACGGACGCCGTGCGCTCATGGCTCACGATCCGAGCCGTGCGTTTCATCTCGTTCTGCAAGACGACACAATCCCGTGCCGCGACCTCCTTGCGGGCCTCGACGAACTCCTGCGCTACGTCCCCCCCGACAACCCCGTCAGTCTCTACATGGGAGGACCGCAGCCATGGGACCCGGAGAATCGCTACGCGAAGATGGCGACGGAGGCGGACGAAGTAGGCGCATCCTTCGTCCTCCTCGACCAGATCATCTGGGGCCCGGCAGTCGTCGTGCCGACGAAGCATATCGAAGCCATCGTCCGCGTAGGCGACAACCCCGGGCAGCGGACGTCGTCATACGACGGGCGCATTGGGCGTTGGTGCGTGAAACATCGCATCGGCGCTTGGCACTCCTGGCCGTCGCTCGTCTCTCATCGCCAGGACACGCCGTCACTCATCGGAAAGAAGACGGGCAGGGACTGCATCCGGTTCGCCGGGAAGCAGGTCTCTGCCCTGCACGACCTCAAGTGGGATGGACGCATCATCGACAAGGACAACGCCGTCACCCGCGGGTGGCGCGAACCCTACGGGAAGGAACGAGCTGTGGAGCAAATCGAGAAGAAGGTCGAGGTGAAGAGAAGCCCGGAGGCGGCATGGGCGATCGGCGACGAGCCGACTGTCGTGCGGATCGTCTCGGGTGTGGAGTACGACCTGCAATCCGACGGCACGATCAGTCGGGAGCGCCGTGGTCAGGTTGAGTCTGGCGAGCTCCTCGGCGCCTGCGATGCGCCGAGCCACGACGCGGAGTTACTGGTCGGGCAAGTCGTGGTGGGCAAGCGGCTGGCCATCTCGCGGGCGCCCGGGGCGAAGGGGTTCAGCGGGGAGGTGGAGAGCGTCGGGAAGAGTGCGGCACCTCGGTCCCTAGTCCTCGATGACGAACAATGGGACGGGAAACATCGGCCCAAGCGTGGGCAGACGTTCACGGTCGCGGAAGGCGTCGACCCCAAGAGCGTGCTGGATCTGCCCGAAGCAGCCGACGACTAGCGCGACCGCGGGCCCCCCTCGCCCGCAATCAAGGGAGACATGATGCCCTGTCGTCGTAGACGGCGGGCTCGCCGCGCGCCGCCGCCGGCTAGTATTCTGTCATCGCGGCTGACGCCTCACGCTGCAAGGCAGAACCCGCAGTCGGCCAGCTCGCGCTTCTCTGAAGCCGACACATCCACGCCTTCAATTTCCTCGGACTCCCGATCCCAACACCCCCACCCGCCCACCACGACCACCACCGGGACGAGCACGATAGTAGCGTCTACAACCACACCAGTTAGTTTATGACGTAAATTCAATGACAACAACAATGCCGCCAAGGCTAG
>JAJCZO010000219.1 GCA_029262355.1 Deltaproteobacteria bacterium
CCCTCACCACCAACGTCGAGATGTTCAACGTCGCGGCGTCGGGCAGCGGCTCGGAAGAACTCGGATTCGGCGCCGTCCTCTGGGCCCTGCGAGCGGGGTACCGGGTCGGCTTCGTCGGCGTGTCGGACGACCACCGGACCGACGCACCCGATCCCCTGATCGGCCACGGGCTCACGGGATGCCACGCGGACGCTCTCACACGCCACGAGCTCATCGAGGCCTTCCAGGCGCGCCGCTGTTACCCCACTACGGGCGAGCGGATCCTGGTCGACATGGACGTGGACGGGACCTTCATGGGGGGCGAACTCACGACGACGATCGGCTCGCGGCTCCCAGTCGACGTGCGGGTGACGGGCACTGCGGGGCCGATCCGGATCGAGCTCGTGCAGGGGGGCAGGGTCGTGAAACGGCGACGGTGCGCGAGCCCGGAGTGTGGCCTCACGGGCGAGGTCCTCGTGCGCGACCCTAGCGACTTCGTCTACGCGCGCATCTTCCAGGGAGGCGACGACCGCGCGTGGAGTAGCCCCGTCTGGATTCGCGGCGAGTGCACGGGGGGAGGCGGCTGTCTCGCATCGCGTGTCGCGTCGGGAAGAGGCGGAGCCGACGAGTGCCTCGCCGAGTGGTTGTTTCCCCGGGGCGCGAGCACCGCGATCTATCGCCGCGAGGCGAACCGGATCGAGTGCCGCGACGGCGACCCGCGATGCGACTTGGACGATGACGTTGGACAATGCACGGTCGCCCTCGGCCTCTGCTTTGGCGGAACCGCGACGACTCGAACGGCGTGCGACCCAGGCGAGGTCGACGATTGGAGCGTGCTGCTTCCCGCGGACGGCGCCGAGGTCCGCACCCCACCTTACGAAACCCGCCGAACGCTCGAGTCCATCCACCACGCGGCCCACACTGCGGCCGACAAATCGACTTGCTCGCCGTTGTCGACGTTTCGCGTGGACCTGGGACGTCAGCGGATCGAAGTCGAGGCCCGCTCCGGTGACCGCGTCGATCGCGACGAGCTCACGATCGACTGCCGCAACAGCTCTCGCGGGCGCCGAAAGCTCGCCGTTCGACTCACTCCCTGAGCAACGCCGTACCGGTGAAGAAGGGCCATCGGGTCGTTACAATCGCGGGATGCCAGAACTAGAAAACGATCCCCTCCGAGAGCGTCTCGAGGCGTACGTCGGGAAGCCGCTGGGCTCCGTGTCGACCGCTCCCGACCCGGTCAACGTGCCGATGATCCGCCACTGGGTTGCCGCACTCGACGACCAGAACCCGATCTATCTCGACGAAGCAGCAGCGTCGGAAAGCCGCTTCGGCGGAATCGTCGCGCCGCCCGCGATGCTGCAAACCTGGACGATGCCCACGCCCAAGATCGAGGGAATCGCCGAGCGAGGTGGAGCCCCGACCGAGATGACCAATGACAACGTGGTCACCGCCCTCGACGAGGCCGGCTACGTCGGCACCCTCGCCACGAACTCGGAGCTCGACTTTCATCGCTATCTGCGACCGGGCGACGAGCTCGAGTCGGTGACCGAATTGGAAACGATCTCCCAGCGCAAGAAGACCTCTCTCGCAGAGGGCTACTTCGTGACCTGGATCACGACGTACAAGGACGGCACGGGCCAAGTCGTCGGACGCCAGCTCTTCCGTATCTTCAAGTTCGATCCGGCCACGATGGGAGGTGCGTGATGACGAGCAACGAGATCAGCGTCGGCGACGCACTGCCCACGTTCTCTCTCGCGCTGACGTCGACGATGATCGTGTCCGGAGCCGTCGCATCGAGGGACTTCATGCCCGTGCACCATGATACCAGCTACGCACAGGCGCAGGGCGCGCCCGACATGTTCATGAACATCCTCACGACCAACGGCTACATCGCCCGCTTCATTACAGACTGGGCGGGGCCCGAGGCGATGGTGCGTCGTATCGCAATTCGGCTCGGGGTTCCGGCCGTTCCCGGCAAGACGCTGCGCTTCAACGGGCAGGTCACGCAGACCACCGACGAAGGAGACGAGCGCGTCATCGAAGTCGCCGTGCAAGCCGCGAACGACCTCGGCGATCACGCGACAGGGACCGTAGTCGTTGCCTTGCCCCAGTAACGCGACAGGGACCGTGGTCGTTGCCTTGGCCAAGTAACGCGACGAGAGCCGTCGTCGTTGCCCTGCCCAAGTAGCGCGACGAGGAAGCCCGCTCGGCGCGGCGTCGCTCAGGCGGCGCCGCGCTCGGACGAGACCGCCGGGCACCGACAACCTTCGAGCGCATCCGCCAGATCCTTGGCCGAGACAGGCTTGCGCAGGAAGTCCTGCATGCCCGCTCCCAGGCAGCGCTCGCGGTCTTCCTCCATCACGTTCGCCGTCATCGCGACGATCCACGGACTCTCCGGACCACCGCCCGCCCGAATTCGCCGCGTGGCCTCGATCCCGTCCATCTCGGGCATCTGGAGGTCCATCAGGATCACATCGTAGGTCTGTCGACGAACGGCCGCCACAGCCTCGCATCCATCGGCGACGACGTCGGCGCGGTAGCCCATGCGCTCCAGCATCTTGACAGCGACTTTCTGGTTGATGTGATTGTCCTCGGCGATCAGGATGCGGAGCGGCCGACGCACGCCGAGAGTGGGATCAATCGACTTCGTCGGGCTCGACACCGACTTGACCTCAGGCACACCCAAACAGCGCGTAATTTCCCGACGAAGCCGATCGGGATTCGCCGGCTTCGTCACGACCGCCGCGAATTCGGCCGGCTCCTCGCGCGTCGAGACCTGAAGCTCCTGCGCCCCGACCGACGTCAGGAGGACGAACGGAACATCCTTGGCACACGGCAGGGCGCGAAGACGCCGCGCCACCTCGTAGCCGTCCATCTCCGGCATGCACATGTCGAGAATCGCAACATCGAAAGACTCGCCGCTGCGGATCAAGTCGATCGCTGCCGCACCAGACGAAACGGCGACGTGCGTCAGCCCCCAACTCGCAGTCTGTCGGGCCAGAATGAATCGATTGGTCTCGTTGTCGTCGACGATCAGCACGCGACGGCCCCGCAGCGTCTCGAGGTCGACCTCGGCCGGCACCGTCGCCCCCGCCCGAGCGACGAGGCTGAACCGAAACTCCGAACCCTTACCGAGCTCGCTCTCGACACGGATCCCGCCACTCATCAGCTCCGCGAGCCGCTTTGAGATCGCCAGCCCGAGGCCCGTTCCGCCGTACTTGCGGGTCGTCGAACTATCGACCTGCTCGAACTCGGCAAAAAGATGCCCAATGCGGTCCGCCGGGATGCCGATCCCGGAGTCCCGCACGGCAATCGAGATCTCGTGCGTTCCGTCCTGCCGGCTGGCCGACGAGACACGCACCACGACCTCGCCCTGCTCGGTGAACTTGAGTGCGTTCGAAAGCAGGTTCGTCACGACCTGCCGCACGCGCGTAACGTCGCCGACGATCATTCGGGGCACATCGTCGTCGATGAGCGCCCCTAGCTCGAGGTTCTTCCCCGAGGCCTTGCACGCGAGAAGCTCGAGGGCCTCTTGCAGCATGACGCCCAGATCGAACTCCTGCATCTCGAGTTCGAGGTTTCCCGACTCGACCTTCGAGAAGTCGAGGATGTCGTTGATGATGCCCAAGAGAGCCTCTGCGCTCTGCCGGATCGTGACCGCAAACTCGCGTTGCTCGTCGGCGAGACTCGTGTCCAACAGCAGCCCGGTCATCCCGATCACGCCATTCATCGGGGTGCGGATCTCGTGGCTCATCGTCGCGAGGAATTGGCTCTTGGCATGAGTGGCATCGAGAGCCCGGTCGCGCGCCTCGCCCAGATCCGCGGCGTACTTCTCGAGCTCATTCTCGTCTTCCACCTGCTCGGTGACGTCGCGAAAGGCCGACTGGAAGCGGCCTTCTTCATTTCCGCTGAGGCTCTTCGCCGCCGACTCGACCCAGACGTAGTGTCCGGCCTTGTGACGCAGACGGAAGCGAGCACGGAAGATCTCTCCACGGGCCACCGCTCCACCCGGGTCCGAGGCCTGAACGAGGTCTTCTGGGTGAACGAGGTCGGTGAAGCCACTGCCGATCAGCTCTTCCGACCTCCATCCGAGAACCCGCTCGATGGATGGACTGACGTACTCGGCGACTCCGCCCACGCCCTGCACGACCACGTCGGTGATGTTGTCGGCGAGGAGCTGCAGACGCGCTCGATTCTCCTCGAGCTTGCCCTCCGTCTGGCTCCGCGCGAACCGCTCGCGATAGCCAACACGTGCGAGCCAGACCGACACCCCGAAGGCGGACAGGAGAGCCGCCAACATGTTCGCGGTCGCGAGATCCGAACCCTCGCCTACCAATGCATACGTGGCGAAGAGACAGACGGTCGCGATCGATGCGACGATGATCTGAGGACGCATCCCCCAAACGAAGAAGAGAGCCGATCCAATAGTGAGAACCGTCTGGATGTAGGCTCCGATCGCGAACTCGCCGGAGAAGGCTGCGATCGCGAGGCCGACGAAGCAAGGCATGCTGGTCAGGAACGCGGCGCACGTCGTGGCTCGGTGCCACTCGAGCCGAACGAGGAGCGTCGCGAGATATGCACCCACGGAATACACCACGATCGCCGTCAGCTTGACGATCAGCAGCGCTCGAACCACCGCCGGCTCGAGGCTCCAGTCCGCGAAGAGGCTCAGAACGACCGCTGCCGCCGCGATCCGAAGCAGCAGCGAGAGCCGCTGCGCGATCTGCGGGAGCAGCGTCTCGTGAAGGCTCTCCGCGGCGGCGATATCGGACTCTGGATTGAGAACAGGGCGCATTGGAGACACGAGGCTCCTCCGCATCAACGATCGGCCACCTGACGACCCAACTTGAACGGCGTCTGCGTTGTCTCACGCCATAGGGCGGAGCGTCCGTGCCAGATCACCTCGACGGCCTTCAGCTGATGGGCTTCGTCCAGGGCCTCACGAAGCTGGCGGGCCCAGCCGCCGAACGCGCGCCGGAGGTCGTGCCAGCCATTCACCGGACTACTGTAGTATAGCTCGCCCCCCGCCCCCGCCCCGGCGCCTGGGGGCTGCACGGCACGACGATCCACGATCCGAGCCAGGGTCGCACCGCTGACCGAGTCGTGCAGCTCCGTACCGCGACGGTCGATTTGGCGACGGGTGCCCGTTATATTGACCCGCGCCTTGCCCCACCCGATCGTCCAAGAAGAGCTGAAGCTACTCGAGCAGGTTTCCGAACGCCTCGCGGCCCGTGCCGCCCGTGGCGACGACAACCGCAACGCCGCGTCCGAACGACGGATTCGCGGCGAGCTCGAGCGCATCCGCGAAGTCATGCGCTCTGGCGAGGAAGACAAGGACCGCTCGTCTCTCCTCGAACAGTGGCATCATCAATCGGCTCTTCTAGAGCAACTGCGTAGTTCGCGCGTCAGCCTCCCCGTAAACCCGGAGGTGCCCTACTTCGGACACCTCCGGCTTCGGGAAGAGGGGCGCGAATGGGACCTCTGCCTGGGCCGAACGAGCTGCGTCGAGGGCGGCCTTCGGATCGTGGACTGGCGCGACGCACCGATCGCCAAGCTATTCTACAGCTACCGTCAAGGTGAGGATTACGACGAAGAGATCGCCGGCCGCGAGCGCGAGGGCGAGGTGGTCACCCGGCGAATGGTCGCGATCGAGAGCGGCGAGCTCCGCCGCATCCAAGCCCCCGAGGGAGACTTCTCCGGGACGCCTGATGCCCCGGACCAGTGGATCCACCGTGAGCTCGTCGCACCCCGTCTCGCCGGCGGCGAGGCCGCCGCCCTCCGCGCGCATGACACCGACCAAACCGACGCCCGCCTCGGCGGGGGTGGACCGACCGGCCGGTCCGCCGATCGCCACCTGCCTGAGATCACCGGCCTCATCGACCCCGAGCAGTATCAGCTGATCAGCCGACCCTCCGCGGGCTTCCTCATCGTCCGAGGCACAGCGGGCTCCGGGAAGACGACGGTCGCGCTCCATCGCGTGGCATTCCTCGCGTACGACAATCCGCGAATCGACGGTCCAGAGACACTGGTCGTCATGTTCTCACAAGCGCTGCAGAAATACGTGAGCCACGTTCTTCCGTCATTGGGCCTACACAACGTCGAGCCGCACACCTATCGCAGCTGGGAGCGCAGCCTCCGCGCGCGGCACTTCCCCCGTCTGCCCGGAAAGGAGCGTGACGACACGCCGGGCATCGTCACGCGCGCAAAACTTCACCCCCTCATGGGCGCGGCCCTGACCCGACACATCGAGCACACGCCCGGCCGCGAGAATGCCGATCAGGCGGTCGAAGACTGGGCCAGTGTTCTCACGAACCGCGACCTCCTGCTCGAGATACGCGACGAGCTCGGCAACGATCCGTTCTCCAACAACGAAATCGATCGCATCGTGGAGTGGAGTCGCAAGCACGTCGGCACCGTGCACGACTTCCTCGCGGGCGAAGACGCGAACGCAGAGCTCGATGCCGAGGACGACGCGTTGTTGCTACGCGCCTGGCAGCTCCGGGTCGGCCCGCTTCGCGCGAAGGGACGCGGCGCCCTGCGGTTCCGCCACATCGTCCTCGACGAAGTGCAGGACTTCTCCCCGATCGAGGTTCAGGTACTCCTGGGCTGTCTCGACCCCAACGGCAGCATCACCCTGGCAGGCGACACCCAACAGCACGTAGTCGAGAACAGCGGCTTCACCTCGTGGGCCGACTTCATGGAGCATCTCGGCGTCGATGGCCAGGAAGTCGAAACGCTGAAGATCAACTACCGCTCGTCGGCGCAGATCTCGAAATTCGCGTTCGACGTACTCGGAGACCTACGCGAGGACGACGAGCGACCTCCGAGCAGCCGGCAGGGCCCGCCGGTCGAGATGTTCCGATTCACCGACACGGGGGCGTGCGTCTTCTTCCTGGCCGAGGCTCTCCACGCCCTGGCCGACACAGAGCCCATGGCCACGATCGCACTGATCACCCCGTCACAAGAGATCAGCGCGCAGTACTACGCGGCCCTGGCCCGAAGCGAAATCCCACGCCTTCGCCTCGTTCGCGAGTACGACTTCAGCTTCAAGGCGGGCATCGAGATCACCGAGCTGGAACCCGTAAAGGGTCTCGAGTTCGACTACGTCATCATCCTCGACGCAAACGCGGTCCACATGCCCAACACTCCTCGTGCCCGCCGCGGCCTCCACGTCGCCGCCACGCGCGCGATCCACCAACTCTGGGTGATCAGCACGGACAAGCCCTCGCCAATCCTGCCTGAGTGAACGAAGAGCGTCACCTCAGCCCGGGCACGAAACGGCCCACTCCGGCGCAATAGTCGCGGTACGACGAGCCGTGCACTCGCCTCAGGTACGGCTCCTCGACGACCCGCACTTGAATCTCGATCCCGATGACGGTCAGCACGAACGCCGTGACGGCGTAGGTATTGAAGACGAGCAGAACGAGCCCCACACCCGACAGGAGGATGAACGAGAAGATCGGATTCCGGACCCAGCGGTAGAGACCTCGGGTCACCAACTCCGTGGTCTCGGCCTCGTCCACACCGATGCGCCACGAGTCCCCCATCGTTACTTGCGCGGCGAGTGCACCGACGACCCCCGCTGCGGCGAACAGCGCACCCGCGCCGTGAACCGGCGCGCTCTCGGCCCAGAGCGAGCCAGCGGGCCAGCCGTAGAGAGCGGCGAACGGCGACACACAAGCGAGGGCCATACCAATGCTCGTCAACGCGCCGGCGTTCCACTCCAGAGACCCCACCGGGCCGGAAAACCCCTTCATCCCCGTCGATCCCGTCTGCCACCACTGCAAGACGGAGCGAAAAACGAACAGCGACAGGAACCACACGACGACGACTCCGATGGCGAAGCGCGGCATGCCTCAACCCCTCCCTTTCCTCGCTGGCTTCTTCAGCAGCTTCTTCTTCGCGACGACCGGCGCGTCGTGGCGCAGGTGTTGGAGCGTCAGATCGAGGAGGAGGCGAATGTGATCGTCCTCCAAGCGATAGAACATCATCCGCCCGTCGCGCCGCGCTCGCACGACAGCGGCCGTGCGAAGCAGCCGAAGCGCGTGCGACACAGACGTCTCCGGCATGTCGACCGTCGCCGCGAGATCACAGACGCACAGCTCCCCGGCTTCGAGCAGGGCGTACAGAATGCGCGTGCGATTCACGTCGCCCAGCAACCCAAAAAGCTCGGAGAGGCTCGTTGCCTCGTCCCGGGAGACCAGCCGCTGTCGCGTCTCCTCCACGCGCGCCGCGTCCACGACCTTTATCGCGCAGCCGTCGAGACTCAGGAGGTTCTCTTTCATATCTGAATATGTATGCAGATATGAGTGTCGCGTCAAATCTCTTCTTGGGACCCGGGGCGTCGCGCGGTACGGCCAGGCCGTCAGGCGTCGAGCCCGGCATCCCCGTCCGCCAATGCGGCTCCGATCCGGTCGAGTTGGATCGCGGCCCCCCCGAGCGAGAGTTCGAGCACCTTCGTCCAGCGGAAGTAACGATGCAGCGGGTAGTCGGTGTCGACGCCGATGCCGCCATGCAGGTGCTGCGCCGCGTGCGCCACACGCTGCCCGGCGTCGGCGGCCCAGTACTTCGCGATCGCGAGTTCCGTGGTCGCACGCTGCCCCGCGCCAAGGCGCCACGCCGCCTGGCGCGCCGTCAGGATGATGGCCTGCGTATCGACGAACGCGTCGGCCGCCCGCTGCGCGACAGCCTGGAACGTGGCGATCTTCTGACCGAACTGCTCGCGCTCCGAGACGTGCGCCGCCGTGAGCCGGAGCGCCTTGTCGGAGACGCCAGCCTGCATCGCGCAGGTGCCGGCGAGCGCGCGCTCGACGATCCACTCGACGATCGCAGCACCCTCTCCCGGCGAGCCCAGGACATCGTTCGCGGAAACCTTCACGCCATCGAGCATGACGGCCCACTGCGGCTCGTGGCTCGTGGTCTCCACGCGATCGAGCGATACTCCCGCAGCGGCCGGGTCCAGCAAGAACACGGTCACCCCATCGCCCGTAGACGCTGGGACGAGGATGCGCCGCGCCGCGCTGGCAAACGGAACGAACCACTTCTCACCGTTGAGGCGATAGGCGTCGTCCTCGCGAACCGCTGTCGTCGCCGGAACGGCCGCTTCGCACGCGTCGCCGGGCTCGAGAAGTCCAGCGGTCAGCACGACATCGCCCGACACGACGCCGGGCAGGTCTCGTGCACGCTGCGCCTCCGAACCGAACTCGGCGATCGGCAAGGCGCCGAGCATCACCGTCGCTTGATACGGCACCGGCGCGACCGCGCGACCAATCTCTTCCAGCAACAGGCAGGCCTCCAGCACACCGAAGCCACCCCCGCCCACCGCCTCGGGCAGCGCAACGCCGATCAGACCAGCGGAAGCCAACTCGGCCCAGACGTCACGAGCGAACCACTCGTCGCTCGCCTCGATGGCACGCAGCCGGTCCGGCGGCAGCTTCTCTTCCAGGATCTTGCGCGCGAGCTCTACGATCGCGCTCTGGTTCTCGTCGAGGGTCAGATCCATCGTCCGCTCCTACATCCGCGGAACACGCGGCATCCCCAGGCCAAACAAACAGATGAGATCACGTTGGATCTCGTTCGTACCGCCACCGAACGTGAGAAACAGCGTCCCCTGGTACGCCCGCTCGATCCGACCACGCAGCACCGCGCCACGCGAACCGAGCTTGAGATAGCCAGCCGGCCCGAAGATCTCGAGAAGTGAGCGGTACGCCTCACAAAAGTACTCGGTGCCGTACACCTTCGTGACGCTCGAGTCCGCGGGGTCCAACTGCGCCGCAGAAACGACCTTCCAGTTGATGAGCTTCAGGTACTCGAGCTTCGCGCGCACCTTCGCAAGATTGCTTCGCACCCACGGCTCGTCGATTACGCGCGTACCGCTGGGCCGCTTCGTTTCACGGGCCCACGCGACGGTGTCATCGAAGACCTGCGCGATCATCCCCGGGGGACAAATCGCGACGCGCTCGTAGTTCAACTGGTTCGTGATGAGCTTCCAGCCGCCATTCTCTTCGCCGACGAGGGCCGACGCCGGCACCCGTAGGTCTTCGTAGTACGTGGACGTGGTCCCCGCTTTCACGATCGTACGGATGTCGGTCCACGAAAACCCCTTGGCAGAAGTGGGAACCGCGAAGATCGAGATTCCCTTATGCTTGGGCGCATCCGGGTCCGTGCGCGCCGCGAGCCAGATGTAGTCCGCGTAGCCGGCGAGGCTCGTGTAGATCTTCTGGCCGTTGATCACCCACTCGTCGCCGTCGCGCACCGCGCGCGTGCGGAGCGAAGCCAGGTCCGTGCCCGCGTTCGGCTCCGTGTAACCGATCGCGAAGTGAAGCTCGCCCGCAAGAATGCGAGACAGGAAGAAGTCCTTCTGCTCCTGACTGGCGTACGCCATCATCGTCTGAGCGACCGCGTTGATCGTCAGCGCGGGAACCGGGGCCAATGCCCGCCACGACTCATCGTAAAAGATGAATTGGTCGATGGTGCCGCGGCCCTGACCACCGAACTCGGTCGGCCATCCGATGCCGAGCCAACCGTCACGACCCATCTTCCGCACCGCCTCGAGGCAGTGCGGGCCTCCGGTATTCCCTGCCGCGACCTCTGCCATCACCTCCTCGGTCATCAACTCCCGGAAGTATTGGCGAAGCTCGCGGCGAAGAGCGTCCTGTTCCGCCGTGTACGCGAACTGCATCCCCGAACGGTAGGGATCGAGCCCGGTCTCGTCGAGGGACGCGTCCGGCGGGCAGGTACGACCCGGCCCACTGCGCCTCCGCCCCGCTCGGCAAATCTCGATGGGCCCGCGCTCCCTGATCGGCTCGCCTGAAATCCCGCTCCTCAGCGGAGCCGAACCGGAACCCGCCCCGTACCACGGATGCCGCGAACCTCGCGGATGCGGAACGGGGCCGACACCTCCTCGCCCTTCTGCGCCTCGGTGTCTCGCGCAACCACGCGAATGCGGCCGCGAGACGCAGTCACACTTCGGGGAATGCTCCAGGCATACCAGGACCGGTCGCCGTCGAGATCACCGACGAGCTGCTCCCACGTCTCTCCGTCGTCCGGCGAGAACCAGACTTCCTGCGAGATGATCTCCTCGTCGTCGGACGAAGACCACTGGATGAAAATCGTCCGGCCCGCCGAGTACGACGCGAAGCCCGTCGGACGCCAGATACGTGCGACTTCCGGCGCCGCACTCTGGGGCTCCTCTAGGGTCACGGCCACGAACCCTTCGTTGTTCGTCATGTCGTCGTCTTCCAAGAGCCCGTTCGGATTCCAGTGAACGCGAAGGGTGTAGTCGCCGGGCGGAACATCGGTGACGTCGATCCACTGGCAGTCGAGCTCTTTCGGATAGAGATCCGCCCAGCCAATCTGCAGGCCCTGACGCTCGCACTCGTACTTGCGACCCCCGCGCGTGTTTCGATCCGACGGCACGGAATCCTCGAGACAGAAGCCCTGCTTGCGCCCCGGCGCGACGAGCTCACCATCGTCGTCGAGCAACTCGTACACCGACGCCTGCGCGAAATGGAAGTGCCCGTGGCACTCACTGAACTCGAAGAGATGCGGCAGGTCTTCGGGGTCCCCGACGACGAGATCCTCGTCACCGCGATTGTGGATGAGCGCATCGAAGCGCAGGAGTTTGCGGATGCCGGGCCCACCCACGCACGCCTCGGTCGGGTCGAGCACGCAGTTCCCGGACACCGGCGCGATCTGGTCCAACCGCACACGGCCCGACGGCGGGTGGAACACCTCGGTCTCGATCAGAACCGAACTCTCGATTCGCTCGACGTCGAGCTCCAGCTCGGGGCCCGCGAGCGCCCTTGTCGGGACGAGCAAGGCCAGGGCAACGGCGACACAGGCGAGACGACGGCAACACAGAATCATCGCCCTGTGTAGAACACGCCTCTGGCCAGACGGTCAACGTACCTCGTGGATCGGCGTGCCGTCGAGAAAGGCCCGTACGTTCTCCACCGTCGTCGCCATCAGCCGACGACGCGCCGCAAGGGTGGCCCATGCCATGTGCGGTGTCACGATGCAGCGCGGCGCCGTGAGCAAGGGGTTGTCGGCTGAGATCGGCTCGGCCGACGCGACGTCGCTCGCCGCGCCGGCAATCACCCCCCGTTCGAGTGCCTCCGCCAGCGCCCCCTCATTTACGAGAGGTCCCCGCGCGGTATTGATCAGAAAGGCGCTCTGCTTCATTGAAGCCAGCCGCTCCCGATCGACGAACCCCTCGTTCTCTGCAGTGAGCGGACAATGCAGGCTCACCACGTCGGCCCGCGCAAAGAGCTCGTCGACGTCGCACCACGAGAACGGCGTGTAGTCCGGAATCTCTCGAGCACCCCCGGGCCGACCGGCCGCCAGCACCGGCATGCCGAACGCGTGCGCCAGAGAAGCGGCTCGCCGACCGATCGCACCAAAGCCCACCACCCCAAACGTGAGTCCGGCAAGCTCTACGGGGGACGTTCGCCAGAAGCAAAAGTCGGGCGCCTGCGACCACGCCCCCTCGTGCACCGCACGGTCGTGCTCGGCGACGCGCGACGCCAGCTCGAGCAGCAGCGCGATCGCGAACTGGGCTACCGAGTCCGTACCGTACGCGGGGACGTTCGAGACCGGGATTCCGCGCGCGGTAGCCGCCGCCAGGTCGACCACGTTGTAGCCGGTCGCCGTCACGGCAATGAAGCGAAGCTCGGGCACCGCCGCGATCGTCTCGGCCGAGACCCGTGCCTTGTTCGTAACGAGGATCTCGGCACCGCGTGCACGTAGGGCGATCTCTTCGGGCGAGGAACGCTCAAAGACGTCCAGTTCGCCGAGCCGTGCGAGACCATCCCACGGATTGTCTCCCGGATTCATGGTGAACCCATCGAGTACGACGATGCGCGCCATCAGCCCCCGCCCACCTTCTCGACGACCGTCTCCTCGACGAGGATCGGGGAGGGGCGCGGCTCGTACGACCAGGGCAGCGGTCCCGCGTCTTTCAGCATCGCGGTGACGAACGCGTTCTGCCGCCGCCGCGCTTCAGCCACCGGTACGTCCCGATTCAGGATCGCGAAGGTCACGTCGCCCCAGCGCTTCGTGCGCGCGACTCCGGCGAGCGACGACGCGCCGAGCGAGCCGTACGTCCCCGTCTTCCCGACGACCGCGCCCCGCAGGCCGGCAGAGTCGAAGCGCCGCATCAAGGTGCCGCGATCACGACCAGCAACCGGCAACACATCGGGCAGCTCGAGTCCGTGGCTCTCCAGCTCACGGTCGAGTGCGTGATAGATCGCGACGGCCGCGCGCGGGCTCAGGCGATTCGTTTCCCCGGCCCCCGCTGCGTTGGTGATCACGATCTCGCTGGCCAGCTCGGACGGCACGCTGGCGCGGGCCAGCTTTTCGACGGCGGCCGGGCCGCCAACCCGATCCGAGAGCGGGTGGATGATGTTGTTCGAGTACCCGTTCAGCTCCTTCAAGATCCGCAGCAACGGTGGCGAAAGGTGAACTAGCAGGGTCTGCGACGCGTCGGCAGGCCGTGTCTTCTTGCGCTGGAAGACGAGTCGGGACCGCCCTTCGCCCCCGCGACGTTCGTTCGCTTCGCGCCAGGCCGCGTTCGACAGCTTTCCTCCCAGCGCAGCGGCCAGACGCCGCCCAGCCGGGTCGGGCTTCCAGTCGTAAAACAGAGGGCCCTCGACGCGAACCTGCCCGACCACGCTCGTGATGCCCATGTCGCGGATCTCGCCAAGGATGTACGCCGCACTCTGCGGCAACAGAAACGGGTCTCCCGAAGACGCGATGACGAGATCACTCGCTACGAGCCCCCCCTGTGGAGCGGCCCCCCGCAACCCGGTCTCGAACCGATGGTCCGGGCCGAGCCCGCGAAGAAGTGCGAGCGTCGAAGCCACCTTGGTCACCGACGCCGGATGGACCGCACGATCCGCAGCCACGGACGCGAGCACCGTGCCGTCCTCGGTGATCGCGTACACGCCCTGCCCCGCCCCCACCAGCTTCTCTGCAAGCGCCTGATACGGCGGCGCTCCCGGAGAGACGTCCGCCGACGCCGGGACCCCGGCGACGCACCACCAGAGCGCCAGGCACGCGCAGGCAAGAAACGAGGCTCGCGTCACGAGTGCGTCGCCGTCGAGATAGGGTCGTGCACGAAGCCTCTCACGACGTCAGCCCCGCACGCCGGCCGGCCGCAATCGACTCGATCCCATCGATTCGCCGGATGGCCCCCTGCACTTCTTCGGCGAACTCAGACCGGCGCACTGCGAGATCGTCGCCATCCCCGCCGACGACCCCACGATTGCGCGCAAGCTTGAGTGCCGTCTCGAACAGCACGCGCGAGACGGACTCCGGACTGCGGATCCGGCGCTGCAGAACGTATTGCTTTCCCAGCCCGACGCAGCTCGTGAGGAAGGCGCCTTCGTCGATCTCCTCATCGACCGGATGCTGCTCGAGCGCGTCCGCAACGACCTGATAGGCTTCGAGATACGGCCGCAGCACGCGATGTGACAAGAGCGGTCGCATCCGCCGAGCAAGCCCGTTTATGTCGTCGCCACCGAGAGCCATCGCGCCCGCCCACCCCTCGGCGCGCAGATCGAGGTCAGCACCAAGCTCTGCACGAAAGTCGTCCTTCTCCGAGAAGAAAAACTCGAACTTCAGCAGATCGCGCAGCCGGAGTGCTTCGTCGAGGAATTCGGTACGGGCATCCTGCACTTCGGGCTCGGCCGAGCGAAGCAGCGCTAGTTCCGCGATCGCGCCGGCGAGGAAGAAATGGATGATAGTGTTTCGATAATACGCCGCCGTCAGGTGTTGATCCGTTCCGATCGCGTAGACCGGCTCGGGGCCTTCCGCGAAACACGAGACGACACCCGAATCGACGAGACCGTCGAGCGCGCTTTGGAGTCCCTCGTC
This sequence comes from Deltaproteobacteria bacterium, assembly GCA_029262355.1. Lineage (GTDB taxonomy): Bacteria > Desulfobacterota > Binatia > UBA12015 > UBA12015 > VGTG01. The sequence continues at coordinate 14,854 of JAJCZO010000219.1, forward strand.
GGTGGCGAGTTCGAACCCCTCGGTCACCGGCACGCTTCTGCGCTCGACGTACTCCAGAAGCGGGTCCAGCACGACCCGCGTCTCGACGAGAGAGAGCGCTCGATCACCAACGCCGAGCAACCCGAGCGTAACCAGCGACGTCGGCGTCACCGGCGTCACCCGATCGATCCGAACCGCCACTTCGAAGGCGAGCTTCTGGATCGCTAGATTCTGTTCGTCGGCAGTGGGCTCGCATGCGGCCTCGGGCTCGCCCAGCGTGTCGCGCAACGAGACCGGATCGCCAAAGCTGATGTAGATCTGCCCGAAGCGACTTCGCAGGGAGCGAACGACCTTTACGAACCAGCCGAAGCTCTCCTTGCTCTTCTTGGCTCCGCGCTGTTCGGCCACGTACGAGCCGACATCCTGAATCTGATCGTAGGCGATGGACACCGGGATCAGATAGACGTCTTCCGCCTTGCCGCTTTTGTACGCGTCGGCCACATACGCCATGAGCCCCATCCGCGGGGGCAAGAGCTTGCCCGAACGCGAGCGACCGCCCTCGATGTACCACTCGAGCGAGAAACGCTTCTCGATCAGGTAGTCAACGTACTGACGCAGTACGAACTTGTAGATAGGGTTGTCCTTGAACGTTCGGCGAATGAAGAACACTCCGCTACGCCGAACCAGCGGACCAATCGGGAAGAAATTCATGTTGATGCCGCCCGCGGTGTGATTGGGCGGGTGACCGTTCTCGTGCAGCGCGTACTGCAGCACCAAGTGGTCTAGGTTGGACTTGTGGGACGGCAAAAACACGAGCGGATGGCGCTGGGCCAGCTCATAGATATGCTCGAGGCGGGCGCGATCGTAATGAAGCCCCTCATCGTAGGCCTGCGTATAGAGCAGGTGGATCAGGTGCGCGCACAGGTCGATCACGTGAGGGCTGTGCGTCGCCGCGATCTCGCGCAGGTAGCGCTCCGCGCGCCCGGCGACCTTCTTCTCCGCCTGTCCGAGCTCGCGAGCGAGCTTCGCGGTACCGGCGCGGAATCCGGCGCGCGCCAGAATGTCCTCCCGCACGAGCTTCGGAACCTTGTACCGCTGCCCGCGCAGCCGACGTTCGGCGCGCTCGAGAGCCAGGGCCGCCTGACGCTCCACGAACTCGGCGAGGCTCGCGGTGTGCGTGGCGTCGGCCCCACTCTGATGCCGCCAGCGGTCCCGTAGATCGGACACCGTGGCCGGCTCACCAACCACCACGTTGCAGAGGTGTGGCGACCGGCGGCGGATCCAGCGTTGGCGCAAGCGACCCGGATCGCGCGGATCTCCGACCGTGAGCAGCTCCTTCACGGGATTCTCGCGCACCCCCTCGACCTTCTCGCGGTCCCACGCCACCCGCAGGGGGGCCAGCAACGCTTGCTCGCCCGACGCGAGCTCGGTCTCCAGAGCGACGCGACCGGCACGACTCGACCGCCGCCGGCGCGAGGGAGGCAGATCGATCGTCTCGACCAGGGGTACGGCGCCGTTGTCGGGCCGGTTCGCCGAGATCCACTCCGAGAGAAGTCGGCGCTCGTAGCCGCTGCACGCGTCGAGCAGGAAGACCACCCGCTGGCCGGCCTCGCCGGGCCACACGCATGGCTCTGGCGCGGGCCGCTTTCCGTTGGTGGAAGGGCCCGGGCTGACGACGCCCGAAGTGCTCATGCACCCGTCTTGGAGCAAACGTTGCCGTAGGTCCAGACGCGGGCCTCAGAGCGGGGCCTCAGCACTGGCCTCACCGAAGCGACCGCGATAGCGTGCCGAGCGGGCGCGGATGGCGCTCGGGATGGCATGTCGGGATACCCCGAACTCACACGCGAGATCGATGAAGGCGAAGACGGCCCCCAGGTCGCCGCGCTGTTCGATCTCGACCGAACCCTGATCCAGGGCTTCTCGGCGCTCACCTTCGTACGCGACGGCGCGATGCACGGGCAGTACGGCCCCGTAGACCTCGCCGAACTCGCGATGGCGGCCGCCAGCTTCGAGCTCGGAACGATCGACTTCTCCTCGTTCCTCACGGGATCGGCCCGCCTCCTGCGTGGCATGTCAGAGACCGATTTCGAGCAGGTCGGGCGGCGCGTATTCGAGGAATCCCTCGGCGCGCGCATCCATCCGGAGGCGCGCGCCATCGTCGACGCTCATCGTCGCCGCGGCCACACGATCGCCGTCGTCTCGTCGGCGACCCGGTACCAGGTCGAACCCGTGGCAGCCGAGCTCGGCATCGAGCACGTGCTCGCCTCGCAGCTCGAGGTGCGCGACGGGCTGCTCACGGGCGAGATCGTGAGTCCGAGCTGCTACGGCGAGGGCAAAGCCATCGCCGCCCGCGCCCTGGCCGAGCAGTTTCCGATCGACTTCGAACGCAGCTATTTCTACACCGACTCCGACGAGGACCTTCCGCTACTCGATCTCGTCGGGAAGCCCCGGCCGACCAATCCCAACGGCAACCTCGCAAAGATCGCCGCGCGGCGCGGCTGGCCGGCGATGCACTTCACCCACCGCGGTCGCCCCGGTCTCGGCGAAGTCGTGCGGACCGGGCTCGCGGCCGGAAGTCTGCTCCCGTCCCTCCTGCTCGGCCTCCCGGCCGCCTACCTCACCGGAGACTGGCAACGCGCCGTGAACATCACAGCGTCGACCTGGGGAGAGCTCGCAACGGCACTCGCCGGGGTCGAGGTCCGCGTGTCCGGCGAGGAGCATCTGTGGTCCCATCGCCCGGCCGTATTCATCTTCAACCACCAGAGCGGGCTCGACATGCTGCTGATCTGCAAGCTCCTTCGACGCGACTTCGTCGGGATCGGCAAGAAAGAACTCCAGTCGAATCCGATCCTCGGGCCCGTGATGTCATTCGCCGGGACGGTGTTCGTCGACCGCATGAACCACGACAAGGCGATCGAGGCGCTGGGCCCGGCCGTCGAGGCGCTGCGCGAAGGCATGTCGCTCGCGATCGCACCCGAAGGCACGCGCACGACTTCACCACACCCGACACGTTTCAAGAAGGGCGCGTTCTACATGGCGATGGAGGCCGGCGTCCCAATCGTGCCGATTGTTCTGCACAACACGCTCGACGCACTGCCCAAGCACTGGTTCATCGTTCGCCCCACTACGATCGACGTCGACGTGCTCCCACCAATCCAGACGACCGACTGGAAGCACGAAGACCTCGACGAGCGAATCGCCGAGATTCATCAGAGCTACGTCGACGTACTCGGCTAGATCGGCGCTTCCAACCACGACGGCGGCGCACTAGCGGCGTCCAGCGTCGAGGAGCTTGCCGACTTCACGAATCGCGGTTTGGCGCTCAAGATACGACGCGGCCATCACGCGAGTTCGGAGCTGATCGGGCGCGATCTGCAGAATCTCGCACACGTTCAGGAACGAGAGCGGCCAGCTCTCGTCCTTCGACGTGATCCAGCAGCGCGCTTTGCGGTACATGCGTTTCTCCTGATCGCGGCGCGCACCGCGATACTTCAGGAAGTCCACGACGGCGAGCTGCAATACGGCGAGAGCCAAGCGCGGGCCCGGAGGCAAGCGCGGCCTGCTGGACCACAGCTCTTGGAACTGGCACGGAAGCGCCGTGTCGGGTTGGAAGAGCTCGGCATTTCGCCCATCGATCAGGACGGCGGCGGCTGGGGGCATCACGTAGGTCCTTCTTTTCCTGAACGAGCGTCGGGATTCGCTCCCGGTCGTCGGGTTCGATGCCCGACCCGCCGCTTTGGGAAAACCTGTGCGGTACGGTTTGGGGCTCGGCGGACGAAAAAACTTGACTCGCCCGCGGGAAGCTTGAAGAAGCGACGGAGATGCGACTCCCTAAACCCATCTTCGCCATCCTGATCGCGCTCGGATTGATCGGTTGTGGCGATGGGACAAGCACCGTGGCTCCCCCGGCGATCACGCTCGCGAACCTGAACCTCGTGCACGGCCTATTCTGTCCGCCGGACAGCGACAATTGCCGTCTGCCCGACCGTGTCGATCTCATGATGGAGTTCGTTCGCGCCAGCGGCTGTCCCGACGTCGTGACGCTCCAGGAGATCTGGCCACCCAGCGTCGCGCTGATCGAAGCGCGCGCCGGCGACGTTTGCCCGTTCCCATACGAGGTGATTCTGGGCCCCCAGCGAACGGACGTCGACGACGAGCTGGTCCTATCGAGATACCCGGTCGAGATCATCGAGCAGCAACCGTTGTTCCTGCGGTTCCGGCGAGTGCTGTTCACGCGCATCCGCCACCCCACCGGGCCGCTCGACGTCTACTCGACCCACCTCGCCTCGGGCGCCGACGGCGGACCCAACCCCTGCGGCGACGATTGCCCGCCCGAATGTACCCAGGCCGGAGCCAAGACCGTCGTCGAGTGCCAGGCCGTGCAGATGGCCGACTTCATCGAGCGCACGCACGACGTACCGCAAGCCGCCCTCGTCAGCGGCGATTTCAACGCGCGCCCAAACTCGTTCGTCTACCGCCAGTTCACCGATCGAGGCTGGGACGATACCTACCTCGACGCGGGCAACCCCGAGTGCGATGCCGAGACCGGGCTCGGGTGCACATCGGGTCGCGAGGGTGAGCTGCTCGACGACCTGGAATCACCAGGCCTCAACGTGACACGCCGGATCGACTTCATCTTCCTCGTGCCAGCGTCGGAAGAAGCCGACTGCCAGCCGGTCCTTCTGCCGGCGAACGATCTCGGACCGGGAACCCAGCTCTGGACAGAGCTGCCGAACCCTTTTGAACCCGCCTGCGGCCCGCTACCGCTGCCCATCTGCTGGGCATCGGACCATACGGGAGTCCAGGTCGCGCTCGACTGTTCCTGACGGGCTTCTTTCACCCGCACAAAGCGGGCACGATGGTTCCCTGAGTCGAAAGGCAGGTGGGGATGATGCGGAGAGGTCTGATTCTCATGGGAGCGGCGGCACTACTCTTGGGCACGGCGCACGTCGCGAGCGCCCAGGGCCAAGGCTGCACCTACGAGGGCGAGAGCTACGGGGAAGGCGCGACCGTTTGCCAGAGCGGGCTCCAGCAGACGTGCCAGAACGGCACCTGGCAAAGCCTCGATGGCTCTCTGTGCGGCGTGAGCGACGATCAGCAGATCGAGGATTCGGGCAACCTCGAAGTCTCGCCCCAAGGTGGATTCGTTCAGGAGTGACATCGCGCAGGTGAGGCGCGAACGTAGCGTCAGAAGGCGCGCGTCGGGTCGTCGCGGTTCAGCACCAGAAGCGCGGCAGCGGCGATCAGGGCGACCACGAGACCGCCGAACGCAAGCGCATCGAGCGTCGGCGCGGCTCCGAGCGCCACCTGTACCGACGCCGGTCCCGCGCCGAATCCTTCGAGAGTCTCCGCCCCGATCTGGCTGCTCATCTCGTGTGCTCCCCCCGGGTGGCCTTGAGCCCACCGCAATGAAGCTTCCGCAATTGCGAGGCCAACCGTCCGGTGCGGAACTCCACGAGGAAAGGGATCCGCGGGCTCCGCGACGCGTTACAGACTTGATGGGGCGCTACAGCGGGTAACGCATCGCACCCGCGAAGGACCTCTCGGAGACACGAAACGCTGGGCAACGCCGCGGCATGGCCAGATTGACGACGCGTCGTCGTACGGAATATCGGTCGGCCGTGCCCGCCCCGCGCAACGTCGAGCCGATGCCGCCCCAAGTCGGCTCCCGGCTTCCGTGGGTGGGCGCCGGCTTCGAGCTGCTGCGCAACCCGACGCAGTTCTTCGAAGCGCACCGCCACCGGTTGGGCGACACCTTCGTGGTGGACGCGTTCGGGCGGCGCCTGTTCTGCGTGTTTTCCCCCAAGGGCGTACGCCGGCTCTACGAACTCCCCGAGGAAGATGCGAGCTTCGGCCTCGCAACCTTCAACCTGCTCAAGGCCAAGGTACCCATCGAGGTCTTCGTGGGGAGGCGCAACCGCCCGCACGACCTGTTCGGCAACCAGGAGGTCGAGCGCTACCTCGGGGTGCTCGAGGAAGCAGTCCAGCTCGAGGTCGAAGAGCTGGGGGCGTCCGGGGGGTTCGAGATCTTCGACGAGATGCGTCGACTTGGCCACCGCCTGGGCCTCGGGGCGTGGGCCGGGACCGAGGCGGCGTCGCCTCGGTACTTGAAGAGGCTGATCCCGCTCTTCGACCGACTCGACAGCTCAGACTCCTTCGTCCGCCCCGTGCAGAGCTTGATCGCGCAAGCGACCAAGCAGGCACGAGAGCGTCGGGCTCAGCACGGGATCGAAGCGATCCTGGGGGAGATCCTGGCCGAGCGGCAAAGCAGCGGCTCGCGGCCCGGAGACTTCCTCGACCAGATCTGGGATTCGTTCTCGGATGTGCCGCCCGCCGACCGACCGGTGCAGGTCGCGCGCGACGTGATGGTGCTGCACATGGGCGCGCAGTCGAACCTTTACGCGGCGCTCGCCTGGACGTTCGTGAACGTACTCCTGCACCCGGACATTCTGGAGCGCGTTCGCGACGGCGACGACGTCTTGCTCGAGCAATGCGCGAATGAATCGATCCGAATGGCGCAGAGATCGATTACGCTTCGGCACGTGCTGAAGCCGGTAGAGGTGGACGACGGACACCAAACCTACGAGATCGGCGCCGGTGTCCTGGTCGCGACCATGCTCTCGGTCACGAACTCCTCGTCGGCACCTGGGCTCGAGCGGTTCGACCCGTCGCACTATGAGGGACGCCGGCTTGCGGCCGACGTCGCGGTTCCCACCAAAGAGCTCGTGAGCACCTTCGGGCATGGCCGGCACTCGTGCCCGGCGCAGAGGTTTGCGATCACCGCGATTCGCGTGTCGGTGCGGCGCCTGCTCGCGCGGTACGATTTCACACCCGAATTCCGCGAGGCCGAGCCTCGCCGACGGCAGTTGGGGGGCGTGGCGCGCGCCGAGAGGCCCTGCAAAGTCTCCTACGCGGAGAGAAGACCCGCTCGATGATGCGTCGTCCGGCCCACGGCGGCGAAGCAGTCGGGAGACGGTCATCGAAGACCGAGGGGAGATGCTCCAGGGCGCCGAGTCGCCGTCGTCGAGGAGGTCGCGAGAGAAACGGACGTTCGGAAGGCCGACACTCGAGCTGCCGTGAGGGCTCGATCTCGGGGCCGTTGGTGTGGACGGATCCCCGGTATCGG
>JAJCZO010000220.1 GCA_029262355.1 Deltaproteobacteria bacterium
ACGCAGGAATATAGGCAATCTTCCGAGGAGACGAGACGCGGCGACGGACGTCGAGGGGCGGCAAGGCGTTAACGCTATGTCGACGGCGGTGCACTAGTATTGGACCCGGCGAGTGGACGGCGGGTACGGGCCAGACAATCCGTGCACGACCCAGAGACTCTGGCCCCCGGGGGGCCATCAGATGGCATGTGATGGCACGTGACGACACATGCGATCCCGAAAAGACGCGTGTTTTCGCCTAGCAAGAGCGGGTTCAAGTCCCGCTCCTCGCATCTCTCTGAACACTCCGTGATTCTCTTCGAGCCAGCGACGCCCGCTCTTAGCCGCAAACCCGACGTGTACGCTCAGCCCGCGAGAGGAGCACCCTGCTTCCGCCCCTCGGGGGATACGCGATGGTCAATGCCGACGGTCGCTATCGGGTCGCCGGCGGGATGACGCTGATCGTAGAAGCGCGCGACATCTTCGATGCACAGTACGAGACATTCAGCGTCGGGGCCGATCCAAGCGAGGGCATCCCCACGCTGAGCACCGCGCGCTTCCTGAGCCGCGGCGCGCCGCTGGGCGTCTGGGGATCGAGGTCGGGGGCTCGTAGGCGAACGGGATGTGCCCCCCGCCGCGCTCATCCTGAGTTGGGCATCGGTGCGTCGAACAACTGGCGTACGCTCGAGAACTCCGACATCGACTCGCAGCGCGCGGCAAGCTCGCGCAGACTGGGGCACGCCGCGTCACCGAGCAGGTCCGGGTGCACCTCGTCGATGAACGAGACGGCGCAGGTGACCGCGATGTCCGCGTGGCTGATGCGCTCGCCGAGCAGATAGCTCGCGATCCGCTCACTCGCGGCACCCTCCAGCGCTTGCATCGTCTCGTGCACCTGCAGCCGACAGCGGTCGACCCAGGCATCCGTCGGCGCCTCGCGCAACAACCGCTCGTAGATCAGGCTGACCGCCTTGTCGCAGGACCCCGCCGCAAGCGCACTCAGTCGCAGACCCTCGCGCCGCGACGGCCCTCTGCGTGCGAGCAGTAGGCGATCGGTCTGCGAGGGATGGGCGTCGAGGAAGATCTCGTCGAGCACGTCGAGGCACACGAACGTCTCCGACAGCACAGTTCCGTCGTCGAGGACGAGCGTCGGAACCCGGCGCAGCGGGTTGAAGGGAGCGATCCGTTCCGCGTCGCGAAACACGGCGTGCGCACGATGCTCGTACGCGGTTCCGTAGAGATTCATCGCAACACCGACGCGGCGCACGAATGGAGAGTCAAACTGGCCGATGAGAAGCATGCCCGCAGTATGCACGAGCGGTGAATGGACGCGTCACCGCACCGCCTCGGCAGATGGGGACCGTCGGCCGCCCCGCGGCGTCGCCGCGGCCGCTTGAACCCGAAAACTGGACCTCGTTCCAGGCTTCGCGGTGGCGGCTACCTGGCGAGCTGGAGCGCGCTGTCGGCGAAGATCCCCCGTTTCCCCAAACAGATCTCATTGACACGCCGCGGCGGAACTCGAATCGCCTTGGCCAGCGCGTACTGGTTCATGCCGAGTGGACGGAGAAACTCCTCGAGGAGGATCTCTCCCGGATGCGGGTTGTGTGCGTGCTGAACTCTGGCTCCCATCTCACTCACCCTCGGTGGTAATCGACGATCTCGACGTCGGACGCGCCTCCACGTGAAACAGATGCGCCATTGGTCACTGATACGAACGCTGCGCTGCCCTGACCGATCACCGGACAGCGCCTCTAGCCGGTTGCCAGGCGGAATACGGAGCACTTGAATTGCTCCGATCAGTTGCTCACGACCGCCAACACCCGGACTGCGCATCGGATTCCCGGCGCGCGAGAGAGCCGGGCGTCCGCCGTGACGAGTTCGCAGCGCAGGGCCTCCGCGAGGGCGATGTACGCAGCATCGTAGGCAGTCACGTTGGCCCGGAGTTCGTAGGCTCGATGCATGAGTCTCAGCGAAGGGTACCGCTGAAACGGGAGCTCCATGAGATCGTCGAGAGCGGCCGCAAAGCGACGGTCGGTCAAGTCCCCGGCGAGCCATCGTCGTCGAAGCACCGCGACGGTCTCGACGTCCGCAAGATCGGGCAACGCCGCTTCCTGCTCCACCGCGAGGAGACGGCGGGACGCTTCCCCATCGGGGCCATCGTCGCCGACGACGTTGACCAGCACCGACGCATCTAGAACGATCACCGCGCGCTGCGCCCGGACTCCAAGTCCGCGACCGCCTGGCGAAGACCCACCCGCCCGCCGCGCCGCCGGGCCACACGCGACAACACCTCATCCACCGTCGGAACGGAGGTGATCCGCGTCAGCTCTGAGCTGAGATACTGCTGAAGCGACTGCCCGGCCACATCCGCGCGACGTACGAGTTCGGCGTGGACGTCCTCGGGGAGGTCACGCACGATGACGTTCGGCATGATTGCATTATGCATGCACTCTTCGAACGCCGCAAGTCCTGGCCCCCGGGGGGCCATCAGATGGCACGTGATGGCACGCCACGACACACGCACGCCCGAAAAGACGCGCGTTTCCACCTAGCCAGAGCGGGCTCAAGTCCCGCTCCTCGCATTTTCGTGAGCCTCGAACTCTACTGAGTTCGGGGCTTTTTCGTGTCCCCACGTTCCCCGATTTGGGCAAGTCGCGACGTCACGGTCCGCTCAGAGTCGCGCATCTCTTCGAACTGCTGCGCGGTCGTCTACGGATACCAGCGAGCGTCGCGCTTGCGAAGCGTCCGCACGCCGACGCCGGTCTGCTTCTCGATCCAAGCGTCCGGTCGGCTAGCCAACCGCCCAGAGAAGCCCTGCAGGAGAAACAGCCACGGACAGCTCGGCCGTATTAGGGGCAAGTCATCGTGAGGAACCCACTGGGAGTCGAGATTCCCCGGCACGTCGACGTTCCCGTGAACGTCGCAGAGGCCGCGTCGACGAATGAGTTGGATATCTCGAGGGTCCCTGCAGTACCACTGGCCAGGGTGCCGGGACTCACCAGTCGCGAGTTGAAGAAGGAAACAGTGGCACCTAGCCCCTGAATCTGGAGCAAATCACCGGAGTTGAGCCTCTCTAGACTGCAGTTGCGGATCGTAGCCACGTCGTTCGTCGAGAGCTGAAACACCTGAGCGCTCGATGACCTCAGAGTGCTGTCGAGGACGGTGCCGGACACGCTCGTATTGAAGTCGACCGAGACGTCTCCCGTCTCGGCGATCACCTGCTCGACCAAGACGTCGCTCGAGGATGAGATGTCGATCCCGTCGTTGCCCGTGGCCGTGACGTACACGTTACTCACAATGGTGTCGTCTGCCCCTGTGATATGAATCGCGTCGGCGGTGGAGGTGTTGGTACTGGTGTTGTCTACCCGGAGAGCCCGAACCTCGCTCGCCGCCAGGTTTACCGTGACGACCGGATTGACGCAGTTGCACGTGATGGTGGTGAGCTGGCGGCCAGCTCCCACAAGAGCGGTCTGGCGACTCAGGCTGATCCCGCTCGTGCCCAGGTCGAACACCCCGGGGCCGAGCTCGATCACCCAGAGACTGGAGGCCCCGCCGGCGCCGGCTTCGGCAACCGCGGCGTCGAGGGCATCGCCGTTCTCTGATGCCGATCCGGTGCCCGGCACGTACAACGTGTTGGCCGCCGAGACCTCGAAGTATCCATTCGTGTCGATGATGACATCCGCTTCCCGCGCCGCGTACACGTCGATGCTTCCCTGGTCGTCGAGTGGGACGATCAGGGAGTTGGAGAGGGCTGGGCCGGCGCCCACGAAATTGATCGAGGCGAAGCTCGGACCTGGTGGAAAGGGGGGGATCGATGATCCGGGACCTACGGATACGAATCCACCCTGCGCGCCGGGCACGACCGCGAGATTGATCGACAACGCGGTCGCCCCTGACGGAATGCCGCAGAAGCCGGAGAGGGTGTAGGTTCGAATCTGGAAGCTCGCCAGCGGGCCAATGTCGTCTCCAGGGAGGGCCGACGAGGTGCCGGGGCGAGTGTCGATGAGTCGGCAGGGGGTGAGGTTCGCCATCGAGGAGCTACTGGCGGCGGCTACGGCTTCGATCCCGCGTGGGGAGTCGGCCGAGGAATCATCCCCTGGCAGGACTTTCCAGTCTCGCAGAGGGACGGAGTCCGCCTCGGCAGCGGCCAGAGCGCGGACGTCGACGATCTGCTCGTGCCGCCGGCATGCCTCGCGCAGCCGTAGGTGCCCGAGCTGGCTGGCGCACAGGACTGTGGCGTGCGCGTCGGCCACAGGCATGAGCAGCAACCCGACGACGAGCATTCCGAGAGATTCAGCGATGGTCGTGGATGGCTTGCGCATGAGTGTGTTGCACCTCCGTTAGGCTGATTGGCGAGCGTTCGTGACCCGCATGCCAGGCCTGTTTCATAGCAAACTGAATCCAAGCCGGAGAGCGGAAAACCCAAGAAAAATCTGAGCGCACGAAGATCGTTCGGCTCAGAATGAGCCGCCCGTGGTACCCGCGGGTTACCACAGGCGACCAAGAAGACGAGGATTCCTGCCGGTGCTCGAATGGCGGGGCGTGCAGGTTGTTGAAAAGCTCCGGACCGAGCCAGGTGCGTCCCTTCGACGTCCGTCCGCGAAAGCTAGCCAGAGCCCTCGTCCGTCGTGGACCAGCCTTAGCGTCACACGGAGCAGGTCGAGTTCGGAACGCTAGAATGGGTCGACTGGTTGGGCCGGGAGTGTTTCCGGGGGCAGCCCCGGTGGTCGGTCCAGATTCAGCTGAACCCGAACACGAGTGGCAAGCGCAATCAGTCCTTCTGGAGCGAATCCACGTAGTAGGTGATCAGTAGCAGCTTGCCGGCCGCCTGGATCTGGTCCGCGGTCGGCGCAGACGGATCCTTCAAGAAGACCTCGCCCCAGACGGGCATCTCGGAGTCGGTGTGCCCCGGGAAGGGTCCGCGACCGTCAATGCTCCGCAGCAAGCTCTCGAGGGAGTAATCGGCCCCGCGCGCCTTCTTCAGCCGCGTCAAATCCACTGGCTGCACACTCAGAATGGACTCGAGGTGGCCGCGTCCTTCCCCGGTCTCTCCGTGACACGCACCGCAGTACTGAACGTAGAGCGCTCGGCCTGCGCCGTCGTTGGCGAGGGGCTCTGAGCTTGCCGGGGCGGCGACCAGCGCAGCCACGAGTTGGACCATCACAGTGAGTCGGAGGGCGGACATTCGATTCTCTTCCTTTCAGCGGACACCATCCCTGATAGCGATCCTCGATGCCCAACGCGAAGGGCTCAGCCAAGGCTCGCGACTCGTGAGGGGACGGTGAGCAGCGCAAGCGGAGCGACGTCCGATGACGCGTCGATCTGCAAGCGGAAGCTAGAGCGAATTGGTACCGGCCTGCGGCCATGCAGCCGGCGGCCAGGGCAGGAACGCCCCAACCACTCCCGAACCCGCCCTCCTCCTACTTCGCCGAAACCCGGACTGGGGCCTTCATGTCGCCTGTCGGCATCCCAGAGAGCGCCGCAAACCCTGGCCCCCAGGGGGCCGTCAGATGGCACGCGGTGGCACGTGACGACACACGCGCCCCCGAAAAGACGCGTGTTCTCGCCTGGCAAGAGCGGGTTCAGGTCCCGCTCCTCGCATTTGCGAAGCGCGGGTTCTGACGTCGCGCGGTCGTCGTACAGGTCCGGCACGACACAAAGGGTCTCGCCACCTCTGAGTAGCTCGAACTGCGCGCGATCCAGAGAGTGCTCGATCGCCTTCGAGCGCGACACTCCGACCCATGCGCCGTCTTGGCGATCCACGACCCAGAGCCGCAGGTCCGCCGGCCGGCCAGCGCTGTCGGTGGCGTAGAGCGACACCAGCGCGGCGCCGAGCAGCAGTCCACCCAACGCACCGAACAGTGCCGCGCCATCGCGCCGGCGCCCTCATGCAGGAGGCGGACTGCGAAAACGGCGATGCCGAGGGCGAGCAAGCCCCAGCCTAATCACGGTCTGCCGTCTCGAAGACGAATTCGCTTCCTTCATGAGGCCCTCCTGAGGCCGAGAAGGCATCGCCAGAACACGTTCCGGCCACCCTCGCATGAACGAAGCCGTGGTGGTCCCCGAAGGGTCAGGCCGCCCTTGGGCTGGCCCCCCGATCGATCAGGGCGCGACCACGCCGACCACCGTCGTCGGCAGGCACACCGTCTCGACCTTGGCGGTGTCCATGCGCGTGGGGCGTGTGAACCCATTGCCGGCGGCCGTCCGCACCGCGTTGGCCGTCTTCAACTTGCGTGCGACGTGCCGCTCCTGGCCCGGGACGAGACGATCTCCCACCTCCAGCCCGAGCACCGCCGCGACGTCGGCATCGCTCGCCTTCTTCGCGAGACGGGCCCGGTAGCAGAGCAACGAGGGGCCCGGCCCCGGCAGTGAGTCGACGATACCCGTCGCGCTGCTCTCGCGCGGCGCCTCGACCGCGCGCTTCCCCACGGGGTTGCACAGCCGGGTCGGCCGCCGGAGATGGAAGAGGCACAGCCCCTCCGCCGCCGTCCCCTCGAAGGCCACCGCCCCAGCTCGATCCCGTGCGCAGTCGTCGAATGCGTCGCCCGCGAAGAGCTGTAGGTCGCTCCTCGCCGCGCCCGATGGCACCTGTTCCGAATCCTGGCCGGCGGTTAGCCGGGCCCGGTAGCAGACGTAGTGGACCGCGTTGCCCGGCGCTTCGGGGTCGGCGACTTCGCTCACCGAGGCCGGCACGAGGAGCGACGCGACACGCGTCGTCCCGACCACCACCGACCCGAGCTCGTTGTCGAGCTGCCAGGTGCGACGGACGTGCTTCTCCGGCTTCGGGAAGCGACCGCTCTCGTCGGGCGGCCCCACTCCCTGCGGCCCCTCCTTGACCGAGTACCGGACGTAGTGACGAGAGGGAGAATCGGGCACGCCCGCCAGGTCGGCGGCCGGATTCAGTAGACCGCTCGACCGACGCGCTTCGTAATTCTCGGGATCGTCGACGTCCGCGTCGTCGATGACGATGTCGTCGAGCAACACCACCCAGTCCCGTGGCAGCCGGTTGTCGACGAGGAGCGACGCCCTCGCCTTGTAGCCGACCAGCACGTCGGTGCCCGGCTCGAGCGTCGGCGCGGGGGTCGGCGTCGGGCTCGGCATGGGGGTCGGCGTCGGCGCCACCTTGGTGATCCGGAACGCATCCCGCACGGTGCCGGCGCTGTCGAGAAACGACGCATCGAGCGTGTTCCCGTCGAAGTCGAGGATTACTGACCCGAGGACGTTCAGGTTCACGACCATCACCGGGTGATCGAGCGACCCACCACTGATCTTCCCGGAGCTTCCCGCCACCGCGTAGACGGCGCCGTCGTGCGGCGCGGCCGGGAGCAGCTTCACGTACGCCCCATCTCCACCCGGATCGCCGTCACCGCCATCCACGACGTGCTGCGGCCCGAAGCCGGCCGCGCTTCCGTAGTGCCCCTGGATGAGCATGCTGCGTTCGTAGGAGTGGCTGTGACCGGAAAGCACCAACTCGACGCCGTAGTCGTCGAGAATCGGCAGGACGTTCTCCCGCATGTCGGTCATGCGCCCGTCGCTGTCCGAGTCGTGCGAGCCCTTGCTGTAGGGCGGATGGTGCCAGTAGGCGACGACCCAGGTGGCATCGGTCGCCATCAGGTCGCTCTCCAGCCACGTCAGCATGGCTCCGCTCGGAGAACGATCGCTCTCGTAGGAGTCGAGACAGATGAAGTGAACGTCGCCGTAGTCGAACGAGTAGTATGCCTCGGTGCCCGACGCGACGCCTCCCGCCTCGGCGGCTCGCGGCAGCGTAAAGATGTCGTAGTAAGGGCCGCTCTCGCTGGCGGAGTCCGCGGCATGCCCATCGTGGTTGCCCAGCGTCGGCCAGAGAACGCTCGATCGCAGGATCCCGGGGTACATGTCGAAGACGGCGCGTTGGTACTCCTCGTCGGTGCCGTCGTCGTAGGCGTTGTCGCCGAGCATCATGACCAGATCGGTGTAGGTTCCCGCCGCATGCGCGTAGTACGCGTCGCGGACGGCGCGCGCGTTGGCATTGGCGGTTCCGGAGTCGCCGAGTGCCCAGACACGGAACGCACGACTCCCCCCCGCCGGCGGCGCGGTGACCAAGAAGTGGTCGGCATCTCCGCCGGCCAGACGCTCGCTCTGGCTGCCAACCGCGTAGTAGTAGGTCGTGTCGACCGACAGGCCCGTCACGCGCACCGCGTGATCCGTCGTTAGCCCGGCGTCGTCGAATTGCAGGGAGAGACTCCCCGGAGCGCTGCCGACCTCGACCCGGCTGTCCGTCGGCACGAGGGTGCGCCACCGGACGGTCACGGCGTCCTCGGTTCCCATCTGCAGATAGGGGCCCCGCACGACGGTGTTGCTGGTCGGCTGCAACCGGAGATCGAATCCCGTGTCGGAGCTCGTGCTGCTGCGCTGGTGGAGCTCCACCGCGACCACGTTGTCCCCCGCCTGCAGCAACGCCGGGTCGATACCAGTGAGGTGCAGCGCGTCTTCCACGCTTCCGCTGACGGTAGACGCCGCTCGCGTCCGGAAGTCGATCGCGCCGCTCGGCATGTTGGTGCGAAACACCTCGGTGCCGTTCAGGTAGACCACGGCACCGTCGTCGCGGACGATCTCGAGCGCGAACGCCTCGTAGGCGTCGGGATCGACGGCCGGGAACGTGTGGCGGAAGTAGGCCGTGATGTGCTTGTCGTCCGGATCCGGCCCGTAGCTCAGGAGAGTGACCTCCCCGTCGCCTCCGTACCCGAGCCGCGCCGGGCCGCTCGCCCAACCATTGTCGTCGAAGCCGCTCTCCTTCCAGGCTGCGCCCTGGTCGGAGCCGTCGTCGAGGTACCGCCACGACGAGCCTAGATCGATCAGGGGAGTCGCGTGAACGCTCGCGGGGAGGAGACACGACAGCAGGAGCGCGATTGCGATGCGGAGCCGGAGAGCGACGGAGGGCCGGAACTGGCCACGCGGGGGGCGCCACATGGGCGGCAGCCTATGCTCTGGCGCCGTCGAG
Source organism: Deltaproteobacteria bacterium (assembly GCA_029262355.1). Lineage (GTDB taxonomy): Bacteria > Desulfobacterota > Binatia > UBA12015 > UBA12015 > VGTG01. Next base: position 8,957 of record JAJCZO010000220.1, read on the forward strand.
GGAAAGGTCAAGTCCCGCTCCTCGTATTTCTCTGGACACGCCGTGAATCTCTTCGAGCCAGCGGCGTTCGCTCTTGGCCACGGATCGGGCGTGTACGCTCAGCCCGCGAGAGGGAGCACCCGGCCCGGCACCGAGCGCGCAAGAGCGCGGTCGAATGTAACCAGGCGAAGGTTCGCCGCGCCGGCGAAGGCCGCAAGGTAGGCGTCGGTCCAGTGCTTCGGGCGTCGTCGGGACGCCAGCGTAAGCCCCCTCCACACCGTCTCCAAGCCGCCGGGCTCATCGCAGAACGACACACGCGGGTCGCTCACGAGCGAGTCATAGACTCCCCAAGCGTCGCGTTGCCCCACCGCATCCTCGCCCATCACCGCCCGAAGGGTGAGTAGTCGGAGAAGTCCGATCTGGGTGAGGCGACAAAATCGCGCCTCGACGACCTCCGTCTCTTCGAACCACACGCGTGCCGCGCCGTGATGCTCGTGTCCGTCGTATACGAGGGCGATCCAGACATTGATGTCCGGCAGATCAGGCAAGCAGCTCCTCGATCCGAGCGTTCGTGAGCTTCAGACGACCCGGGCGCGACGAGTGAACGAGAGGAAGCGTCACCGGCGCGGCCCCGGCGCGCGCTGCCTCCATGGCCAGCTCTCGCCTGAGGGCGCCCGTGACCAACTCTCGAAGAGGAACTCCCCGCCGGGCCGCACGCGCCTTGGCCTCGCGAAAGAGATCCGTCATCGTCGATGCGTGGAGCTGGAGAACGTGATCCAGCATTCCGACCAAGGCTGCCAAGCTGTATACATCGATCGCCTTCGGCCTTCGGTGCAAAGCACTCGGCGTCCGGCGTCCATGGGCTCGGTCGGTGACTCCTACGACAACTCGATGGCCGAAAGTTTCTTCGCGACGCTCGAATGCGAGCTGATCGACCGAACCACCTTCCGATCACACGCCGAAGCCGAGATGGCGATCTTCGAGTTCATCGAGGGCTTCTCCAACCCGCGTCGCCGTCACTCTTCGATCGACTACCTGTCACCAATGGCCTACGAGAAAAAGCACGCGGAGGCCGCGAGCTACGCGGGCCGAGTTTCCGGACCGGACGAGATGCCGTCGATCCGCGTCCTTCGCGAGGAGATTCCGCGCGGTCGTTCCACGATCCCCATGCCCATCTCGAAGCGCACCGGTAGGTCGAGCTCGTCGCAGAAGCGGCGGTAGGCCGGTCGGGCGCCGGCCCAGGTGGTCTTCTCCGGGCAATCGTCGACCAGAATCATTCCACCTTCCGCGAGCCGCGGGTAGACGCGCTTGAGTCCGTCGTAGGTCGGAACGTCGAGATCCACGTCGAGCAGGCAAACGGAAATCGCCTCGGGCAGCAGGGCTTCGTCGATCGATGCGATATCGCCCGGAATCAGTTCGATCTCCTCGCAGCCGTAGTGGTTCAGCAGCCGCCGCACGATTCCCTCGGAGTTGTCGGTGAAGAAACGGCGCGATGCCGATGGGGTGCCGTGCTCTTGGTCGCGGTCGAACTGCGAGGTCACGAATCCGCTGAATGTGTCAATACACACATAGCGCTTGAGGTGGCCAGTCCGCTTCAGCATGCTGAACGCGGTGGCCGCGGTCCCTCCGCGATGGCAGCCAATTTCGACGACCGCGCCGGACAGATCTCGCCGCTGCCACAGGGCATCCATGTACCAGTAGAGGCGCTCCGGCTGCAGCCCGATGACCGGGTGGGGCCACACTTTCGTGGGGAAGATGCTCTTGACGAGGAATTTTGGGTACTCCAGCATGAGATTGCTCCGTTCCTAGTGGAGGGCGTCCGTCGGGCAGCTGGGCCACTCGCCTCGGCCACGATCCACGATCTTGCAGCACTACCGGTGCGTTCTCAAACCCCATCCGCGCGAGCCGATCCTGCCGGGTCCGCCTACGTATGGGGAGGCGCTTACTGGCCTCTGGGAGCGGGCAAGTGGAGTAACTACGCGGGCCACATTTCTGGACGGGACACGGATTCGACGGGTTTCTCCTCTCATCCGCAAGAATCTCTGGGGTAGAGGCGACGAGCCCGCGCTGCGGATAACCCGAAGACGTGCAGCGGAATCGTCACCAAATGAGGAGGCCGCAACGCAGAAGCGTACCCGCTCGTCGCACTCCAAATGCTCACGGCCTCCGCGCTCGTAGACGTGGTCCGCGAGCCCGGCCAGTGAGGCATGCCCCCCCGCACAGGTCGGTCACCAGCTCCTTGACTTCGTCTTTTCCGAGCGGGTCGAGGGGCACTTGCTGGTAGTGCGACTGCTGCATCCAATCGGCCCGATACTCGGGTCGAAAGTTGCGGCACTCCAGCCGCCTCGGGATCACCCCGCCCCACTGAGCCAACGCGGCTTCCCGCGAAGCAATCGGCCACGGGTGGTGGATCGCATCGCTTCACTGCGGCGCAACAGATCGCAACGGACAACGGCCTGGTTCGGTGAGGCTCCGGAGGTTGCAGCCGACGTTGCCCGACGGCCACGAGGAAATCCGATGCAGAGTCAGTCGCGACAGCGGCGAGCCGACTCCGTGTCGCAGCGATTCCTGCCGCTACCTCCGTCGGCGCTGTCGATACCCGCACCGCCTGCGATCCGATCACTACCGTCACCTCCGATCAGATCGTCGTCGCCGTCGCCACCGATGAGCCGGTCCCGGGCAGGCCCGCCCGACAGCGTGTCGTTGCCGTCACCGCCGTCGAGCCAATCCTTTCCGGCCCCGCCGACGAGCACGTCGTCGCCGTGGTTCCCGCACAGGAGGTCCCGTTGGCCGAGACCTATCAGAAGATCGTCGCCTCCGAGGCCCGCGATCACGTCGCGTTTCGCCGTCCCCACAAGGACGTCGTCTCCCTCCGTACCAACGATCGTCGCGACCTTTCCGTGGCACCGGATCGAATCCGGCGCGGCGAACGCGGGAAGGCAGAACAGAAGGACGAGGACGGCTGTGTTCCAGAGAATCTTCATCGTTTCGCTCCTACGCTCACTCACAGCGTGCCTCTGTGGCGTTTCCGTCCGCGTCGGTGCACGTGTCCGTGCCGTCGCCGCCGTCGAGTTCGTCTACCCCTAGGCCACCCTCGAGCGCGTCGTCACCTGCTTGGCCACGCAGGGTATCGTCACCCTCACGAGCCAGCAGCAGGTCTTCGCCTTCGCCTCCTTCGAGATGATCGGCGCCGGCGCCTCCGTCCAACACATCGTCACCGCCGCCGCCCTGGAGGTCATCTCCCCCCTCCTGACCGCGCAGCACGTCGTCGTCGTCTCCACCTACCAGGAAGTCGTCGCCCTGACCGCCCACCAGGAGATCCTCTCCGGCGAGACCGCACAGAACGTCGCGGCCAGCCCGGCCGCGGAGGAGGTCGCCTCCGTTCGCTCCGACGAGAACGTCGTCGTTCGATGCCGTTCCCGGGGATCTCGCCCGGGTTCGTCCAGATGTTGCCCGCGAGGTCGGGGTGATTGTAGTCGACCCCGGTGTCGAGCACGCCAACCAGCACGTCAGTACCGGTGCCGAAGTCCCACGCCTGGGGCGCCTGGACCATGGCCATACCCCACAATGCTCCGTAGCTCGGGTCGTTGGGCACGGCCGTCTCGTGGACGATGTAAGTCTGGCTCGATGAACTCGACGCGGGGATCGTTCTCCCAACGTGCCACGAGCCCCCGCACGTCCTGATCGGGGACGTCCAAGACCTCAGCGCCGATCAGGTCGAGCCGCTTGATCACGGCGCCACCGATCCCCGCCCGGACCGCGGACCTCGCGTTGGCCGCCTTGCGCGCCGACGGCTCGGGTTTCAACTTGACGATCACGCGGTTGGGGGCGTAATCGGCCGCATCGGCAATCGCCGCGACGGCGAGCGCGGTCGCCAGAACCACGCGCTTCAGCAGGGACGCCAGCCGGATCCGACGACGCAGAGAAGAAGAGTACGACTGGGAAGAGAGGCGTTCAGGGCTCTGAGTCATGAGGGAGGGCTTTCGCCTGCAGCACCTGTCCCGACAACCACCTGGAATAGATTGAACTCAAAATTGAACGGATGGCCTTGAACGCCGGCTCGGCCTGGCAAGCGCGCCTCTTAAGTCCACGCTTCGACGCGGGAGCGTCCACGAAGCTGGAGAAACACCCCAGCGATCTTGGGGTAACCAAACGCCCGCAGAGGCCCGCTCCTCCCTACCCCAATCCGCGATTCCTCAGCGCTTTAGCGGCCCACCTGCGGGTTCAAATCCCGCTCCTCGCATTCGACGAAACGCTGGAGGAGCCGCGAAGCCATTCGGTTTCTCGACTCTTTCGTTGTCATTGTCGTCCGTCTTCGATACGCTCGCCGGTGCCTCTGGGAGAATCGTACGAACAGGACGAGCGTCTCAGGAACCGGCGCTGCCCACTCGGATCTGGAGAAGCTCTGTGACGCGCCTTTCGAACTTCATTGGAACCCGACCGATGTCGGAGCTCTACGACACGTACTGGGTGCCCTCCGTACTCGACGTCTTCGCCCGAGGGCTCGCTGATCGCGTCGGGCGAGGCGATCGCGTGCTCGATCTCGCCTGCGGAACAGGCCTCGTGGCGGGCTACGCTGCTGAGCGCGCAGGACCGCAAGGCGAGGTCGTAGGTTACGATCCGACACCGGACCTCCTGGAGGCCGCTCGTGCGAAGAGCTTCTCTGGAGCCCCGATTACTTGGGTCGAGGGTTCCGGCGAAAGCATGCCGTTCGATGACGCCGAATTCGACGTCGTGCTGTGTCATCAAGGTCTTCAATACGTGACCGATCGGGCAAAGGCTTTCGCGGAGATCAAGCGCGTTCTCAAACCGGGTGCGATGTTTCACGCGGGCGTCTGGGCGAGCGCGGCCCATCAGCCCGCTTTTGGCTTCGTCGAAGATGCCCTCGCGAAGTACATCGGCCCCGAACAGAAGCCCGTTCATGCGTGGTCCTTCGGGGGCCTGCTCGAACTGAAGCGACTCGCCCAAGCAGTGGACCTGACCGTAGACCGTCTAGATACGGTAGAGCGTCCGTCGCGCTTCAGCACGATCCAGGAGTTCGTCGACGTTCAGATCGCCTGTGCGGGACGTACGAGCGACGATGGCCAGCTAGTAATGGGGCTTGTGGACCTCGAGGACGAAAGCTTGCTGCCCGCGATCGACGCATTCGCGAGAGAAGCCAAGGCAGAGCTTGCCCCGTTCGCCAAGGAACAGACTCTGACTGCGCCGTTCGCTTCCGACGAGATCAGCGCGCGAGCCTGAGATCTTAGCCCTCGACGCCGCTTCCCCGAAGAAGGGTCCGTCGAAGCTGTACTCGTTTCCGCGCGACTCGCGCCGACTCTCGAGAACTCGGGGCGATTCAGTCTACGAATGTTCGTAAACGACGACAGTGACGTTGTCGGGACCTCCGAGTGCATTGGCACCGGCAACCATTTCCAAGGCGCAATCGCGCACGGAAGCGTTGTCTCGAAACGCCTCCACGATGCCGCTCTCGGGAAGGGGATCCCACAGGCCGTCGCAACACAGCAGAAGGCGATCTCCCGGGGCAAGCGAGACTTCCGTCGCCGAAGGATCGCAGTTCGCCATTTGGCCGATCGCTTGCAGCACTTGGTTCCTGAGCGGGTGTCCGACGGCATCCTCGGGTCCGATCTCACCACGGTCGATCAGCCGCTGAACCACGGAATGGTCTCGCGTGAGACGCTCGAGCCCGCCGCCCCTGAAGAGGTAGGCCCGCACGTCACCCACATGACAAAGGTGCAGGATGTCCTCCGCCACGATGCCCGCGACGAGGGTCGTCCCCATTCCGCGGAACGCCGGCTCGTACATCGCCGCACGAGAAAGTCGCTTCCGGGCGTGGTCAATCCCTTCGAGAAGGATGTCGGTGTGGGGCGTCGCGCCGCTGCCGATCCGTTCGACGACCGTGTCGGCGACGGTTTCAACCGCCCAAGTGCTGGCGACTTCCCCGGAGGAGTGTCCGCCCATACCGTCGGCCACGATCAGCAACCGTCCGCCCAAACCGACGGCGAAGCAATCCTGGTTCTGCGCTCGAACGCGGCCGACCGACGTCGCCCCCCACGCCGTGCCCCGGCCTCCCTCGCCCGCATGAGCGGTCAGCGGCCCCGGATGTACGTCGCCCCGGTCGTCGAAGAGTGCTCCGCGGCGAACGAGCTCACCGGCGACTTTGGAGGTATCGGCCATTCGGCCCACCTGAGCCACCGGTGCCGATTCTGTCAAGCCGTGACGAGGGAAGATCCGCGCCCCATGCCGGATCATGGCCTGCACCTGCGGGCGGCGGCTGTGGCCTCTGGGCGGAGCAGCCGACACACCATCGCACGGGATACTTGCACCCGGGGGAATGCGTCGATACTCGGGCGGATCATGAGCGCCACGAACGCAACGACCGAGGTCGACCTCGCCCAGGTGGATCTGATCGACTCCAACCTCTACCGAGCCGGATTCCCCCATCCGATCTTCAACCAGCTTCGGCGCGAGGCGCCCGTCTGGTGGCAGCCGGTTCCCGAGAGTCTCATGCAATGCTCGGACCCCGGATTCTGGGTGATCTCGAAATACGACGACGTCCAGTCGGTCAGTCGAGACGCCGAGCTGTTCTGCTCCATCGACGGCCCCTCCATCACCACGATGGAAGAGCTGAAGGACACCATGCTGGTCACCATGGACGGAGAGCACCACACCCGTCAGCGCAAGACCATCAGCTCGGGATTCACCCCGCGCATGGTGAGCCGACTCGAGTCGCAGGCCCGGGGGTGGGCGACCCGCATCGTCGACCGCGCGCTGGAGCGAGGGCGCGTCGAGTTCGTGAACGAGGTGGCCTACCAGCTCCCGATGCACATGATCGCGGACATCGTGGGCATCCCGTTGGAGGATCGGGAATCGCTTTTCGACCTCGCCACGCGCTTGCTGAACCCCGGCGAGCCGGAAGACCCGGAGACGCACGGGCGGCACATGGCGGCTCAGGTAGAGATGTTCACCTACGCCCAGCAGCTCGTGCAGACCAAGCGGGACAACCCCGAAGACGACGTCTGGACCATCATCTCGAACGTCGAGTTCGAGAACGACGACGGCACCAAGGGAAAGATGAGCGAGGCGGAGCTCAACTTCTTCTTCTTCCTGCTCACGCTGGCGGGCAGCGAGACCACGCGCAACGCGATCTCCCACGGTCTCATGGCGCTCGTGACGCACCCCGATCAGCTCGAGACGCTTCGGCGGGATCCTGCCGCGATGAAGCCCGCGGTCGAGGAGATCCTGAGGTGGGCGTCGCCGGTCGCGTACTTCGCGCGTCGGGCCACCCGGGATACGCATGTACACGGGACGAAGATCCATGCCGGCGATCGGGTCACCGTCTGGTACCCATCGGCAAATCGAGACGAGGAGATCTTCGAAGATCCGTTCCGTTTCGACATCGCGCGCCAGCCCAACCACCACGTCGCGTTCGGAGGAGGCGGCGCACACTTCTGCCTGGGAGCGAACCTCGCTCGGCAAGAGATCGCCCTCCTGTTCCAGGAGCTTCTGGGACGGGCGAAGGAGATCGAAATCGTCGAGACGCCGAAGTACACCGTCCTTGGCATCCTGAACCCGATCCTCGTGCTCCCGAGCGAGATCCAGGTAAGGATCACCTGACGGACCGGGTCGAGTCGGGTCGGGCCGGCGGGCGTCCATGCTTTTCGTCCCGCTCCTCGCATTCTACGAACCCCTTGAGAAGCTGCGGAACTATTGAAGCTCCGTGGCTTTTTCTTTGTCGTCATCCTCGGGTTCGATGCGTTTTGGGGTAAGCGTCGGGGTGCTACCCTCGCGGCCCCCACGAGGACGAAGCGACCGGGTAACCAGATCAGGTCGAAGGTCTCGCCCCTTCCAGCCACCAACGAAAGCCCCTCGGCACGGCCTCAACTCGGCTCGATGCGGAATCCCTCGCGACTCGCTGCCGCTCGCAGGCGCGCGTCGACACAAACGAACTCGTGGCTCGTGGCATGATCGGACGCCGCGACCAAGGCAGCACCGAGTTGCATAGCATCGGCTACTCGGAGCGGATGCGTTGCAAGCAGCCTCAGCGCTCGCTCGCGAACCGGTGCCAACGCGGTGATCTCGAGCCATGCTCGGCCGAGCGCTCGCAGGTTGCCATGAGCTTCGTCGCGCTGGCTAGTTGTGAGAGTCCCTTCTCGTGTTCGGCGTTCGATGGCGGAGGCAATCTCGACTACTGACGCACCCCACGTCACCATCTGGCCGGCACCCGCAAGAGTGCGCAGCTCCTTGCTCGGGGGCTCCGCCACACACAGCGGCACGAGAGCCGACGCGTCCCAGTAGCGCATGCGTCACACCCGGTCTTCGCGATCTTCAGACAGCGCCTGGAGTACCGACTTGCCGCCCCGAGGGAGCTTCCTCGTTAGGAAGCCGGGCGGCAACGGCGCTTCGGGCCCGCGCGCGATTCCTGCCGCGACCAGGCTTTCGAATTCCTCGTCGCTGCTCTCTATGCGGCTCATGCGGGCCACCGGGCGCCCTCGGTCGAGCACCGTCACCGTCTCCCCTTTGGCGACCAGACGAAGATAGTGGCTGAGGCGGTTCCCCAGATCAGTGATCGGGGCCGTCTTCATAGAGCCATTCTAGCTCTTTGGTTCGAGTCTATCCAGCTCGATATTGATTCGCTGCTGGTCTCGAGCACGTGGGCAAGAGCGTCCCTAGCCTGGCCCCCGGGGGCCATCAGATGGCGCGTGATGGCACGTGACGACACACGCGATCGCGAAAAGACGCGTGTTTCCACCTGCCAAGAGCGGGTTCAAGTCCCGCTCCTCGCATTTCGGAGGCCCGCGTCCCGTCGTCACCCGTGTCATCGACGGAGCCGCCGTTGATGCTGAGCACGTGCCGGAGACCTTGGCGCGTTCGGATCGCCCACGTGGCGCGTTCGGATCGACGGGCACCGCGAGCCCACGGTAGGCTTGCCCACACGGAAGATTGTCGTCGCGATCGGGGCACTTCTGCAAGCCTCTCAGTCCGCGCGTCGAGCCAGGACAAAGGATGAGCCCAACATGAGACCGACGATCGCCCCGCTATCCGTTTCGAACTGGCTCCCCGCACTCTTTCTCACCCTTGCACTGACGGCCCCCCCCGCATCGGCGGTGGAGTACCAGCAGTGCACGCTCTTTGGCAGCTACCCCTGCCATGAGGCTGGGCAGGTCTGCACGGGGTTCGAAGAATGCGGACAGAAGTGTGTCGATCTCCCCGACGGCAGCACCGAATGCACCACCAGCTTCTGCAACGTCTGCGCGGGCGACGTCCTGCCCTCCTGCACGGATGTGGATCCCGTCGTCGCGGACTGCGCGCGCTTCGTTCTCGGAGAGCCCGTTCCGGCGTGCTGGGCCAACGTCCGGGATGTCGGAACGATTCCCTGCACTCCGGGGTTCGACTGCGACACGTTCGTCTCCTGTCACATCAATGGCGAGCGCTGCTCGCATCGCCGCGACCTGGTGGGCGGCGTCGCCTGTACGGGCGAGTCCCTGGTTGCCTGTGCTGATCTCGGTGTCGGCGAAGGAGAGGCCTGTGCCGAATACCTACCCTACGACCCGCTGATCGAGCCCTGCAGTGCGGTGATCGACCTCTTCGGAGACGGCAACTTCGACTACCGGGACGAGGGGTGCCATGTCGACGGGACGTGGTGCTTCACGCGCGCCCCGTTGCCGGGCGAGCTTCTCTGCTCGGGCGCGGGACTCGCGAGCTGCCCCGCCCCGTCGACGCTCCCCGACGCGAACGCCTGCGCGGCTGAAGCCCCGCTCTCGGGAACGGGCCGCGTGTTGCAGCAGGTCACGAGCCCGACCGCGCGTTGGGCGGCCGACGAGCTGACCCTTGCCGCGACACAGGCGGTGCTCGACGTCCACGAACTCCCGGGATCGGATCGGGATCTCGTCTTGAGCTACGCGCGCGGCAGCGTCCGTGCGCATCTCTTCGCGGAGCTGATCGCCCTCATCCAGAAGCCGGCTGCCGAGCGGACCGCGGAAGAGGAGGATCTCCTCGGGTACTACCGCTTTGCTCTCGGCGATCTGCACCGCCGGCAGGCGGAGTTTTCCGAGGTGGAGTACGCCGCGTACGTCGCTACGGGCGAGTGCCTCTACGTGCCCCCCGAGGGCTTCACCTTCGAGTATCCGGCGAGCTGCGTCGTGCCGCTGCCGATCCCCCCGCCGAGTCCCGCGCATCCGAGCGTCGAGGAGTTCCAAGCCTATGGCTACGCGCACGTCGCGGGCGAGCTCGTCGAAGACGGCGAGGCCTTCGCCGTCTCCGGGGCGGCGGCGAAGGCGATCGCCTTCGGCATCGCCGCCGTCGCGGCGATCGCGATCAGTACGGGTGTCTTCTTCGCGGTCCTCTTCACGGGCATCGGCGCGACGATCATCACAGCGGTCTTCCCGTTCACGTTTGTGCCCGTCTGGCTCCTGGTGACCGGAACGGTCATCGGTGGATCGGGCGTCGGCGTGCTCGCACTCGGGATCGCCGGGCCCGTGGGGTTCGCCATCCTCGCGATCGTCGGCTCGATCTTCGCGATCATCGACGTGGTCGAATACGACGAGTTCGTCTCCGAGGTGACCAGTCTCGTCGAGAACGTCGACTACGATCCGGACTTGACCGTGGAGATCGAGACCGACCGGGGCATGAGCGAGCTGTACCACGTGTTCATCCAATCGAGTCTGCCCGAGCAGCAGCCCTCGGCGGCGTTGCCGTCGCCCTCGGCCAGTGATCCGAAGTTCGTGGTCCTCGACGAATTCGGCGACCTGCTCGGCGTGCACGACACTATCTCTCCGAGCTACGGCGAGGAGACTGGCGACCTCGCGGTGAGCCAGGTCGTGGGCCGGCGCGGCGGCTGGTTCGCGTCGACCATCACCACGACAGCGCCGTTGCCGACGGAGTTTGAGCAAGTCGTCGAGGGCCTCGCCTTGAGCTTCAGCTTCGTCGATTGGGCAGGAAGGAGCAAAGAGGCCTGGGCGATCGGGACGGGTTTCGTACTGGTCGACCCCGAGGACGTCGAGAACGACACGCTCGACCAATCCGAAGCGGTCGACGAACTGCAGTACCTCGACGCCGACGGGGAGAAGCGCATCGTGCGGATCGTTCTCGACGCGACGCCGCCAACGGTGGCTCTGGACGTGGAGCCCGGTCTGCATGCGGACGAGGGATCCTCGTTCTCGTTGCTGGCGACCGCCTTCGACGATCAGAGCGGAGTGGCGGGCTCCGGCTGGAGCATACTCCCCGATGGCGCCGGGGCGCTCCTCGCGGCGCTGGACCATGCGGCCGACGTCAATGCGGTCGACGACGGCTTTTACATCGTCGAGTTCGAAGCCTTCGACGGCTTTGGGAACCGGACCGCGAAGAACGTGACCCTGACCGTCGCGAACGTGGCACCCGTCGTCACGCCGCTCGCGTTGTCCGCGCCGTCGGTGCTCGTCGGACTCCCGATCGCTGCCGACGCCGCATGGAGCGACGTCGGCAGCCTGGATACCCACGTTGCCAGCCTAATCTGGGGGGACGGTTCGGAGGTGGTGATCCCGAACGCTTCTGAACTTGTGGAGTCTCACACCTACGCGGAGGCGGGACTCTTCACGGTCCAGTTGGTCGTGGCCGACGACGACGGCGGCTCCTCCATCGTCTCGGCTGAGTTGCTCGTCCAGACACCGGCCGAGGTGGCCGAGGCGCTCGCTGTCGGGGCGGCCGGGCTGCCCACGAGTCAGAAAACCCAAGAGGTCTTGGCCGGGAACTTCGACGCCGTCGTCGCTGCGCTCGAGGACGGGGACGTCGGGCTCGCCCGCACGCGGCTCGGAAAGCTCATCGAGCGATTGGTCAAGCGCTCGGCCTTGTCGGCGAGTCACCGAGATGCGCTACCGAGGACGGAAGCAGACTCAATGCTCCTTCAGACGGCCGCCTTCCTGGTCGGTCTGGACGGGCAGGTCTGCCCCACGTTACCCGCATCTCTATCCGAGATTGCGGACCGAGTGGCCAACCTCGCGACCAGCCAGCGCACGCGGTCAAGGCTGGAGCAAAGCCTCGGCAGAGCCATCGAAACGGACTCCGTGGACCGCGCGCGCGCCGCGTTGAAGAACGCCATCCGCACGCTCATCGCCGAGTCCAATCGGCCGGCCGGCGACTCCAACTCGGTCGGTCTCGAGGAGACCAACGTCTTGGTCTGCGATCTGGCGGCGGCGATTACCACTCGCTGATTGCGCAAGACCAGGCGGCGGTCACTTGCGGCGGCGGCGCCAGTCGCTTGGGCTCTGACCGGTCCAGCGCCGGAAGGCGCGGCTGAAGTTCGTCATCTCCGCGTAACCAAGCAAGAACGCGATCTCGGTGAGTGAGATCTGCGTGGCGAGCAGCGATTCGGCCCGCGTTCGGCGGACCTGCTCGGTCAGGTCTCGAAGGGTAGTGCCCTCGGCGAGGAGCCTTCGCTGCAGCGTGCGCGGCGAGCAGCTCAGCCGCGCGGCGATGGTCGCCGCGGATGGTGCACCGTCGTGCAGGTTTGCGGCGACCTCGTGCGATGCGCGGTCGCGAAAGGCCCCCGCCGTCCCGAGCCGTGTGTCGAGTTGGCCGTCGAAGAGTCGGAAGAGAAATCCGTCCGCCTTGCGCAGCGGCTTGTCCAGGACTCGAGTCGGTACTTCGATCTGGCTGTGCTCCGCTTCGTACGTAGCGGGAACGCCGAGGAGCTGTGAAGCCACGGAGTCGTCCTCCCCGTTCGGGCGTCGATAGGCGATCCGGACCGCGAGCGGTTCGAGTCCCCCGTCGGCCAAGAGGTGAGTGCCGAGGACGAACGAGGCGAGCGTCTTTTCGGCGACGTGGCGATGCGCGTCCCGCGGTGGGCCCCACGGCGAGAACCGGATCGAGCTGTGCGCTTCCGAGTGATTCAGCTCGTATGTCTCCCCAGGGTTCCACAGCGGTTGATAGTGGGCCAAGCGCTCGAAGCCGGCTCCGATCGTCGGACTCGAGAAGAGGAGGAGCTGGAGCGCGCTGGGGTCCTGCCCGGGGCCACTGCCGCCTCCGGTCACGAAGCGAAGCCCGATGTGCGGGTCGCCGGTCACCGCCGCTGCCGCCTCCCAAAGATGGTAGTACTGCGAGATCGGCACGGTGGCGTCTGGCGCGGCCAGGCGAGCCGGACGAAGTCCCACGGACTCAGCGAGGCCCGGGGAATCGACGAACTGAAGGACTTGGCGAATCTCGCGGGCGAAGAAGCGAGGCTCTAGAGCTGGAGTCGTTCGGGTCGAGCGGGAGGTCATGGGGAGGTTCTGGATTCGCGGGGTGGGGTACGCGCGTCTCCGGCTGTCGAGCACCGACACCCGGAGGGGCGGACGAAGAGCGAGGCCCAAACGCTACCGGAGTGGCATGCCAGCCGCCAGGGCGAGAATGACAGGCAGGAATGAGCGCGAGGGTAGCCACCGACCGTCGACATTGGCAACGGCGGGTGTCCCCAGTAATGCGAGTGCTTCTGTCTTTCGGAATCCCGTCGAGGATGAGCGACGCCCTCTCTGCGCATATGTGAGCGCCCGTGAGGTCGCCGACACCGATGCTCCGGTCCCCACGTCGGGTTGGCAGGAGCACGAGCGTGGTTGCCGAGCTCGACCTTCCGTCTCTGCCCCGACATGTGGGCTCGGCCCGCGCAGGCGAATCAGCGGCCCTCTCTCAGGCGAGCGGAGCCACACCGAGAGTGCCGCCGGCGCGGAGTCCCGCTCCTCGCCTACGCTCGCTCGGGCGACGAAATCCGCATGATCGTCGCGTAGAGCACCGGCGCCAGCCCGAGCGTCGCCACCGTTGCGAGCGCCAGCCCAAACGCGATCGTCACGGCCAGATCGTAAAAGAGCGGGTCTCGAGAAATGATGATCGGCATCATCCCGAGGATTGTGGTGAGCGCGGTCATGAGGATCGGCCGCATGCGCGACAAGCACGCCTGAATGATCGCGTCGTAGGATGCGCTCCCTGCCCGCTCCTCGATGTCGATCTGCTCGAGCATCACGATCGCGTTGTTCACGACGATCCCCACGAGACTCAGCATCCCGAGCAGGGCCATGAAGCTGTTGTAGCCGTGCGCGACGAGCAGCCCTACGGCGACGCCGGTGAACGCGACCGGCACGGTGAGGAGGACCACGATCGGCTTGCGCACCGAGTTGAACTGGCCGACGAGGCAGATGAGAACCCCGAAGAGCGCGAGCGGAACGGTCGCGAAGAGGGCACTCTGCGCGTCGGTCTGTGATTCGCTCTCCCCACCCCATTCCCACCGGTAGCCAGGACCGAGCTCGGCCATGATCGTCTCGATCTGCTCCTCGGCCGCGGCCTCGAGCTCTTTCGCGGTGAGCACCGTGCTAACGGCCTGGACGGTGATGGTGGGCGCATAGTCGCGCCGCGTAATCACGCCGAAGGCGGTCTCGGCCTCGATCGTCGCGATCTGGATCAGCGGCACGGCCGTGCCGGAGCTACGCGAGAAAACGTTCGTGGTGATCAGACGGTCCGCAGAGAGCCGCTCTGCGGCGAGCGCACGCGCGGTGATCGGGATCTCCTCGTCCCGCTCGCGCAGCGCGGTCGGTGAGCTGCCTTCGAGGACGACCCGCAGCGACGAGGCGATCTCCTCGTTGGTGACGCCGGCGCGACGGGCGCGGTTGGGGTCGATCTGCAACGACGCCTGGATGATGCGGTTCTCCCAGTCCTCGTAGAGGTTCACGGTGTAGGGAATTTGGGCAAACGCGTCCACGACCTTCTGGCTCGCATCGAAGAGCGCCTGGCGTTGGCCGGGGAGACCGAGTGCGGAGAGCCGTGCCTCGACCAGGCCCGTCTCGGTGCTCCCCAGGAACATGCGACGCACCATGAGGTTCACGGCGGGGAAGTTCTCGAGCGCGTGCGCGCGGATCTTCTGCATGAGTGGCTCGACATCGGTGAGCGAATCGACCGTCGCGAGGATGAAGCCCATGTTGGCCGCGGAGGGCTCCGGAGAGATGGTCACGAAGAAACGCACTCCGCCACTTCCGACGTACGTGAGTGTCTGGAGAACCTCGGGGTTCTCGGACTCGTCCTCGAGCCAGTCCGCGATCTCGCGAACGCGACTGTCCGTCTCGCGGATGCCGTATCCGTTGGGCAGCTTCACGTCGATCATGACCTGCGGTCGGTCGGACTGCGGCATGAATTGCTGGGGCACGAACGAGAACAGCCATACGCCGAAGAAGAACAAGGCGATCATCCCGACGAGGAAGAGTGTTCGCTGCCGCAGCACCCCCGTGAGCACGCGGCGGTAGAAGACGAAGACCGGTTTCTCGTACTTGGCCGCGACCTCCTCGGGTGTCGCCGTCGGGGCCTGCAGGTACCGACTGCACAGGATCGGCGTCACCGTCATCGCCAGCAACCAAGATATGATCAGGGCGATCAGGATCACCTGGGACATCGAGCGCAGGTACTCGCCGGCCGCATGCGGCGCCAGGGTCAGCGGTATGAACATCAGGATCGTCGTGAGCGACGAAATGAGAAGCGGCGTGGAGAGCGTGCGGCCGGTGTTGGTGGCCGCGTCGAGGCGTGTCTCGCCCTCGAACAGGCGCTTGCCGATCTCCTCCGCGACGACGATGCCGTTGTCGACCAGCAGACCCAGGGAAATGATGAGGGTCGCCAGCGAGATGCGGTGCATCGCGATGCCCATGTAGTACATCACCACGAGCGTCACGATCATCGTGAGTGGCACGTGGAGCCCGACGATG
>JAJCZO010000221.1 GCA_029262355.1 Deltaproteobacteria bacterium
TCCGCCGCCGAGCAATCGTCCTCGTCGGTTAACATCATCACGACGAAGAGACTGTCGTCCCGCAGAAAGCCCGCGTTCTCGCCATCTCCATGGCCTGTGGTTCCTCCGAGGAACCCAATGGGTGAGGTCGAAGGGGTGACGGCCGCCGCCGGCGCTCTCCTCGCGAAGTCTCCGCACGGAATCGATGCCGCGGAGGCGGTGATCCTGGCTGGACTGCTTCGGGCGCCGTCGGCACCGCCAGCGCTCGCGGTCGCCCGAGCGCGTCGACTTGCTCGCGACGGCGGGATCCCGCTCGGCGAAGATGCGCTCGCGCGGGCAGCGGACCGGATCTTCGCCGTGCCAAACCATCGCGGGCCGACTCCCCGGCTCGCCCCGCACCTCGCGCGCCGCCTGCTCACCGCGACTCGAGGCAGCGGCCCCGCGACGGTTCGCGCGACGCTCGACGCCGCCCTGCAGCGGACCGCCACGGCCGCACTCGAACGCGAGCTGGCATCGGTACGGTCGAACAATGTCCGCGACGGCGCCGTGGTCGTGCTCGACAACGCGAGCGGCGACGTGCTCGTCTACGTGGGGAGCAGCGGAGCCGGAGCCACCTCCCGTCACGTCGACGGCGCACGCGCGCGTCGACAGGCGGGCTCGACTCTGAAGCCGTTCCTCTACGGGCTCGCGCTGGACAGGCGAATCCTCACTGCAGCATCCCTACTCGACGACAGCCCAGTAGAAATCCCCGTTGGGGACGCGGTCTACCGTCCCCGCAACTACGACGAGCGCTTTCGCGGCAGCGTCACGCTCCGAACCGCACTTGCTTCTTCGTTGAATGTTCCGGCCGTTCGGACACAGCAGCTCCTGGGCGAGCCGGCATTCATCGACCGGCTCGTCGCGCTAGGCTTCACCGGACTCGTGACGACCGGCGACCACTACGGCCCGTCACTCACCCTCGGCACAGCCGAGGTGAGCCTCATGGAACTCGCGAACGCCTACCGCACACTCGCGCGGGGCGGCGTGGCGACCCCGGTCCGGCTCACCCTCGACGCGGCACCGGGGCTCGAGCGGCGCGTCTACTCCGAAGAGGCGAGCTTCGTCATCGGTCAGATTCTATCGGACCGCGAGGCCCGGAGTGCGACGTTCGGTCTCGAAAACGCGCTTGCGACCCGATTCTGGTCCGCGGTCAAGACCGGCACAAGCAAGGAGATGCGCGACAACTGGTGTGTCGGCTTCTCGAGCGAGTTCACGGTGGCCGTTTGGGTCGGGAACTACTCGGGCGAGCCCATGCACGAAGTCAGCGGCATCACCGGGGCCGCCCCGACGTGGCTACGCGTGATGTCGCGGCTTCACAGAGACCACCCCAGCGTCACACCGACACCACCCTCCGGAGTCCTCGCTCGACGAGTTTCCTTCCCCGGCGGCCAGACGGGGCGCGAGTGGTTTCTGGAAGGCACAGAGCCTGCTGGCGGATCGGTCGCGCACGCCGCGGCGCCCACGCAGATCATCGCGCCGGTCGATGGCGCGGTCCTCGTCCTCGACCCCGACATTCCCCAGCAACGTCAGCGCATCGCGCTCGTCGCCTCCCCCGGGCAAACCGGGCTCGCCTGGCGGCTGGACGAAGATTCCGTTGGCGCGGCACAGGGACCGGTCCTCTGGGCGCCGCGCGCGGGGCGACACCGGCTTCGTTTGGAGAATGACTCCGGCGAGGTGATCGACGAGATCCGCTTCCGGGTAAGAACGAGCGGAATCCGAGCCTACTGAAGGTAGCCCAGGGAGCGAAGCTCCTCTTCGACGTGCGGAGCAAGGTCCGCGGGCTCCACCCGGCCGCTCGTCTGATCCTCTTGGCCACGGTAGACCTCTGCCAGAGCCGCCAGCTCGCGCGCGCGCGGGTCGTCGGAGGTTTCCAACAGCGGTGCCAGCTCTGATGGGTCGGCGGAGAGGTCGTACAACTTCGTCTCGCCCCTCTGAATCACGAGCTTGTGGTCGTCGAGGAAGACAGCAAGCGCGTTCTCGTCGCGCGGGCGCCGAGCCCGCTTCTTCGGGGTGAGACCGCGCACCTCGCTAAAATAGGGCCGCTCTTCGAGCTCCTCTCCCCGTAGGGCCGGGACGAGGCTGCGGCCGTCGATCGCCTCAGGCGCGGACAGGCCCACCATCTCGAGGATCGTCGGCGCGACATCGACCAGCCCCACGCGCGACGACACCCGACGCGGCTCGCCCTCGCGTGGGTCGTAAACGAGCAGCGGAACGTGCAGAACCGGCTCCCAGAGGCGAAACCCGTGGCCCACGTCGTCGTGCTCTCCAAGGAGCTGGCCGTGATCGGCCGTGATCACGACGATCGTTCGCTCGGCATGTCCGGCCTTCTCGAGTGTCTCGAGGATCTGACCGACCGTGCGGTCCGCCTCGCGCGTCTGTCCGTCATACAATGCCCGGATGGCCGTGCGGTCCTCGTCACGCCACTCGTTCTTTGCCAGGTTGTAGAACTGCTGCACCGAGGCCCCCGCGGCCAGCGGCCCATCGTAACCCGCGAGCTGCTCCTCGGAATACGGAGTCGGCTCGTAGGGCGAATGAGGTTGGAAGTAGTGCACCCACATGAAGAATGGGAACGGCCGCTTGCGCGAGAGGAGGCCCCGCGCCATGCCCGTCACCCGCACCGGGCTCGCGGCCACACTGTGCTCGCCGCTCTGTTCGTGGCTCGTCCGAACGAAGCCTTGCCCGAGTCCACCGCGGCTGACCATCGAGCCGTAGCTCACGAGAGCCATGGTCTCCCAGCCCGCCTCGCGCAGGGTCTCGGCCAACGTCTCGACCTCCTCGCCGAGCCGATCGCCGTTGTAGCGAACCCCGTGGCGACGCGGGTAGAGCCCGGTGAAGAGCGACGCGTGCGAGGGGAATGTCGTGCCCATCGGCGCCGTCGCCCGCTCGAAGACGACGGATTTCTCGGCGAGACGATCGATGTTCGGCGTATGCCCGCCCGGGTTTCCGTAGATCCCGAACGAGTCCGCACGCTGGGTGTCGACGGTGATGAGGAGAACGTTCGGCGGAGCCACCGTCACGGCAGGCTCTGGTGCTTCGGTGACCCTCTCGACCGCCCTCTCCTTTGGGGAATCCACGACCGGCTCGACGGGGGCTTCGGAGTTCGCACACGCGCCCGCCATCGCCACGAAGAACCCAAGCGCGACAATGCTCTTCGCGGTGGTCACCACCGGAAAGATGTCACGCGGGGGTCGAGAGTCAAATCTCGAGGTCGGACCGGCGCGGCCTCATCTTCCGATCCAGCCGCCGTTCAACGAGGGCCCGCACGGGCGCAAGAAGGGTCGCGGCGATGAGCGGCACGAAGACCAGGACCGGCAGCAACGCCAGGGCTCGCATTGCGTTGAGCTTGATCGAAGGATCCATCACCTTGAGGGTGCCTCGGGACGGGCACCCGACGAAAGTCACTTTCTGCCCCCCGAGGCGTACCTCTGGTAAGGGCCCACATGCGACTACGGTTTTCGGCACGAACGATTGGGTACGCCATGGTGCTCGTCACGGCACTTGCCAGTGTGAGTTGCACGTCGGGGGACGCGGGCCCTGACGAGGGCGAGGCGCCGCCTGCTGCCGCCCCGCGCCGGGCCCTGCCCAGCTGGTCGGTACCCACGGGCCAGCCCGGCTCCGAGCCGTTCCCCGATGACGTGCGCACCGCGCTCGCGACTGCGCTCGCACTCCGCGACCCCGCTTACGAGCCGCGCACGCACCACGTGCGCGACGACGGCTCTCCCGTCTACACCAATCGCCTGATCCTGGAATCGAGCCCGTACCTCCTACAGCACGCACACAACCCCGTTGACTGGCGACCGTGGGGCGACGAGGCGTTCGAAGAAGCACGTCGCCTGGGCCGACCCGTATTCCTCAGCATCGGATACTCGACCTGCCACTGGTGCCACGTGATGGAGCGCGAGTCCTTCGAGGACGAGGAGATCGCCGCGATCCTGAACTCGAACTTCATCCCGATCAAGGTCGACCGCGAAGAGCGCCCCGACGTCGACGCGGTCTACATGGCCGTCGTACAAATGCTGACCGGTGGTGGCGGGTGGCCGATGACCGTCGTCATGACCCCCGATCGAGAACCCTTCTTCGGCGGCACCTATTTTCCCGCACGCCAGGGCGACCGAGGAAGCCGTGCCGGCATGATGGAGATACTGGCCACGCTGTCGGCGCGCTACGCTGACGAGCCCGCGCAGGTGGCAGAGCAGGCGTCCGAGATCACCCGACGCCTCCAAGCGCAGAGCCAACCGCGGCCGCCCGAGACCGTACCGGGTGCGGCCCCCATACTTCGAACACAAGCCGCCTTGGCGCAGTCGTACGACGCCGAGTGGGGCGGCTTCGGCCGAGCGCCAAAGTTCCCGCGCACGGTCACCACCGAGCTCTTGCTGCGCCACGCTCGTCGCTCGGGTGACCCGGTCGCACTCAGGAACGCGCTCGGCACGCTCGACCACATGGCCAAGGGCGGCATCCGGGATCACGTGGGCGGGGGGTTTCACCGCTACGCGACCGATCGCGAGTGGCTCGTCCCCCATTTCGAGAAGATGCTGTACGACAACGCGCTTCTCACGCTCGCATACCTCGACGCCTACCAGGTCACGGGCGAGGCGCGTTTCGCCGCTGTCGCGAGGGAAACTCTGAACTACCTCAGGCGAGAGATGACCTCGAACGAGGGTGGCTTCTACTCCGCTACGGACGCCGACAGCCCCACCCCGAGCGGACATGAGGAGGAAGGCTGGTTCTTCACCTGGACCCCCGACGAGATCGTGGAAATCGTGGGCGAGAAGCGCGCGGCGTTGATCACCAGTCGGTACGGGGTGACACCGCAAGGCAACTTCGAAGGCCGAAACATCTTCTACGGGGCGCGGTCCGTAGACGAACTTGCACGCGAGTCGGACCTCACGACCGAACAGCTTGCCACCGAGTTGGAGGCCGCCCGTCGGGCTCTGTACGAAGCCCGCGGCAAGCGTCCGCCGCCGCTTCGTGACGACAAAGTGCTGGCGGCATGGAACGGCCTGGCCATCTCCGCGTTCGCACGCGGCGCACGCGTGCTCCGAGACCCAAGCTACGCCGAAGCCGCCGCCGCAGCCGCTCATCTCCTCCTTTCCCGCATGATGGACGATGGCAAGCTGGCTCGCTCCTACATCGCCGGCAAGGCCCGCCACGATGCCGTACTGGACGACTACGCCTTCGTCATCGCCGGCCTGCTGGATCTGTACGAAGCCAGCTTCGACCCGCGGTGGCTACGAGCCGCGATCGGACTGCAGAGCACACTCGACGCGAGCTTTTGGGACGACGCGAGCGGGGGCTATTTCATGACCTCGAACGACGGCGAGGAGCTCCTCGTGCGTCGCAAAGGCATCTACGACGGCGCTCGCCCCTCGGGGAACTCGGTGGCCGCATCCAACCTCCTGCGTCTCTATGAGTTTACCACCGACAGCACCTATCAAAAACGCGCCGAGGAGGTGTTCGGAGCGTTCGGCACAGAGCTACGAACCCGTCCGTCCGGATCTCCGCGCCTACTCTCCGCACTCGAGTTCTACCTCGACACGCCCAAAGAGATCCTCCTGATCTCCCCGACCGGGGACGCCGCCGGCCTCGATCCCTTCCTCGACGTTCTCGCGAAGCAGTACCTGCCGAACTCCATCGTCGCCGCAACCGTCGAAGGGGCGCCAGCGACCGCACTCGCGAACTTGATCCCTCTCGTCGGCGGCAAGACCGCCCGCGACGGCAAAGTCACGGCCTACGTGTGCGAGAACCGCGTGTGTGCCCTACCCACGAACGACCCCGCGGTGTTCGCGAAACAAATCGCCACCGTGCGCCCCTACCCGGAGTAGGATAGGAGACGACATGCTCCGCTCGGCCGCCTCGCTAGCCGTACCCTTCGTGCTTGCGACCACGATGACGTTCGCATGCGCGTGTACCACCGTCCAGCCTCCTCGCGTGGGCCCCGCATCGCTCGAAACCACGAGAGAAGTCACCCACGTCGATCTGGACACCGTCCAGCGACGGTTCGTCGATGAACACGGCCGGGTCGACTACGGCGGGTTGCAGCGCGACCCCGGCCGGCTGGACCGCTATTATCTCTGGGTCACGCAGGAGAGCCCGGACACGGACCCCGATCGCTTCCCCACGAAGGACGCCGAACTCGCGTACTGGATCAACGCCTACAACGCATCGGTGCTGTACACGGTCCTCCAGCACTATCCCGTCACGAGCGTGACCGAGATCGGCTCGACCTTCCCGCTGAACTTGATCAACGACAAGATCGGTTTCTTCTTCCTGCAGCAGGTCCAGGTCGGCGGCGAGAAGACGAACCTCTACGACCTCGAGAATTCCCTCATCCGGCCGCGCTACCGCGACCCGCGCATCCACTTCGCCCTCAACTGCGCCTCGGTCGGATGCCCCCATCTTCCCCAGGAGGCCTTTTCGGCGGCGCGCCTCGATGAGCAATTGGACCGGGAGACGTTCGAGTTCTTCGCCGACCCGCGAAACCTCCGATTCGACCATACCGACGAGACCGTCTACGTGTCGTCGATCCTGAAATGGTACGAGTCCGATTTCACCGAATGGCTCGAGAGGAACCACCCCACCGAACCGGCGACGCTCCTCACCTACATCTCGATCTATGGCCCCAAAGTGCACGAAGCTGCCCTGCTCCGTGCTCGCGACGAAGGGTACGAGGTCGATTTCATCGAGTACGATTGGGGCCTGAACGGCCAGTAGCGGGCTCGGCCTGGCGTTGATCCCCCGCAAACCGTCGCCTATGTTCGCGCACACATGCGCATTGCGATGAATGACCAGCGAGCGGGGCTTCTGGCCGCCGTATGCCTTCTCGGTATGACGATCGCCCCCGGAGCGATCGCACAAGGGAACCCGAACCCGGACGCCACCGCGCTTCGGGTGGGGCTCTCCACCCGCTATCCACCCATCGCGTTCCAGAAAGACGGGGAACTCGCGGGGCTCGAAGTCGACCTCGCGCGCGGCGTGAGCACCGAGATCGGAAAGCCGATCACGTTCGAGGTCATGGAGTTCGATGAGCTCATTCCCGCGCTCGAGGCCGGAAAGATCGACGTGATCATGTCCGGCATGTCGGTCACCCAGAAGCGCAGCCAGCGAGTGGCCTTCGTCGAGCCCTATATGCGGGTCGGCCAGATGGCCTTGATCCGAGCAGGCGACTTCTCGCGCTTTGTGGACAAGGGTGCCCTGAACGTCAGCGATGCCAAGGTGGGCTTCGTGCAGGGGACGACCGGCGCCAGGTACGTTGCTGCCGCCCTACCCAGCGCGAGCAAGGTGGCCGTCGGAACCTCTGAGGAGGGAGTAAAGGCGCTGCGGACGAAGTCCGTGGATGTGTTCATCCACGATGCACCGACGGTCTGGCGCGTCTCTCTCGATCCGAAAGAGACGGAGCTCCTCGCTCTCTACGAACCTCTCACCGAGGAGTACCTCGCCTGGGCCGTCCGCAAGGACGACACGAACCTCAAAGGCGCGCTCGACGCCGTCGTCAAACGCTGGAAGGACAATCGAAACATGGACTCGACCGTGAACCGCTGGATTCCAATCCGGGTCGAGATCAAGCCCCAGTAAGGAGCAGGCTCCTACTCCTTCGTTCGAATGGGTCGCACGAGGCCCTCCTGAGCAACCGATGCGACCAGCGTGCCGTCGCGTCGGAACAGATGTCCCCAAGCAAACCCGCGCGCCCCCGAGCTCGACGGGCTCTCCTGTGAGTAGAGGAGCCATTCGTCGGCGCGCAGATCGCGGTGGAACCACATCGCGTGGTCGAGGCTGGCCATCATGTAGCGCGGGTCGTTCCACAACAGAGCGTGCGGCAACGTCGCGGTGTCGAGGAGAGTCATGTCGGACGCATACGCCACGACGCACTGATGGAGCAGCGGAGGGTCGGGCAAGCGGCCGTTCACGCGGAACCACACGTGTTGCCCCTGACTGCGGCGCTCAGGGTCGAACGACTCGACGTAGCGCAACTCGAGCGGTCGCGGTCGCATGAACCAGTCGCGCACCTCCTGCGACTCGTTCTCGAGCGTCTTGGCCATCCGCTCCGCCCACGTCGGTAGACTCTCGGGGTCCGGTGCGTCCGGCATCGCCACCTGGTGGCTCGGTCCCGATTCGGGATGCTGAAAAGACGCCTGCAGATTGAAGATCGCCCTCCCGCGCTGGATCGCCACGACCCGGCGCGTGGTGAACGACCTCCCGTCTCGGATGCGATCGACCTCGTAGAGGATCGGGATCGAGGGGTCCCCCGCGCGCAGGAAATACGCATGCAGCGAATGCGCGACCGTGTCCTCCACCGTCCGCCCCGCTGCGACCAGCGCTTGGGCCGCGACCTGGCCCCCAAACACCCGAACCCGGCTCTCCTTCGGGCTCGTGCCCCGAAAGATGTTGAGATCGAGCTCCTCGAGATCGAGTAGTGCGACCAGCTCGTCCAACGGGCGTTGGGTCTCGTCCAGGTTCTCCATGGGTCAAAAGGGTAGCCGGAACGCCCGATGAGATCATCAGAGCCGCCATGCTATCCACTCCAACGACGTGCCTGCGGCCTCCGAGTCTCCCGCGATCCGCCCCCTGCCTCTGATTCATCGTCTGCGGCCGGACCTCTTCTACGGCTGGTATGTCGTCACGGCGGGGTTCGCACTCAGCTTCGTGACGGTGGGCATCGGGTTCTACGGGCAGACGGTCTTCCTCGACGGCTTGATCCGCGAATACGGATGGTCGAAGGCGTCGGTGTCCGGAGCGTCCACCGTCTATTTCATCACCACCGGAATGGTCGGCATCGGCGTCGGTCGGATCGTCGACCGCTTCGGTGCACGACCGCCGATCCTGGCCGGCGCGGTAGCCATGGCCGCGGCGCTCCTGTGGCTGGGATCGATCGACGAGCCGTACCAGCTCTACCTCGTGTATCTCCTCCTCGCGGCAAGCTTCTCCATGAGTTCGGCCATCCCGATGTCGTCTCTAATGAACAAGTGGTTCGTCCGCGGCCGTGCCCGCGCGATGAGCTTCTCGCAGACCGGCGTGTCCGTCGGTGGCCTGATCCTCGTGCCGCTTGCCACGACCCTGATCGCCGACGAGGGCATGGGGGTGGCAACGCAGCTGCTCGCGGCACTCGTGCTCATCGTGGTCATCCCGCTCACGATCTGGGTGATCCGCGAAGCACCGACCGCTCACGGACTGCGCCCCGACGGGGATGCGATCGCCGAAGACGACACGACACCGGTCGGGCTGAGCTGGAGCGGCCGTGAAGCCATGCGCACGAGGAGCTTCCTGCTGCTCGCGCTCTCCTTCGGCTCGATCCTCATTTGCCAGACGGGCCTCGCGGTCCACCACCTACACCTTCTACGCGACCATCTCGACACGTCTGCAGCCGCATTCGGAGCCGCCACGATACCCGTCGGGAGCATCATCGGACGCTTGCTCGTCGGGCGCGTGGCGGACCGGATCGACAAACGGAAGGTGACCGCCGCGCTCTTCGCGACGCAAGCCATGAGCCTCGGCGGCCTCGCGCTCGCGAGCCATGCGACACCCCTACTCATCGCATCGGTCGTGTTCGGATTGACGATCGGCGCCGTCTTCATGATGCAGTCGCTGCTCGTTGCGGAACTGTTCGGCCTCGCATCGTTCGGAACGGTTCTCGGGCTGCTGAACTTCGTGACGTCCGTCGGTGGCGGGATCGGCCCCCTGCTGGTCGGCATCGTCGCCGAGCGGTTCGGCGGCTACCCCGCCGCGATCTCGGTCCTGTTCGCAATCGGCCTTTGGTCGGCGATCCTGATCCTATTCGTTCGACGCCCCCAGAAAGCGATGGGCCCATTGTGAATCGGAGTTCCGCCGGCTGGCGCATCGCGCGTCGAACCGCCCAGATGGCAACCGCCTCCGCACGCGCATCGGTCACGTTCCTGCGGGAGCGCCGCGCGCTCAGCGGAACGCCGGAGGCCAACCCCCGGGCGCTCGGGCGCGCACTCGTTGGGCTGTGTGCGCAGCTTGGCGCCACCTTCATCAAAGTGGGGCAGATCGCCTCGACCCGCGGTGATCTCCTCCCGGGGCCACTGGCGGACGAACTGGCGCGCCTCCAGGACGACGTACCCCCATTCCCCTTCGAACAGGTTCAAGAGACGATCGAACGCGAGCTGGGACACGAACTGGGCGAGATCTTCGCGGAGTTCGAGCCGGCCCCAGTGGCGGCCGCCTCGGTGGCGCAGGTGCATCGCGCCGTTCTGCGCGATGGGGGCCATCCCGTCGCCGTGAAGGTGCGGCGCCCCGACATCATCGAGAAAGCGGCCCTCGACCGATCCATTCTGCTCTTCGTGGGCCGCACCTTGGAGCGCGTGATTCCAAGCGTCCGCCTGATGGCACTCGAGGAAGCGCTCCGTGCGTTCTGCGACGCCGTGCAGGCACAGATTCATCTCGAGAATGAAGCGCGGAACAATGCGCGCTTCACGAAAAACTTCGAAGACGACCCCGACGTCGACTTCCCCAAGATGTTCCTTCAAGCATCGTCCGACGCGGTCCTCACGATGGAGTTCATCGACGGGGTCCACGAGTCCGAGCTCGAATCGACGGGGTGTGACGTGCATGCGATCGTCACGGCGGGAATGCGATGTGTGTGCCGCATGATCTTCCTCCACGGATTCGTGCACGCCGATCTCCACCCCGGCAACATGCGATTCCAACACCCGTCGCACGTCGTGCTGCTCGACCTCGGGCTCACCGGAGAGATCAACGACGAGGACCGCCTGACGACCGCGCGCACCTTGTTCGCGCTGGCCACCGGCGACGGCAAGACGGTCGCCCGGCTCTTCCACGAAAACGCGCCACACACGGCGACACCGGATTACGACGCGTATGAGACCGAGATGGCGAACTTCGTGGCGAGCCTCCAGAACCAGGGTCTTCAAAACGTCCAAGTCACGGCGGAGATCGGTCGCATCTTCGACATCCTGCGACGCCACCGCGTGCAGGCCCGCAGCCACATGACCATGGTCAACATCGCGCTCATGACAGCCGAAGGCCTCGGCAAGCGCCTCGCGCCCGAGCTCTCGCTCACCGACGAAGCTCTGCCGTACCTACGCGAAGCGCTCATGGCGACACAATTGCCCTCCGGGGAAGAGCGTGCTTGAGGAGCAATCAGGAGGATCTCGAGAGATGTTCGTCGTCACCAATCGTATTCCCGTCGCAGAAGGCTTTGAAGCCGACTTCGAGGACCGCTTCAAAAAGCGCGCGCACCTCATCGACCAGTCTCCCGGCTTCGTGAAGAACCTCATCCTCCGCCCGGTCCAGCGCCGCTTCAACCACAAGACCGGGACGTACGAAGAGAAGCAGGAGCAAGGCTACTATCTCGTGGAAACGCACTGGGAGAACGAGCAATCCTTCTGGGATTGGACGACCAGCGATTCCTTCCGAGCGGCACATTCGAACCGCCCGCCGGCGGAGATGTTCGCCGGCCCCAACGCCCTCGAGATCCACGAGATCATTCAGACCACCGAGAAGGCGTGACCCCAGAAGAACCCCAGGGCACCGCAACCGCGAGCGACGCACGACCGTTCGTCCAGCGCATGACCGGCGCGCTTCAGCTGCAGGCCCCCGCCTACGACGAGATTGCGGCGGACCCCCAGGCGACAAACCAAGCGGCGGTCGTGGTCGCGATCGCCGCTCTCGCGCAAGCGCTGGGCGGCCCAGAACGCATTCCGCTCGCCGATTTGCCGATTGCACTCTCGTGGGCGTACTTCAGCTGGCTCCTGCCTGGAACGCTCATGTGGGTCGTCGCGACGAAGATCCTCGGCCACGAAGCAAACCTCCCACGCCTACTTCGATGCCTGGGGTTCGCAACAGTGCCCCAGGTCCTGTGGCTCGCGGGTCTGCTCTCCAGCGGCTCGATACCGTTCGAGCTCTCGCTTGGCGTACTCATCTTTGGGCTCGCGCTCGTCGGCAACGTCATCGCGATCCGTCAGGCCTTCGCGATCGACACGATCCGTGCGGTCCAGACTCTCCTGCTGGGGTTCCTGGCGTTCGTGGGGGTCGCCATGATCATCGGCTTCGTGCTCGAGCAGTTCGACACGGCCCTCTGACCATCACCAGGGACGTGTCAAGCCTCGGCCCGCCTTGCACCCAACGGACGGACGGTGCTAGTTCGCGGCCGCCATGGGATTTCTCTCTGCCTCCTCGACCATCGTCCGCTTGCACGCGAAACCCCCGCCCAACATGGACCGTGAAGCGATCGCTCGCGCGATCGAAGAGCGCGCGTTCCGTGACCACGACGAAGATGGGATGCCGAAACAGGAAGCGTTCGGTTGGGTCGCCATCCACGACCCGCTCGTGACGGAGTTCGACGCGAGCGATCTGTTCTTCCAGCAGTACCTCGTCGTCGGCTTTCGCTTCGATACCCGCGCCGTACCCGCGAAGCTCTCGTGGATGGAGCGCCGTCGCCAGGAGGACGCGCGCCGGAGCGAGCAAGACGTCGAGAAGCTCAGCCGCGACACCAAGCGCGAGATCAAACAGGACGTGGAGTCGAACTTGATGTCGCGCGCGCTTCCCAACCCGAAGCTGTTCGAATGCGCGTGGAACCTCGAGACCGAAGCTGTCTACTTCACGGGCAAGCTCAAGAGCGCACGGGAGACCTTTGCATCGCTCTTCCGTGAGACCTTCGGCGTCGCCCCGATTCCGATGATCCCCTACCTGGCCGTCGAGCGAGTCGGTCTCGCGGATGGCGTAGTGGACGCCGTACGGGGCGTCGAGCCGAGCCGCCTCGTCGCGGACGCGGTCGAGCCCAGCTTGAACGGCGACGGGAACACGGCCTTTGCGTCGGAGCCGGCATGAAAGAGACGTTCCTTTCCGTAGTCGAGGAGAAGCGCTTTCTCGGGCGCGAGTTCCTGACCTGGCTGATCGGCCGCCTCGAAGAGGAAGGAGGCCGGTTCGAGATCGAGGGTGACATTCTCGAGCTCGCGCTCGGCGATCGACTGGTCCTCGAGGCAGGCGGCGATCCGGGCGCTCGGCTCTCCTTGGTCGACGAGGGGGACATCCGCCCCGAACTCGGAGCCGGGCTTCGCCGCGGCAAGCTCCTCGACCGGGCCCGTCTATCGATGACCCGGGGCGAGCGCCGCTGGGAGCTGACGCTCGATGGGGGCATGCTGACCTACGATTCCCTGCGCTGCCCGCCTCTGGGCGACCGCGACCCAGGCCTCCAGGACGATCGCCGCGCGGCGTTCGAGAACGACCTCTTCCTGCGCCTGGCCGACATCGAGGACGCCGTGAGCGTTCTCGACTGGCTCTTCGCGGCCTTCTGCCGGATCCGGGCATCGCCCGCCTGGACGGACGCGACGCTTCCGACCCTCCGGACTTGGGTCGCGGAACTGGGGCGCGGGAGTGAGATGGCGCTGGCAGCGACGGCCGGCGGGGACGTCGATTAACGAGACCGCGCGCCTGACAAAGAAGAATCGTGCGTTAGAGTAACCCGGATGCCCGAGAAGGACCTGTATTCGGCCCTGGGGGTCGCGCGCGGCTCGACCCAGGACGAGATCCGCAAGGCGTACCGCAAACTTGCGCGTAAGCACCACCCAGACGTCAACCCGAACGATCCGAAAGCCGCCGATCGCTTCAAAGAGATCAGCTACGCCCACGACATCCTCGGCGACGAGAAGAAGCGCGGGCTGTACGATGAGTTCGGCGGGAAGGGGCTCGAGGCCGGTTTCGACGCGGATCAGGCGCGTGCGTACAAGCACTGGCAGGAAGGCGCGCGGCGCAGCCCATCGAACCAGGAGTTCACCTCCGAGGTCGACCTCGAGGACCTCCTGGGCGGCCTCGGGGGCTTCGGCGAGCGCTTCGGCTTCGGCCGACGGCGGGCGCCCCGCAAGGGCGCCGACGCCCAGGGCGAGGCGCCGATCGACTTTCTCGACGCAGTCCGCGGCGGCAAGGTCACGCTGCAGTTCGAAGGAAAAGGCGCGCTGCACATCACGATCCCGCCGGGTGCCAACGACGGCACGAAGATTCGCCTCGCCGGACAAGGAGCGCCGGGACCCGGCGGTGCGCCGCCGGGCGACCTGTACATCACGCTCCGCGTCCGCCCCCACCCGTTCTTCACCCGAAAAGGATCCGACGTCTACGTCGATCTTCCGGTGACGATCCCCGAGCTTCTACGCGGGGGCTCGATCCAAGTCCCGACGCCGGACGGTGCTGCGACCGTCAAAGTCCCGCCCCGATCGGCAAACGGGGGCAAGCTCCGGCTGCGAGGCAAGGGCGCGACCAAGCGAGGATCGGAGACACGTGGCGATCTCTACGTGACGCTCTCTGCCGTTCTTCCGAAGGAGGGCGAAACAGGAGATCTGGAGAAGATCGCCGAGGCGATGGAACCTCTATACGGCAGCGCCGATGTGCGCGAACATCTGGGAAGAGCGCGATGAAGTACTTCAGCCGAACGCAGGTCGTCGAAATCCTCTCCATCGAGGAGTCGTTCCTCGTCATGCTCGAGCAGGAGGAGATCGTACAGATCGATGCGCAGGACACCGCGGCCGATGCGCACTACTCGGAGATGATGCTCGAACGTGCTCGCGTCGCCGACAACCTCGTCCACGAACTCGACGTCAACCTAGCCGGCGTCGCAGTGATCTTGCAGATGCGGGAAAACCTGGCCGACCTTCGTCATCAGCTCGAAGCGGCGCTCAACGAGCTGCGCGAGCACAAGCGATGAGCGTCGGCACGGGCGGCTGCATCTCCCGTGGATCGAGGGGATCGATCGACTCCCCCGGTCGCCGTAGTCGCCATTCGAGCTGAGCCCTCCAGCCCGACTCAGGACTTCCCCGTCGTACTCGCAAGGATTTCCTTGGTGCGCTTCACCTCCCCGTAACTGGACTCGTAATCGTCTTGGCTGCGGCGGATGACGTCGTAGGCCTCGTGCCGACCGTAAATGTCCGGAATCTCGACCTTCGCCCGGTCGAGACCCGGGGCCTGCTTGTAGGTGAGGAAGTAGTGCTCGAGCCGGTCAAGCAGCGTCGAGGGCAACTGATCGACCTCGGTAATGCTCCCGTACACCGCATCGCCTTCGAGCACCGCGATGATCTTGTCGTCTGCTTCGTCCCCGTCGATCATCCGGAGCCCACCGATCGGGATGGCCGGAACGAGGATGTCGCCGTGGGTGATGTCGCGCTCGCACAGCACACAGATGTCGAGGGGGTCGCCATCGCCTTTGATCCCAGGCTTCCCGGTCCGCTCGGAGCAGAGCTGCCCGATCTTCTCACCGCAGTAGGTCTGCGGAATCAAGCCATACAGCGACGGATAGACGTTCGAGAACTGTTGGGGGCGGTCGACTTTGAGGTAACCGGTCCGCTTGTCGAGCTCGTACTTGACCGTATCGGTGGGCACGATCTCGATGTACGCGATGACCTTCCGCGGGGAGTCTTCACCGCACGTGATGCCGTGCCACGGATGTCGGCGGTACAACATCGGAAGGTACCGAACCAGGTCCTCGGGCAGTTCATTCGCCATTTCGCTCGACTATCACAGATGAAGAGGCTAGTCCCATCGGGCGTGACGACCATCCTGTTCGTAGTGGCCATCGTCGCAGCGATCGGCGCGATGGGCTACAAGCGCTACCGCAAAACCAACCAACAGAAGGTCAGTGCGGAGCGCCCCGGAGCCAGCTCCGACAACGCGATCTACATCCGATCGTTCAACGAGATGGACGAGCACGTCCGCAAGCGCTGGTGCTCGTGCGGAGGATTTCTCGAACTCATCGGCGAAGGGACGCGAGAACGCGACAGCCGTCGGTTTCGTGTGGCTCGCATGGAATGCCACGAGTGTGAAGAGACCAGCGAGGTCTTCTTCGATACGACAGACTTGCTGCAGTAGCGCCGGGTGACGGAGTCGACCGCTCCTACTCCTCGCCAGCCGCCAGTTCGCCCTTTTTCATGATCTCGAGGCTCTCGGTCGTGCCCGGCTTCACACGCGGCTCGAGATTGCCGGTGGCCGCGGCCGTGCCGAAGCCCATGACCGACCCCTGGTCGTTGATCGTGTCGTCGAGATCGCCGTTTGAGCGGATGATCTTGAGGGTGCTCTTGCGCTCGAAACGCGGGTCCATGGCCTCCAAGGGGTCCATACCCTTCCAGGAGTCCGACTGGGCCAGAGCCGTGGAGTGAGCGGCGGCCAAAGCCGCACCCAGCGCCAGTCCGGCAATCCACTTCATCACTCGAGTAACGTCCATCATCATCCGGTAACCCCTCTGGCAAACCCGCTCCCGACCATCATAAGCAGTCCCTGCGGCTTTGGGAACTGGGCTTCGGTTAAGACGTTCGCGGTGCCACTTCCTTCACCTCTCCGGTCCTGCATACGATGACCGCCCCGGGGGGCGGCACGGCGCTCCCCCCATCAACGGCGCGGCGTGCCCCAGACGGGATCACTCGAGAAAAGATGAACTCTCGCCGGACTCTCGACACCTCCGTGCAGGCCCAAGCTGCAATTCTGGAGCAGATGCACTGTTCGGTGATCGCGACCGATCCGGACGGTCTCATCGTGTATTGGAACCGCTTCGCCGAGAAGCAGTTCCAATGGCCGGCATCCAAGGCCATCGGGCGTCCGTACGCCGAGGTGATCCTGCCCGAGGAGGACCACGCCGGGGCGGCAGACGCCCTCGCCCAGGTACGTGCCAACGGACACCTCGAGATCGAGGCGACCCTCATTCGCCAGGACGGATCTCGATTCAGCGGGCACACCGTCTCGACCACGCTTCGCTCCCCGCAAGGAGAGATCATCGGCCAAATCGGGGTGACCACTGACGTCACGGAGCAACGGGCGGTCGAACATCGCCTCCGCGCGAGTGAAGAGCGCTTTCGTTCGCTGGCAGCGAGCGCGCCGCTGATGATCTGGATGACGGATTCGTCGGGCCGGGTCGAATACGTGAACACACGCACCACCGAGACGACCGGCCTGTCCACAGAGATGACAGGGAAGGAGAACTGGCTCGATGCGGTCCATCCCGAGGATCGGGCAACCACGTTGGAGGCCTACACGGCCGCGCTCGCCGAACGGCGCGAGCTCCGGCACGAGTTCCGGATGCACGACGTCCGGACAGCCAACTACGTCTGGGTGCTGGGAACCGCAACGCCGCGATCGTCGGAATCCGGTAGGTTCACGGGCTTCGTCGGCTACGGGCTCGACATCACCGAGAGGCGACGCGAACAGGAAGCTCGCGCGGAGGGCGCCGCGATCGCCGCTACCCTCGCGCAGGTCGGCCAAGAGTTGATCTCCTCGCTCAACTCGTCGAACTTCCTCGACCAACTCTGCGCCCTGAGCGCCGAGCACCTACAATGTGACTCGAGCCACACCCTCCTCCGGAGAGCGACCGACGGCGTGTTCGAGCTGATCGCGGGCACCTACGACAGCGCGGACGAGCGAGAAGCCTCGATCGGCCTCACGGTACCGGACGAACTCATGGCGGGCCTCGTCGAACGACTGCGCGACACGGAAGTGTCTGCCGTCCACACTCTCCCCGCGTCCATTCGCAAGCTGCACCCCGAGCTCACCGAGACCGGGCGCCTCTGCATGGCCCTGCGACAGGGCGACGACCTGATCGGAATCCAGACTGTCCAACGACCAGAGGGAACCCCGTTCTCAGACACGCAAATCGCCATCGCACGAGGCATCGCGCAACTCGCGTCACTGGCACTCGACCACGCGCGCCTCGTCGACGAGCTCGAGCGAGCGAGTCGAGTGAAGTCCGACTTCGTCGCCACGATGTCGCACGAGCTCAGAACACCGCTACACGTCATCCTCGGCTATACCGACCTACTGTTGACGGGCGAATTCGGGCCACTGCTGGCCGAGCAAGAAGATACGGCGAGACGCATCGACCGCCGATCCCGCGAGCTCCACGACCTGATCACAAACACGCTCGACGTCAGCCGCCTCGACTCTGGTCGCGTTCGGCTACACATCGAGGACATCTCTCTGACCACCCTCCTCGCCGAGGTCGACATGGAGACCCAGCAACAGCAGGACGACGCCGGCCTCTGCCTCCAGATCGCGCTAGACGAGCCCCCCCTGCCCTGCGCTCGGACGCCATGAAGCTCAAGGTCGTCGTGAAGAACCTCGTCGGCAACGCGCTGAAGTTCACGCCGTCGGGAAGCGTCACCGTGCGCGGGAGGACCGACTCGAGAGGCGTCGAGATCTCCGTCGAGGA
This sequence comes from Deltaproteobacteria bacterium, assembly GCA_029262355.1. GTDB lineage: Bacteria > Desulfobacterota > Binatia > UBA12015 > UBA12015 > VGTG01. Next base: position 18,173 of record JAJCZO010000221.1, read on the forward strand.
TACCGGAATTGGGATCGACTCCGCCCAGCAGGGAGCGATCTTCGAACCGTTTCGGCAGGTCGATGGCTCGTCCAGCCGCCGCCACGGCGGCGCCGGGCTCGGGCTCTACATCGTACGCCGCCTGGTCGATCTGCTCGGCGGGTCGATCACGGTGGAGAGCGAGCCTGGACGAGGATCCACTTTCCGCGTCTGTCTACCTCGCATCCCCGAGCGCGCGTCCGCGTAGTACAGCGCTACTTGCAGGTCAGCGCCGCCGGCTCGGTGGCGTCGCACGCAAACCCGTCGCGCACGCCCGACGCAAGCAGCCCACACGCGGTCGTGCGACCACTCCGAACCGCCTCCGGCTTGGTGGCTGCAGCAGCGGTGGCGCAATTGCGACGCCCCTTGAATTCGATGCAGACCTCACACTCCACCTGCTGCACATTCAACGTCAGCCAACCCAGCACACCGGCCAGGGCCAACAACGACACGATCGTCAAGAGAGAACTTTTCATGGATGACTACATTCCTACCAGCGACGGCGGACTCGGCCGCCGAACCGCGAGGAGAGCGAAGACGGCCGTAGCGTTCCCAGCGGCGAACAAACTGAATGCGACTGTGTAGCTGCCGAGCGTATCGTGAATCCAGCCCGCGAGAACCGGGCCGATCGAGCCACCGGGGACCAGCGCAAGCAACAGCAGTCCGTACACCGTGGCGAGGCTCTCGCTCCCGAAGCGCCGGGCAACGAGCAGAGGGATGACCACATCCTCCGCCGCAGTGGCGAAGCCGTGCACGACCAGGAAGATTCCGAGGATCACGCCGACACCGGGCAGTAGGAGCAGAAACGAAGCTACGACGAGGAGGCTGAAGTTCAACAAGGCCGCGCCACGCGCGCCCACTCGATCGGCGAGACCACCCGAAACCAGCTTGCCGACGATGCCCACACCCACCATCAGGCTGAACCCGCCGACCGCCAGCTCGTCGGACAGCCCTAGATCGCTCAGGTACGCCACGAGGTGGGCGTTCACCCCGAGACGGTACGCGTAGAACGCGAAGATCGCCCAGAACAGAAGCCAAAAGTCTCGCGTCCCCAGGAGCGCACGGGTCGTCCATTGCGAGGCCGGCTCATCCTCCAAGCTCTCGATTCGAGACCGGGGACCACCAACCATGAGGGCTGCCGGCACGACAACGAGCCACAGCACGCTGCCCACACCCGTGAAGCCGGATCGCCACGAAGCACCGGCGGCCAGTGCGGTTGCGAGAACCGGACCGAGCGAACCACCGATACTCGAACCGATGTACACGGTCCCGAGTGCGAGGCCTCGCCGTGAATCGAAGCGACCGGCAATCGCCGCACCGGTCGGCAGATCTCCCAAACACGCGACGGCGACACCGAGCACCACGGCGATCGCGTAGAAGTGCTCCGGCCGGTCCATCGAGCCCGCACCGAGCAATGCGAGGCTCATCAATACCCCACCCACCACGAGTACGGGACGCGGACCGCTGCGGTCCGCGAAGCGGCCCACGAGCGGGGCGACCAGCGCCACCGACGTGCTCATGATGGGATGCGCCAGAGAATAGGTCATGCGCGACCAATCGAGCTCCTCGGCAATCGGCTTCAGAAAGACGGGAAAAATGTACCCGCCGACGCCCATGCCGATCTGGCACACGAGACAGCCGAACACGACGAGTCCATCGCGCCATCCGTCGGGCGCGGGGAACGCAGGGGGGCGCGCACCGCTCACCGATTCTTCTTGGGCGCTCGACGCTCGACCTCATCGGCACCGCAGATCTCGATGAGCTCCTCGCGATACGCCTCGAGAACCGTCGGGTGTCCGGGCAGCTCGGAAACGGGCGCCACACACCCGATCCGCTCGGCAGCCGGCTGCACCATCACGCGCACGCGGCTTCCCTCTCCGGTCAGGAGGATCGGCCAATGTCGACACGCGGCCGGCTTGTGGTCGGGCACATGCCGGCCGGTGTTCAGAGCGACGTGATGGATCGAACAGAGCGAGTGCTTCTTCGTTCGCAGGAGGAACGGGCACGCGCCGTCCTCACCCGAGTCGATCACCCAGGTCGGCGGGTCGTCGATGAATCCGTCGATGTAGCCATCGCCGTCGTGCAGCGACGGAACCAGCGCTTGAAGCTCGTCCATGAGGCTGTCGACGGCTCGAATCTCCTTGCGGGTCACCTCGACCGTCAGGCCAACGCAACATGTCCGCCCCTTCGGACAACCATCGGGCCAGCAGCGGTAGGCGTATTCCCGAAGGCTTCTGTCGAAGACGAACGTCTGTTTCGAGCCACGTGGCATTGGCGCACAGGTAGCAGACTCGGCCGCGTTGACCGAAACGAACCCGTCCGGTTAGCTCCGTGGATGATCGAATGGAGCGAGCAGCACCAGGCCATCCGCGACGCCTTCCGGAAGTTCATCGAGGCGGAGATCAAACCGAACATCGAAGAACTCGAACACGGCGATACCCCGCCCTACGCAGCGCTCCGTAAGATGTTCGAGACCTTCGGCATCGGCACGATGCAGGTCGACCGGTTCCATCGGCAGCTCGAGCGAGAGAAAGCCAAGGCGGCCGGTGCTGCGGACGAGCCTGCGGAGGAAAAACGCGGCGTCTCACGTGAAGCGGCAGCCGACGCGGCCGCCATGCAGCTGATTCCGATCATCGAGCTCTGCCACTACTGCCCTGGCATGATCACCGCGATGGGCGTCAGTGTCGCACTCACCGCGGGCGCCATTCGCTCGAAGGGAACGATCGCCCAGAAGGAGAGGTTCGTCCCCGAGCTGCTCACGATGGAGAAGATCGGCGCGTGGGCGATCACCGAGCCGGGCTCGGGCTCGGACGCCTTCGGCAGCATGAAGTCGACGGCGAAGCGCGACGGCGACGACTACATCCTGAACGGATCGAAGACCTTCATCACCAAAGGCCCACATGCCGACACGATCGTTTTCATCTGCAAGCTCGACGAAGGAAACGACCCCCGCGAACGGAAGGTGCTGAGCTTCATCCTCGACAAGGGAACCCCCGGCCTTACCCAATCGAAGCCGCTACGAAAGATGGGGCTGCACTCGTCGCCAACGGGTGAGCTGTTCCTCGAAGACGTGCGCGTGGGCAAGGACCGCTTGATCGGCGAGACTGAGAAAGCGCCTTCGCGCTCGGGCGCAAAAGACACGTTCAACACCGAGCGGATCGGTGTCGTCGCCATGGCGCTGGGCATCGTCGAGCAATGTCTCACACTGTCTCTCGAGTACGCTCGAACGCGCGTTCAGTTCGGCAAGCCGATCGGCGAATTCCAACTGATCCAGGCAAAGCTCGCCGAGATGGAAGTCGCGCGCATGAACCTCCAGAACATCGTGTTCCAGCAGATCGAACGCGCCTCGTACGGCAAGCCGTTCAGCCTCGCCGAGGCCTCCGCGGGCAAGCTCTACGCGGCACGTGCGGCCATGGGCGTGTCACTGGAGGCCGTGCAGTTGTTTGGCGGCAACGGCTACATGGCCGAGTTCCAAGTCGAGCAACTCTGCCGCGATGCGAAGGTCCTGCAGATCTACGCAGGCACCGACGAGATACAGATCTCGCAGATCGCACGCAGCATGCTGGGCAGCGACGCAGCGTAGTCTCGCCCCGCTTCGCGCGAGGCGGTCGGTGATCACAGTCTGCGCAACCTGCCTGTCAACGCCGGGTGACGGCTGTTGCCACCCGGCGACAGAATCCTCGCGAGAGCCTCACCGGGCGGTCCCACAGCGACGCAAAAAGTGTCTAAATCAGGAGGGTTCTTGGGCACTCGCCTCTCCCCCCTGCCTTGGCACCCGCCTTGCGATGGTTGTGTGCAGATCGAATGCGAACGCCAACCTCAACGTCAAAAACGCAAACGGTCAGAAATGGAGAGTGAGAGAGAAATGGCTACGACAGTTCGAACGATGACCGGCTCGGAGGTGAAGAGCCTTCGGGTGAACCTTGGAATGACTCAGGAAGACCTCGCCCACGAACTGGGCGTCACCGTGTCCACGGTGAACCGATGGGAGAATGGCCACACCCGCCCCAGTCGCTTGGCCACCGCCGGCCTCGACCGGCTCGCCGCGGACCGCTCGGCGACGCCTCCCCCTTTCGAGAGCGTTCCTGAGCCCGCAGCGCAGCCAGTCCATCGGATGTGAAAGGAACGCTCATCGAGCGGGACGGAATAGAAATGACGTACGAGGCGTTGGACGCAGGCGACGTTCTAGGCTTGCGACGACGCCTCGGAATTACCCAAGAAGAGTTCGCCAGCCGAATTCGGTCGACGCTTTGTACCGTTGATCAACGGGAGAGGTGATACCCCGGACACAGCTGAGCGGGCTCTTCTTGCTAATCCCCAAGACGGACCGCACGTCAGCCCAAGTTCGCCCGGGTGTTCAACACCTGAGCGATACAACCCGTGAGGCGCCGAGCCGTCCTGAGATCCAGGAATTCATTGGGGCCGTGGGCGTTCGAGCCGGGGCCCAGGACGCCCGTGATCACGAACTGAGCTTCGGGGAACCGTTCGCCGAGCATACCCATGAAGGGGATCGACCCGCCCTCGCCCATCGCTACCGCTTCGGGTCCAAACCACTCCTTTGATGCTTGACCCAGAGCGCCCTCGAGCCACGGCGACATCGGCGGTGCATTCCAGCCCGTCTGCCCACCGGCCGTCGCCTTGACCTGTGCCCCGTGCGGCGGGTCGGCTTCGAGAACCTTCCGAATGGCCTTGGCCGCGTCCCCCGCCTTGATGGTCGGCGGGAGTCGAAGCGCGAACCGCAACGTCGTTGTCGGGCGCAAGACGTTGCCCGCGTGAGCGAGGTCGGGAATTCCCTCGGCGGCCGTTATCTCGAGTGCCGAGCGCCACGTTCGGTTCAGCGCAAGCTCGACCGGGTTCTTGATGGCCGGCCCCGCGTCGCCCAGGAAGGGGAACTTGTCGAAGACGGCCGTACCGAGCACGTCCGCTGCCCTTTCCGCCTGCCCTCTCCGATCCGCGGGGATATCGGTCTTGAGCTCGTCGAGTGTGATCTCGCCAGTCGCCGGATCCTCGATGCGCGACAGAAGTTGGCGGGCCACGCGAAAGCTCGACGGGACGATGCCACCGGCATCGCCGCTATGAACGCCTTCTCTGAGGATCTCGACCTTGAGGTCTCCGATCACGATGCCGCGCAACGAGGTCGTGCACCACAACCGGTCGTAGTCACCACAGCCGGAGTCGAGGCAGACCACCAGGTCTGGTGAGCCGATGCGTTTCTTCAGGTGCTCGATGTAAGGGGCGAGATCATGACTGCCACTCTCTTCGCAGCATTCGATCAAGACGACACAGCGGGGATGAGCGGCGCCTTGTTCCCGAAGCGCGCGGATCGCAGCGAGCGAGGCGAAGATGGCGTAGCCGTCGTCGGCCGCACCACGACCGTAGAGCTTGTCGTCGCGCACGACGGGCGTCCACGGACCGAGCCCATCTTCCCAACCGACCATCTCGGGCTGCTTGTCGAGGTGCCCATAGAGGAGCACGGTGCCCGGCCCGGTGCCGGGCACCTCGACGAGAATCACCGGCGTCCGCTTTTCCAACCGTACGACTTCGATCTTAGCATCCTTCGGCGCGTTCTCGCGCGCCCACCCTTCGGCCAACGCGACGGCCTCGTCCATGTGACCGCTCGCCGCCCAATCCTTGTCGAAGGCAGGAGACTTGTTCGGGATCCGAACGTACTCGATCAGCGTCGGAAGGATGGAGTCGGCCCAGACTCCATCGATGAAGGTCTTTGCGCGCGCAGGCTCGAAAGGCATGCGGTCGAGATAGCTGTGCACGCCCGGCTCGCAAGTCGCGACGCTCGATCGACGGCGCGGATCGCGCCGCTCCCCCAGCTCGCCTCCAACCGCCCCGCTTGGGAGAGCATCTCGCGGCTGGAGCGCATCCGTCGCCCGGAATGCGGCGCGGCTCTTCGGTCAGCCGGCTTCGAGCCGTGCAACGAAGCGTTCTCGCTGCTCGCGATAATGGAGATTCTCGGGCGCGGCGGCTACGGCGCGCGCGAAGGCCCGCGCCGCGGCGTGGAATTCGCCCCCTCGTTCGAGCGCGAGTGCGAGATAGAACCAGGCCGGCGCGGTGCCGCCCCCAAGCCGCGTGGCCACCTCCAGCGAACGAGCCGCGCGTGTCCATTGCTTCTCACGATACCAGGACAGGCCGAGGCGGTAGTGTGCGCGTTCGTCCCCGGGGCGCCTGCGTACGGCGGATTCAAGAACCGAGCGCTCGAGGTCGACGTCTTCCGCACGAAACGCGGCCTCGCCGAACGCGAGTTCGAGCTCGTAGGCGTCCGCGCCCGCAGCCGTACCTTCCACCACCTCTCGGCGAGCGGTGTGGATGTCTGCCCGGCGACCCAAGACTTGGGCAATCAACACCGAGCGCGGCCCGAATGCCGCGGGGTCGACCTCGATCGACCGCCGCAGTAGAACCTCGGCCTCATCCAGATCGTCGACCCACGCGAGTTCCCGCCCGGCGTGCTCGAGCAGCACCGCCGACGTCGCTCGAGGTGCGAGATTCGCGGCCTGCTCCCAAGCCGCCGCCGCAGCGCGACGCTCTCGTACGCTGGATCGGAACGATGCCAGCGCGATCGCCGCCCGGAACCCGGCCCCGCCATCGACGGCCCGCGTGAAACCACGCTCCACCGCCGATCGACTGTCGGCAGGCAGCCACGTCGCGGCGCGCGCCGCGAGGAGCGGATGCAAGGTCGTCGACGGGGCCCAAAACATGGATTCCTCGATCTCGCGAAGCGCAATGTCGCGCTCGCCGAGCTGTGCGAGGACGACGACCCGCGCGTCACGCGGTCCGGGGCTCACCGGATTCAGTGCGACGGCCGCATCGAGAGCGCGTCGCGCGAGAGACGGCGACAGCTCGGCCAATTCGACCGCCAGGCGTAGGTGGGCCGACGACCTCGCGGGCGTTCGTTCAACCTGCGATAGGGCTCCGGCGATGCCAGGGTCACCCGGCGCCACAGACGCCGGTTGGGTGAGAACGATCGCAACGAAGACGCCCGCTCCCAGTCCGGCGATCGACCCCAACCCCCGCACCGGACTCCGGAACGCCCTAGGTTCCCAGCGACCGCGTAGCCCGATCGCGGCAAGCACGATCGCCGTCACCGCGATCCCCGGCATCTGAAGATCGAAATCGACCAGTTCGTGAACCAACAGAGCGACGAGTCCGGCACCGATCGCCATCGATACGACCAGCGAGCGATGCGGACGCTCGGGCACCGCACGCCGCAAACGAAGTCCTACAACCGCGAGCGCAACGAACAATAGGCTCCCACCGACGAAACCAACCTCGGCGACCAACTGGAGGTAGTCGTTGTGAGCGCGGCCGAACTGCGTGCCGAAGTAGAAGGATCGATCATACCTGGGGAACGCTTCCCCCCAGGCTCCGAGGCCAACTCCGAACGCAGGGAACTCGGAAACCATCGGAAGAGAATCCCGCCAGCCACGCATCCGGGCATCGAGGCTCGCCGTACTGCTGACCGTCTGCCGCAGGCGCCTCTCCACATCGTTGCCGCGCCCCGGGCCGCCCGAGGGTACGAGGATCAACAGGACGAGGGCGAGCGCCACCGCGGCGGCCGCACCAAGCCCGCCATTGCGACTGCGAAGGAACGCCGCCCGCTTCTCGCGCGGAACCGCCCTGGTGAGGCCCACCAACAACAGAGCCAGGCTCACGGCCGACGCGATCCACGCGCCCCGAGAAAGGCTGAACACCAACGCGATCGAGACGAGGGCCGCACCCCCACCGAAGACGATCTGGGTCCGGCATCGCCGCCCCCGATGGTCCATCTGGGAAGGCGTGAGCACCGGCACCAAGACGAGCGGCAACGTAAGAGCCAGGTAGCCACCGAAGTTGTTTCGGCTCACGAACGGACCGCTCGTCTGTGGGTCGCCGACGTGTGCTGCGGTCCAATCCCAGGGAACGAAGAACCACAGCAGTTTTCCGTTCCACGCAAAGCGCTGCAGGAGGCCAACCGCGGCAACCGCCACCGCCGTGAACGCGACCGCACGAAGAACCCGCCGCTGAAAGCGTGCATCGTCGCGCGCACCGCCAGTGATCGGATAGAACGCGACCACCGCGAAACAGGCCAGATAGGCTAGAATCTTCAGCAGCTCCGCTGAGGTCTTGGCGGGGTCGATCGAAAGAGTCCGCCACGAAGAGCCCGTATCCGCCTCGACCCACGTCTCGAGACGCCGACGTTCGACGCGGTCGAGGAACGGCTCGCCGAGCAGATGGCCCCACACATCGGGAACGAACGAGGCGAGCGGTTGCTTCTCGACCTCGTCGACACCCGGCAGAGAAACCGATCGGCTCAGGTCCGAGGCCTGCACACCCGCGTCGTCGTGCGCCAGCACGTCGCGCACCGTGTCCTCGTACGGGGCCTCGTCGGGCCAGCCCGGCAAGGAGGCCGCGTAGAGGCCATACGCCCCGGGAGACAGCGCGCGAATCACGCTCGGTGGCAACGGTAGGATCTGCAGCAGCACGATACCGACGAATGCCGTAGTCGGAACCCAGATCGCCCGCGGAACGACGGGCGAACCAACCGAGTGGGAACCTCCGAACCGGAGCTTTGCGAGCCACACCACCAGCAGCAACGCCGCAACGATCTCCAGTATCCCGTAGGCCCGGGGATGAACGGAGCCAAAGGCGAACGGCCCGAAGACGAGCACGCAAACCACCCCCAGCGTGACGAGGCGATCACACCACGCATCAACCTGTTGGCGGCGAACGTATGTCCGATGTCGGCTGCCGGGGATCAATCCCTCTCGCCCTCGATTCGTCGCCTAAGCGGCTAACGCACCCTCACGAGCAGTACGGCACCGTTCACCGCCATCGCCGACGGCGGGTCCACCGGCGGCAATGATCGCCGTCCGCGAGATGGTCCTCATCGTCGGCCGCCACGGTTCGAATCGAATGCGCCCATCCCGGCGGCGATACGCACACCGACACCGCCGGCAACGGCCGCGCCACCCGCGATGACGGCGGCGGTACCACCCGCACCGACGGGGGCGCCGGTTGCACCGGCCGCGGCCGCAGCGGCGCCACCGATGGCCGTAGCGCCCGCACCGCCGCACGGCCCGCCGTTCGCCGTCGCCGAGGCGAGCGCAGGCTTGTCATGATCAACGGCCCACACGATCGTCAGACCATTCGGCCCGAGTGGGGCGACGACCGTGTGCCCCTTGTACCCGTTCCTCCTCGGAATGATCCGGTACTGATACGGGCCTACGTCGACACAGCCGAGCGAGTACGTGCCGACCGCGTCGGTCGAGGTACGCGCGATCTCGGCACCCCGTTCGGACAGCAGAATGACGTCCACCTCGGACACCGGACTCTTCTCCGAATCAGAGACCCGCCCTCGCACGATGGAGCGGGTCGCCGCCTGAGCCCCCTCCGCGTCCGGGCCGGCCGCGAGCGCCGTCGTGGACCAAGCAAGAACGGAAACCAGCGCCAGTACGCCACCTACCAACGGCTTCATATCGGACACCCTCCCAGGTCAGGCGCGCCCCTGAAAGGTCATTTGTCCTTGGGGACGTTCCGCTCGCCATCCGCTTCGGCGTGCGCCCACTCCGAATCGGATTCGGGATATCGGATTCGGGAAGCGATTCGGCGTGCCCCGTTCCCCCACCCCAACAAACCCACATCCTGTCGGGACACGCCGTCCGCTTCAGGGAAGGTATCGACAAGCGGTCGGAAACCTATAGGGCGCGCCTGAGCCACTGCCGAGCGCCGTGCCCCCCTGCAGACCCGCGAGGCCTCCCGGTACGGTTACGGTACAAGGAGTCCCCATGCGCACGCTGCTTCGCCGCCTCTTCGGCATCGTGCCGACACTCGATCTGCACGGCCTCGGCGTGCGGCAGGCCCTCGACCAGACGCGCGCGTTCCTCGAAGAGGCGCACGCACGCGGCGAGGCCCAGGTGCGGATCATCTACGGCAAGGGACGTGGAAGCGCCGGCGGCATCGGCGTCCTACGACAGGCCGTGCCGGCGTGGATCGAGCAGAACGCCAAGCAGTGGGTCGACCGCTTCGAGCGCCAACTCGACGCGAGCGGCGACGACGGCGCGATGATGGTCTTCTTGAAGCGGAGCTAGGTCGTCCTAGTAGCCCACAGCCGCACCATCCTTGCGACGATCCGAACCAGCCCAAAACGCTCCGGTGCCGGGGTCGACGGCGATCGCCTGTCCTCCGCCGAAGCCTCCGCGCGCCAACGCTCGAAGCGGATCCGCGATCTCGTGGCCCAACGCCGCGAGTCGATCCGGTAGGTCCGTGGCGAACCCTGCCTCCAGGGCCACGTCGGAGCCACCGAGGTAGTGGAAACGCGGTGCGTCCAGCGCCTCTTGCACGTTCAGGCCGTGGTCGACGAGGTTCGACACGACCTGAACGTGGCCCTGCGCCTGCACGTCGCCGCCCATGACCCCGAACGAAACCCGCGGTCGTCCGTTCTCGAGCAACATCGCCGGGCAGAGTGTGTGGAACGGCCGCTTGCCACCGACCAGTACGTTTGGATGTCCGGGTTCGAGCGAGAAGCCGCGCCCACGGTTCTGCATCACGATCCCGGTATCGCCCGCGACAAGGCCCGAGCCGAACGGCCCGTAGAGGCTATTGATGAACGAGACGACGTTCCCTTCCCGATCCGCAGCGGCGAGATACACCGTGTCGCTCCCGGTCGGAGGGCGCGCGATCACATCACGGGCGGCGCGCCCGGGTTCGACCTTCTCGGCGAGCCGACGCAGTACTTCGGCATCCAATAGCGACTCCACGCTCATCTCCATGTATTCGGGGTCGGAGACGCGCGCGTTGCGGTCGGCGAACGCGAGCTTCACAGTTTCGATCAGCAGGTGGACGGACTCGGGCGAACCACACTCGAACGAACCGACGTCGAGGTGTTGCAGAACGCCAAGCGCGATTAGAGCCGTAATGCCCTGGGTGTTCGGCGGAATCTCACAGAGGCGATACCCTCGGTAGTCGAGGCCGATCGGTTCGACCCAATCCGGATGCGCGTCCGCGAAATCGCTCGGCGAAAACCGGCCGCCCTCCTCCCCGAGCGCGCGCAGGATTCTGGAGGCGAGATCGCCTTCGTAGAACTCGCGCGGCCCGCCCTTCGCAAGCAGACGAAGTGAGTTCGCCAAATCGGGGAACCGCACGATCCGGCCGAGGGACGGCGCTTCGCCTCCCGGCGCAAAGCAGCGGCGCGCGGCGTCGTTCTGCAAGAAGCCGAAGCGGGTCACCAAATCCCACTCCCCGCCGATCACCTCCGACACCACGAAGCCCTGCTCTGCCAGCTCGATTGCCGGAGCCAGAGCGTCGCCGAGCGACCATGAGCCGAACCGCTCGAGCAGTGCCCCCCAGGCGCCCACCGCGCCGGGAACCGTTATGGTGTGGATGCCCTGTGGGGGCAACTCCGAGTGCCCAGCCGCCCGAAGCGCGTCCGCAGACGCAGCGACCGGAGCCCGGCCGCTGCCATTCAACGCGAAGAGCCGATCCTCTCGAGCTGACCAGCACAGGGCAAAACAGTCACCACCGATTCCCGTATTGTGGGGCTCGACGACCCCCTGAACCGCAGCCGCGACCACGGCCGCGTCGATCGCGTTCGCGCCCGCGCGCAGCGCGGCCAACCCAGCCTGTGACGCCAGCGGCTGGCTCGTGCAAACAGCCCCGTTCAGCGCCAAGACCATCGACCGGTGACTGGCCAAACGGTCTGGCCGGGAAGCGGCTCGCCGGCTGGAGAAGAGCGTGGCTGACATCGACCCCATGTGTATCATACGGCCCCTGCGGGCCGGCGGCGCGCGCGGCGACACTCAGAGCGAGAAATGCCTTGCCACCCACGCGCCGGCCCCGCATCCTGCTTAGCCGGAGGGCCAACTATGGTTGTTTGGGATGAAGAGAACGTCGTTCACCTGCTGAATCGGGCCGGCTTTGGGGCAAAGCCGAACGACTTGAAGAAATTCGTGAAGAAGGGCCAGGCCTTTACGGTCCAGTTCCTGACTGGCGTGAAGCCCAGCAAAGCGAAGGGGCCGGGCAAGCCCACCAACGACCGGGCCGAGCTCAAGAAGCTCTCCAGTTGGTGGTGCAAGCGCATGGAGAAGCAGAATTCGCGCCGCCTACAGGAAAAAATGGTCCTGTTCTGGCACGACCACTTCGCGACCCAGTACAGCGTCGTGAAGAACGTCCGGCAGATGAGCTTCCAGAACCGCACGTTCCGCCAGTTCGGCATGGGCGACATGCGCACGTTGGTTCACGAGGTGACGCGCGACGCGGCCATGCTCGACTTCCTCGACGGGAAGACGAACAAAGACAACAAACTAAACGAGAACTACGGGCGCGAAGTTCTGGAACTCTTCGTTCTGGGCAACTTCAGCTTCGACGGAAGCGAACAGAACTACACGCAGGACGACGTCATCGCGGTCGCGAAGGCAACGACCGGCTTCCAGATCAACGACAAGGATCTCGGATTCTTCAACAGCGACCGCTTCGACAACGACACGAAGACGGCCTTTGCGGGCAAGCCCTTCGCCGCGACGGGCAACCTGGGCGTCGAGGACGGCAGCGGCGCGCTGCTGCCGCCCGCGACGAACATCATCGACATCATCTTCACCCACGAAGACTCGCTGGGGAATCTCACGATGCCGCGCTACATCGGCAAGAAGCTGTGGGAGTACTTCGCGTACCCGAACCCATCGGCCGCCCTGATCGACGAGGTCACGACCGACTTCCGGGCCGGCGGTGCGTACGTCGTCACCGACATCCTGCGCGCCATGTTCCTGCACGACGAGTTCTACTCGGCCGCGGCCAAGTCGAGCTCGGTAAAGAACCCGTGTGAGTATCTCTTCAGCGCGATGCGGGGACTCGAGGCAAAGTCCAAGCACACCGCGACACCGGCCGCGCTCGAAGACATGGGCATGGAACTCTTCGAGCCGCCGAGCGTGAACGGTTGGAACAACGGCCTCCTGTGGCTTTCGAGCGGACAGACGCTGGCCCGATTCGAGGTCGGGCAGGCCGTCGGAGCCGGCCGCGACAAGAACCTCATCCTGCTCAAACCCAGCAAGATCATCCCGAAGGGCGCTACAACCGAAGTCGAGGTCGTCGACGAGATTCTCAAGCGCCTCGGGATTGCCGCCAAGACCCCCGCTCTGACGAGGCAAGCGCTCATCGACTACTTCGAGGGCGAGACCAACTTCGACGACGACACCGTGGTCGACACCAAGGTCCGCGGCGCCATCGCACTGGCCCTGCAGATCCCCGAAGCCAACATCCACTAAGGAGGAGGAGGCAAAGATGGACATCACGAGAAGAAGACTCCTCCAAGGCGGCGCCCTCACGGGCGCGACCATGGCGATTCCGGGCCCTCTGCAGCGCGCCCTGTTCAGCCCGAACAAGGCGAATGCGGCGAGCCCCACCAACCCGACCCTGGTCATCGTACAGCTCGAAGGCGGCATGGACGGACTCAACACCCTCGTACCCGTCGATGACCAACCCGGGCATCTCCAGCGCACGAACTACGACGCAGCACGGCCCACGATCGGGCTCTCGCCGGCGCAGCTGGGGCCGACCACGATCGGTGTGGATCCGGTCAAGAACAACACGCTCGCGCTGCACCCGTCGATGACGGAGCTGAAGACGCTGTTTGACGCAGGCAAGCTCGCCGTAATCCAGGGTGTGTCCTACCCGGACCAGAGCCTGTCGCACTTTCGATCGGAGGACATCTGGTTCAGCGCGGAGCCGGTACTCCCGTTCGCCGACGGGTGGTTCGGACGCTACCTCGACAACTACTACACATCCTCCGATCTCGTGACCGTCGACGTCGATTCGACGCTGAGCAAGATGTTCGTCTGCCCGCTCGGCTGTAACGTCCTCGCTGTAAAGAAGCTCTCGCAGTTCAAGCTTCCGGTCGATGAGGCCCACGAGGACGACGCAGCCGCGAAGGAAACGGCCCTGAAGGCCATCTACGCCGTCGAGGCCGATCCTGGCCAAACGACAGGTACCCAAAACGACGTCGGCGTCGGTGGCGACGTCCTGCTCGACAAGCTCGACGAGTACGCGGCGATCGACACCAACTGGGGCTCGAATCTCGATGCCGTGGACGGCTCCATCGCCAAACGCCTCGCCGAGGTGTCGTCGATCATCCGGCACGACGCGGTCAGCGGCTCACCGGTCGGCGCGAAGTACTTCCACGTGCGCCAGGGCGGCTACGACACCCACACCAACGAAGGCTCGACCGAGGGTCGTCTGGCGAGCCTGTTCGACGACCTGAGCCCGGCCCTGGCGGCGTTCGACGCCGACCTGCAGGCCATCAACACGGAGGCCATGTCGAACGTCTCCGACGACGTTCTCGTCGTGGTGTTCTCCGAGTTCGGGCGCCGGATCGCCGAGAACGGCGGCGGCGGCACGGACCACGGCTCGGCTTCCGTCATGTTCGCGTTGGGCGACTGCGTGAACGGCGGCATCTACGGCGAGATGCCGGACATCGGGACGCCCGACTCCAAGGGCAACCTCGTTTTCAACACAGACTTCCGTCAGGTCTACGCCAGCATCATCGACAACTGGCTCCAGAGCCCCGGCGACCACGTGCCTCTGCTGCCCGGAGCTCCCTTCTCGACGATTCCATTCATTTAGCACGAGGTGCGGGGGGCGTCGGCGACCGGGCTCGCTGGCGCCTTTCGACTCGGCGCGGCACCTGAGATACTGAGGTGCAATGAAACGAAGCGCCTTCGTCGCAGTAGCTGCCGGGGTCCTCGTGGGAGCCCTCGTCCCATCCAGCCAGGCTGCCAACCACGAGCCCGCGAAAGTGGTCGTGACCGGCACGGCCGAGATTCGGGTTCCCCCCGATCGAGCGTTCGTAATGCTCGCAGTCGAATCGCGGGACTCGAACCCACGCGAAGCCCAACAGAAGAACGCCAAGGCCAGCGACGGCGTCCTCGCCAAGCTCCGCAGTGCCGGGCTCGACGACAAGGCGATCCGCACCGTGTCCTACGGGCTCCAGGAGGAGTTCGACTACAACAAGGGCACTCGCCGCTCGCGTGGCTATCTCGCGCGCAATCAGGTCGAAGTGCGGCTCGACGACATCGAGCAGGTCGGCGAGATCATCGACCTGGCCACGAGCGCCGGCGCGACATCGGTGAGTGGCCTGCGCTTCGACGTAAAGGACCGCGACGGTCTCGAGCGCGAAGCGCTGAAGCAGGCGGTCGCCGACGGCCGCGCGCGAGCCGAAGCCGCCGCCGCGGGCGCAGGAAGCAACATCGGGAGCCTGCTGGCGATCGAGCAGGAGGGCGCGAGCGGCCCACCGCCGCCGACACCCGTCTTTCGCGCCACCGTCGCCATGGCGGCGGATTCCGCAGCACCCCCGCCGCCGATCCAGGCCGGCGAGATCGAGATCACCGCCCGCGTGCGCGTTACGGCCGAACTCGAATAGCCATCGAAGGTCCGTTGATGACACCGAATACTCCCGACCACCGCCCCCTGCCCGCGCGGCTTCGCAGCTATTTCCTGGCCGGCCTCCTGCTCGCCGCGCCTCTCGCGGTCACGATCGGCGTCGCGATCTGGTTCGTCGACTTCATCGACAGCCAGGTTCTCCCCTCGAGCTTCAAGGTCCCGGGCGCGGGACTCTTCGTGGTCATCTCGGGCCTAACGCTGATCGGGTGGCTGGCGTCCGGGTTTCTCGGGCGCACGATCCACAGTATCGGCGACCGGATCGTAAGCCGAATCCCGGTGCTGCGCACGGTGTACGGCGCGACCAAACAGATCTTCGAGAGCGTGCTCGCGCAGAAGTCCAATGCGTTTCGCGAGGTCGCACTGTTCGAGTATCCGAGAAAGGGCATCTGGTCGATCGGGTTCCTCACCGGCACCACCGCGGGCGAGGTGCAGCACCGCACTCAGGAACAAACCGTGAACGTATTTCTGCCCACCACGCCGAACCCGACATCCGGCTACCTCTTGTTCGTGCCGCGACAGGATCTCATCATACTCGACATGAGCGTCGAGGACGGCATCAAGATGGTCGTGTCGGGCGGGATCGTAACACCGCCCTTTACGCCGGGGCCGCCCACGCAAGCGATGGCGACACCCAAGAGCTGACGCGGCTCACGCCGCGGGTTCGAACAACGAGATCGAGACCTGCTTGTCCGGATACTTCCCGAGAACGCCCTCGTAGAAGTCGCGGATCTTCTCGAAGTCTGCGTCGAGATCGCCGGTTGGCCGGAACACGGTGCCGACACCGCCAACCTTGCGCGCGTAGTCCAGGAACGACAACACGATCGGCACTTTCGACTTTACGGCGATCCAGTAGAAACCGCTCTTCCATCGCCCGGACTGCCCCCGCGTCCCCTCCGGCGGGATGACGACGAGCAGCTCTTCGTACTCGCCGATCGTCGCAACGACGGAATCGACGAGGCCCGTTGCCTTTGAACGATCGACTGGAATCCCGCCGAGCCACCGGAAGAATCCACCGACCGGAAAGTCGAACATCTGCTTCTTGCCCAGCCAGCGGATGTCGACCCCGTGGTAGTAGGCAACCGCAAGCGCGAACGTGAAGTCCCAGTTCGACGTGTGCGGGTAAGCGACGACCACTCCCTTGGCCACACCGGGAGGCGGCCCTTCGACTTTCCAACCGAAGAACCAGAGCCAAGTGCGGGCGATGACGCGGCGGAGCTCTCGCCGGAAGTTCTCGACGACTGCGCTCACGTCAATCTCCAAACCTCGTGCGGCGACTCCGAGCGGGCTCATCCAGGGCCGACATAGCCTCATGCCTACAGGAGGTCGCCGCATAGAGCGAATCTGCGGTGCAGCCATGGCGTTGGCCGATCGACTCAAGCCGCGATCTCGAGGCTACGGAGCGCCGTCCGCGCGGTCAGGCGAATCATCGGATTCTGCGCAGTGTCCGCGAGTTCCGTGAGGGTCGCTGCGGCAAGCTCATTACCAACGCCGTGCCGCGAGAGGAGTTGGATGGCCTTGCGACGGAGCATTCCAGCGTCCTCATCCCGGGCGAGGTCGGCCAACGACTCGATCGAGAGATCACCACTGCGGTCCAGGCCCGTCAAAGCAGAAGCCCGGATCTGGGCGCTACGCTCGGCGTCGAGGACGCCGTGCAGAGCCTCGACCGCGGCCGCGCTGCGCTCGCGCACCAATTCGGCGGTGGCGACCAGCCGGCCCCGACCATTGTGGCTGCCGAGCGCGTGATCGCCCAGCTCCGCGACATAGGAGGCATGGGCGCCAGCGGCGACGACCGGCGCGTCCTGGGCTGAGCCCGCGACCGGCGAGGAGATCCAGATCTCGGAGCCGACCTGGCTGTGACCGCGGTGGGCCAGAATACGGGCGAAGGCTTCGGCAACCCGAACCTCGAAGATCTCGATGTCCACCAACTCGTTCCCGGCGTCGGAAGTGAAGCGAACCCGCGTGCCGGTCGCGGCGCCGAGCGCGCTCATGAGGTCGCGCAGCGGAGTCTCGAAGGCGATGGCCGAGACGCGCTCGCCGTCGAAGAAGACGTCGGGGCGGGCGGCCGCGGCGGGGGTGGCCAGGGCAGCGATCGTGAGGAGAAGGGCGAGAGCCTTTGAAACGGTGTTCATGCCAGAGGAGAAATGCAGATGCGATGCCACCCCTGCAATGCTCCGGACCTTCCAGAAAGGCCCCGGAAATACTAGATTTTTTCATCCAGGAGATCGCAGGATCGACCGACTGCAAAGGTCGGTTTGCAGCTCGAGCGAGCTGGCGCTTAGCGCCCGAAAACCCCGGTTTGCGGCGTTCGCGGCGCCCTCCGAGGCGGCCGGGGGGAACGGCGGGGGGTGCCTCTACTCGGGACGGGGCTGGAGGCGAGGGGGGCTGCGCCGAAACGCCGCCTCGTCGAACGCACGCGCATCGAGCGCGTCGCAGTCCGCCCGCGCTCGGTCACGCAATGGAGCGAGGTTCACCCCACCGAACCGTGGCGGCAAGCCGTCAACCTTCTCGAGACCGATCCGAAGCATCCGCGCGGCGCCCCCGAACAGCTGCTGGGTGATCTTGTGGTAGCCGACCGAGATCTGGATCAGGCCCAGAAATAGGTTCCACTCGTCGTCCGGGACGTCGTCGAGGGCCTCCTCCAGCTCCTCATGCGCCTCGAAGTACCGCCCGGAGTTGAACTCGCGCGCGGCCGCGATCAGAGCGCCCCTGGGGTCCATCGGGACGGCAACGCCCTAGCGGTAGCCGGTGTCGTTCTTGTTGTAGATGATCCACGTCAGGTGGCCGCCGTCGGCGCCCCACCCCGCATCGGTCGAAAAGATCAGTCGCCCCTGGCCCTTGTACGCCAACTCGATCCGGCTGCGGTCGCTTCCGTAGTAGAACGGGATGAACGCCTTGGCGGTGACGTAGGCACCCTCATCGGTGGGCGGCCCCACCAACTGCGTGACCTCGGCGCGCGACATCCCGATCTTGAGCTTCGTGAACTTGCTCCCCGGGAACGGCTTCCCGGTGATCTCCCCTTCCCAGTCGTTGATCCCCTTGACGGTCTTGCCGCTCCCCGACTCGATCGCCGAGGAATCGACGACCTCGCCGGCAGCGTTCATGCCGGCCTTCGTGCCCGGGCTCGTAGCCGTCGAGGTCGAGGTCGAGGTCGAGGTCCCCTTGCTCGCGGCGCAACCAGCGACCACGAGCAATACGCACCCGGCCAACAAAGCACTAAAACGAGAGATCATGCCTTTCTCCTCCTGGCTGCCCGGGCGTCTTGCGCCGGACATCGGCCTGCGTCTAGCCGGTCAGGAGAATCGTATCAAGACACCGCGCCGGTCTCGACCAGCATCATCACCGCCTCGGTGCGGTTCGTTACATCGAGGGCGTCGAGGATCGCCGCGACGTGGTTCTTCACGGTGTCGGCGCTGATCCCGAGCACTCCGGCGATCTCCTTGTTCGTGAGCCCCTTCGTGAGAAGGCCTGCCACCTCGCGCTGGCGCGCAGTGAGCCCCGCCACGCGTTCGACCCGGCGGTCGGGCTCGGCGGTCAGAGCCTCGGTCGGCGCATACGTCCCCCCCGCCAAGATCAGCCGAAGCGCGCTCACCAGAACGCTCTTGGACGAGGCCTTCGCAATGAAGCCGACCGCGCCGAGGTCGAGGGCGCGCCGCATCATGCGCGGATCGTCGGAATCACCCGAGACGATCGCGACCGGCACCAGGGGGAACTCGCTCCGGAGCGTGCTCAACATCCCCAGCCCCGCTCCGTCGGGGAGGTGGAGATCGAGCAGGACGAGCGCGAGGTCCGGCTCGTGGTCGCGAATCATCGCGCTCCCCTCGTCGAACCGACCGGCATCGAGGACCTCGACCGGGGGATCGAGCTCCCCCAGAGCCCGGCGCAGCCCATCGCGGAAGAGTTCGTGATCCTCGATGGAAAGAACCTTCGGGACCGCGGCCGCCATGTCCGTCACTGTCGGACACGATCGAACTTCGCGCAACCCGGCCGGGCTTTGCGACGTCGCCTCGGCCTCGTATGTTGACGGCGATGTGCCAGCGGCTCTTCGCGATCACGCTCTGCGCGCTGACCCTCGTGTCGATGGAAGTCGCCGGGCGCGCCGACGCCGCAATGTCGCGCGCGTACGTTCCCTTCTCCATCCTCGAAGACCCGACCGGCAAGGCCACGATTGACGACGTCTCCCGCGACGGCGCGCACGCAGGGTTCACCACCCCAGACCGCGCCGTGCCGAACCTGGGCCTGTCTCAGTCGGCGTGGTGGATCCGGGTCGAGATCGAGCCCCCTGCCGACGCACCGGCTCTGACGTACTACCTCGCGGCATCGTGGGCCCTGATCGACGAAGCCACGCTCTACGTGGCGCATGGAGACGGCGCATTCGACGTCCGCACCTCGGGACGCTTCGCGCCGGCGCGCGAGCGCGACGTCGTTTACCGCCACCCGGTCTTCCGGATCACTCCCACGCCGGGTCAGATCCAGACCTATTACCTGCGCCTCCGAGGCAACGGCACGATGCTCCTACCACTCGAACTCTTTTCGCCCGATGGCTTCGAAGCAAAGCGGCGAAACGAAAACGTGGTGTTCGGCGCCTTCTTCGGCGTGCTCGCGCTGATGACGGTGTTCGGGGCGCTTGCGTACGCCTTCCTGCGCGAACCCATGTTCCGCTCATACACGCTGATGATCGCCGGCTTCGCCCTGTGGCAGGCCACGTCGGAAGGCCTCTTCGGCGCGTACGTCTGGCCCGGTTCGACTTTCCTGATCGATCGCGCGCTGAACTTGTTCGGCCTCTTGTTCGGGAGCAGTGCGATGCTGTTCACGCGCACCTACCTGGAGACCCGCAACCGTCTACCTGCCCTCGACCGGGTGCTGTTCCCGGCCGGCCCCATCGGCGCTCTCACGATCCTCGTCTGGACACTCGTGGCACCGGGGCCACCGCTCGTGATCGGGGTGGTCGTGATCACGGTCTTCGCCGCCGCCTGGGCAGTGGTCGTGTCGGTCGTCTCGTTCCGGCAAGGGTACCGACCCGCGAACTACTACATTCTGGCGTGGTTCGTCGGTTGCATCGCCGCGATCGCGCAGGCGCTCCGCGCCATCGGTTGGGTTCCCAGCAACCTGTTCAGCGACTTCGGCCTTCAGACCTCGGTCGTGTTCACCTTCGTAACGCTGTCCCTCGGCATTGTCGACCGGATGGTCGGCATGCGGTCGGACCTCGAGCGGAACGTCGAGGACATTCGACGCCTCGAGCGCGAGGATGCGGCCAAGCGCACGTTCCTCGCAACCGCGAGCCACGACCTCCGCCAGCCCCTGCACGCCGTCGGACTGCTCCTCGGCGCGCTGCGCGAACGGATGGCCGATCGTGGGTCGATCGACCTCGTCGAGAAGATCCAGTCGGCGACGACCGAAATGGCCGACATGTTCAACGCGCTTCTCGACATCTCTCGCCTCGACGCCGGACTCGTCGAGACGAGACCCGCGACCGTGGCCCTCGAACCGCTTCTCCGGCGACTGGGCGACGAGTTCTCGGTTCAGGCAAAGATGAAGGGGCTCGACTTCGTCCTCGAGACGAACCCGTCCTCCGTTCGCAGCGACCCCATTCTTCTGGCCCGAATCCTTCGCAACCTGCTCACCAACGCGATGCGGTACACGGACGAGGGCGAGCTCCGCCTCACAGCGACGGCATCACGACAGGAAGTCGCCGTCACGGTGGCGGATTCGGGCCACGGGATCCCGGCGGAAGCCCGCGAGCGGATATTCCAACCGTTTCGAAGACTGAGCCCGGAGACCGACACCGGCGAGGCCTTGGGGCTCGGACTCGCGATCGTGCACCGGCTGGCCAACCTTCTCGAGCATCGGGTCACCCTCGAATCGACCCCGGGAGAGGGCACCGCGTTCACGTTGCACCTAGCCCGAACCGCAGACGAGACACCCGAGTCGCCACAAAACACCAGGCCGCCGAGCACCGAGACCCGGGCGCAACAACGAGTGCTCGTCATCGACGACGACCCTACCGTGCGCACGGGCATGCGCGCCCAACTCGAGTCGTGGGGCTACGACGTGCGCACGGCCTCCTCGCGCGACGGGGCGCTGTTGTCGATCGCCGAGTCTGAGCCCGACGTCGTCTTCGCGGACCACCAACTCGGCGGCGGGCAAGCCGGCATCGAGGTCGTCGCGGAGATTCGGCGCCGCCTCGAAAACGAGGTGCCCGCGCTGATCGTCAGCGGTGACACCTCGCCCGAGGTCGCCGAAGCCATGCGTACTCACGGCTTGCTCCTGCTGACCAAACCCGTTCAGCCGAGCCGGCTACGGATGGCGCTCGACTACGCGAACCGACAGCGCCGCTAGGCTGCCGTGTTCAACAGCGCCACACCGACGACGACGACTATGGCCGCGACGATCCGCCGCAAACCAAACGGTTCCCCGAGCCGCAGGGCGCCGATGAGCGCCGCCATGATGACGCTCGTCTCGCGGAGCGCCGCCACGGGCGCGACCGGCCCGTTCGCGTAGGCCCACAGCACCGCCGAGTACGCCAAGGTCGCTAGAATACCACCCAGCACGGCCCTCGGTCCACACGCGGCGACACTCTGCACGATCCGCCCACGCCGACGCACGAGGGCGAAGCAGATGAGTGGGATGCACTCGAGAGTCGTCAGCCAGAGGATGAAGGGGAATACCGCCTCACCCGACTTCCGGATGCCGAGTGCGTCGACCAGCGCGAAGGTGCCGATCGAGAGACCGCAGGCAAGCGCGTAGAAGACGCCGCGGCGGTCGACGTGGGGCTGGGCGCCGCCCCCCGCAAGACTCGCAATCCCCACTCCCACGAGAAGGGCGCCACTGAGCTGAATCCAGCCCAGCGCTTCCCCTACGACGACTCCGGAGAAAGCCGCAACGATGAGGGGGGATGTCCCACGAGCGATCGGATACACCTGCGAGAGATCCCCGAATCGATACGACAGCAGCAACAACAGGAAGTATGCGTTGTGAATGACGACGCTCGCCGCGATGTACGGCCAGCTCTCACGCCCGGGCAGCGACACCCATGGAAGAGCGAGCGCACAGAGGAACGAACCCGTCGCCAGGATGATCGCCGACGTGACGAGAGAGTCCCCACTCACTTTCACGAAGGTGTTCCACGTCGCGTGAAGTGCGGCGGCCACCAGCACGAGGGCGGCAACTTCGATCGTGAGGCCCATGGCGTCTCCTGGGGTAGCCTCCGGCCGCCCCAGAGAACAGCGCTCAGGTTCCACGCGATTGGGAAGGACTCGGTTCGCAGCCGCCACGGCCCGCGGACGCAGCGCTCCGCTCGTGGAGTTGCGCACCCCCGGCCTGTCGGCAACGATCCCCCGAGGAAAGGAAACCCGACCATGAGCAACATTCGCTTCGAGACGCAGGACGACATCGCCATCATCACGATAGACCGCCCCGAAGTACGCAACGCGGTCGACGGCCCCACGGCCGAGGAACTCGCCGCCGCGTTTCGGCGCTTCGACACCGACGAGGCGCTCTCGGTCGCGGTCCTTACCGGCGCCGGCGGGTTCTTCTGCGCCGGCGCCGACCTAAAAGCGGTGTCCGAGGGGCGTGGAAACCGCGTGCACGAGGAAGGCGACGGCCCGATGGGCCCGTCGCGCTTCCTCCTCTCCAAGCCCGTCATCGCCGCGGTCGAGGGCTTCGCGGTTGCCGGCGGGCTCGAACTCGCGGTCTGGTGCGACATGCGCGTCGCCGCAAACGACGCGACGTTCGGCGTGTACTGCAGGCGGTGGGGCGTGCCCCTGGTAGACGGGGGCACTGTTCGGCTCCCGCGCATACTGGGTCACAGCAACGCACTCGACCTGATCCTCACGGGCCGCGGCGTTTCAGGCGACGAAGCACAACGGATGGGGCTCGCGAACCGCCTGGTGGAGCCGGGGCAGGCACTCTCCAGCGCGATCGAGCTTGCGAAACGGATCGCCGGCTTTCCGCAGCGCTGCATGCGCGCCGACCGGATGTCGTCCTACGAACAATGGGACCTGGAGCTCGGCGAAGCGATCAAGAACGAGCACCGACTCGGCCTCGAGGTCATCCGCTCCGGCGAAACCCGCGAGGGAGCGACGCGCTTCGCAAGCGGCGCCGGCCGACACGGTACGTTCGAATAAGAGGAGTCCTACGGAAGCTCGTAGGCCCGGACGCCACCGGCACCAAATACGCCGTAGCCGGTGTAGAGCACACCGTCGACGATCGAGGGACCCGACGTCACCTTCGCCGGCATGGGCAGGGTAGCGACGAGCGCGCCCGTCGCGGCATCATGCCCGAGCAAGTCTGGAGTGGCCTGCGTGCCGGCCCAGACCACGCCAGCGGCGAGGCCTACGTGGCCCCAGCTCGGACCAATCTCCGTGCTCCACACCTCCACGCCATCGACGCCGCTGAACGCCATCAAGTGATCTGGCTCGGGGGCTGCCGGAGGTGCCGTCTGGAAGAGGGCCGCGTGGAAGCGGCCGTCCGCGTACCCCACCGCGCCGTTGAAGAGACCGAAGCCGGCGAAGGCCGGCGTGATCGGCTCCGGCTGAACGACCGTCTGCCAAACGAGCCCTCCGGTCGACGGGTCGAGCGCGTAGAGTGAGCCATCTTTGCTCCCCGAGGCCACGAGCGCCTGCGTGCCACCCTGGCCGTCTGGTGCGTCGACCAGCAGAGGACCGTTGATGAACCCGAAGTCGTGATAGACCCCCTTGGTGTCGCAGGTGCCACCGGGACAGAAGCTATCGTCGCCACAGTCGATCGACGGATCCACGCTGCACGCGCCGAACTGCTCCGGCGCGTTCAGACGCGCACTCCACTCGACGGCGCCGGTTGCGGCCTCGATCTTGAGGATCGAGTCGGAGTCTCCGATCGAGGGGTACGTAAAGCAACCGACGGTATTGATGTAGATGTGCTCACCGGTCGGGTCGACCGCCGCACTCGCGGTAATTCCGGCGCCGCGCCCATCCACGCACGCCCCAAGCCCGCAGTCTGCCGGGACCGCGCATTCGACACTGGTATCGTTGTCGCAGACCTTCTCGGGAACCATGAACGTGTCCCAGAGGAAGGAGCCATCCGCGAGATCGAGCGCCACGACGTGACCGCGAATACACGGCACGTCCAGATGCGAGGCCATCGTCACGTAGACGCGACCGTTGGCGACGGTCGGAGAACTCCAGATGTCGTCGTTGACCGAAGCGGAGACGTCCTTCTTCCAGAGCAGCGTGCCCTTCTTTGCGTCCAGGGCATGAACGACCGCCGCCGCATCGCCGACCAGGACGCGGCCATCGGCGGTGAGCGTGACGCTCCCCTTCACACCGGGAACCACCAGGCCGCCTGTCCCGGTGTCATAGCGCCACTTGAGCTTCCCCTTCTTCGCGTCGAGCGAGTAGACGAAACCATCCCACGACCCGAAGTACACGCGACCACCCATGACGACGGGTGTTCCCGAGACGGCGCCCGAGGCGAACCCCCATTTGAGCTGCAGGCTCCCCGCGCTCGCCGGGGTAATCTCGGTTTCGTTCACGTTCGAACGGGTATTGCCATGATCGAACCCATGGCTCGGCCATTGCGGCGGCATGCAGGTGAGCTTGAGCTTCTCCGCGGCCTTGCCCGCCACCGTCTCGGTCTTGATCTTGACCGTGCCCTTCCCCTTCTTGAACTTGCCCTGGCAGCACGACTTCAGGGGAACGACCAGGGTCTCGCCCGACGTACAAACGTTGCTCGACGCCGGCACCAGCGCGTCGATCGCAGCCTGCAGCGCGGCGAGGTCGGGATCGCCCTTCTTGTTGCTCACCGTCGCTGCCGTGACGTCCACCGGCGAGCACAACGGCAGGCCGGGGTCGTCGTTGTACAAACAGACGTCGATCGGGAACTCGCAGGCACCGTTGACCTCTCCGTCGAGGTCGCATCCGGCCTCACCGTCGAAGCAGCGAAGCTCTCTGCTCTTCTTGGGCGCCGGGGGGAAATTCAGCCCGAGATTCGGGGCCTCGAACTCGACCCAGCAATCCTTCGCCGCGCCGCCGCCGCCAGACACGAGAGCAAGCGCGGGCGATGTCACAAGGGTCAGCACCGCTGCTCCCAGAAGGTGAAATAGCTTCGTTTTCATCAACAAACTCCCGGTCGCGGGGCCCAGACGCGGCGGACGCGTCACCGAGCACAATCGTAGGGGGCGTGCTCGGCCCCCGTCAACGGAAAACGTCCGTTCTCGATAGATGAAACAGACCGAGCGCCGTTGGGGCTCCTCCCTCGACCGATTGGAGGAGCGGATGAGCCGATCGCCGGCGCAGCCAAATCCCTTTGCTTGCCCACCACGGGTTCTCTGAGGCACTCTCCTAAAAATACGCGAAGTTTCGCTTCTAGGGGGACACCAAACAGCCATGCCGAACGCCACGACTCGACTTCTCGTCACACTGATCACCGTCACGGTGAGCCTCTCGTTCCCAGCCGACCTGGTCTGGGCACACGCGGTGAACTTCAACGTGGCTGGGAAGCTCGCGAAAATCGATACCCGCAAGGAGCCTACGAAACACAAGTTCGTCTTCAAGGCGACGAAGCAGATCCTCATCAGCCCGGTCCACGACCCGGCGGTCAACGGGTCGAAGGTTCTGGTTCGATGGACCGGCGTCAACAAAGGCCGGACCGAGCTCATAACGCTCGATCCCTCGAAATGGAAAGGCCTTGGAAATCCCGCCGGCAGCAAGGGCTACAAGTACCTCGACAAGAGCTACGCCTCGTCCCCAATCAAACGCGTCGTGTACAAGCCGGGCGCCAAGGGCGGCTCGCTCATCATGACGGGCGGCGGCGACAAGTGGCCGTGGGAGCTCTCGGGTCCAGTGGACTCCGTCGAGGTCTACTTCGGCATCCATAGCGACTCCGATCCCAATGATCTCGAGTGGTACTGCAGCGAGTTTGGCGGCGACGTGAGAAAGAACGAAGATGGCTTCTTCATCGCAAAGACGGCCCCGGCGCCCAGCGCCTGCCCGACCGAGATCTGTGGCAACGGCGTGATCGAAGGCGTCGAGGAGTGCGATGACGGCAACCTCGACAACAGCGATGGCTGCACGAACTCGTGCCTCATCGACAACTGCGGCGGCACCAACTACGACAACACGTGGGACGCCGTACAGGAGCAGATCTTCGATGCCGGCGGCTGCACGCAAGCGGCCTGCCACGGCGCCATTGCCCAGGGCGGTCTCGATCTGTCACCGGCCTCGGCCTACGCAAACATCGTGGGTGTTCCGTCGACGATCAGCGCGCTCCATCGCATCGAGCCAGGCGAAGAGGCGGTGAGCTTCCTGTACCAGAAGCTCGCTTCCCTGACTCTGGGCGTTCCCGCAGCGGGCTCCATACCCGGCTCGCCCATGCCAGCCGGCGGTCTGCCGGCGATCGACATCGACCGCCTCGCCGGACTGCGCGAGTGGATCCGAGCGGGCGCGCCCGAGACCGGAATCGTGCTGGGCACCGAATCGTTCTTCGACGGCTGCTTCGACGAACCGTCTCCGAACAAGATCCCACCTCTCGATCCACCTCTGGCCGGCGAAGGCGTACAGGTGTACGCGCCGCCCTGGCACCTCGGGAGCAACGACGAAGCCGAGATCTGCTACGCGACTTGGTACGACTTTACCGGACAGGTGCCGGCGGCGGCTCTGCAGCCGTGCCCGAACGAGATGGGCGGTCCGGGGCGCACGTGCATCCGCCACGACGAGCGCCTGCTCGCCCAAGACCCGCAATCACACCACAGCATCATCCAGGCCTACATTGGCGCCTACGACTGGACCGACCCCGGCTGGGGCTCGTGGGCCTGCCTCGGCGGCGCACTCGAGGGCACGCCGTGCGACCCCACTCAAATCGGTGTCCCGGCCACCTCCGGTGGCGCGGACTGCGGCGTTCGCGCGGCGTGCGCCAGTGCCCCGACCTCCTCGGTCGCGTGCATCGGGTGGGGACCGCCCGACATGGGATTCAGCATCAACGGCCAGGGCACACCAAACTCACCCCGAGTCGGGGGTTCGCAGGAGGCCTACAACTCGATCTCGTACCCAGACACCGTCTTCGGCGTCATCCCTGTGCAGGGCTTCAGCGTGTGGAATTCCCACGCCTTCAACCTCACGAACTTCGACACGACGATCGAGCAGTACCACAACTTCTGGTTCGCCGATCCAACCGACACGAACGCCATCGCCGCGGTCTTCGATTCGGACGACATCTTCGTGATGAATGTGCCTCAGTTCCAGTCGCGCGAGTACTGCCGCACCTACACGGTGCCGTCGAGCTCGTTCCTGTTCGAGCTGAGTTCACACACGCACAAGCGCGGCGTGCTGTTTCGCATCTGGGCACCACCCAACTCGCCGTGTTCCGGAAGCGGCTGCACCGCGAACGCCGGCGCTCCAATCTACGTCTCCACGGAGTATAATGATCCTGTCCAGCGGCTCTTCGACCCACCGGTCGACCACACCGCCGACAGCATCAACGACCGCACATACAAGTACTGTGCAAACTTCGACAACGGCGCGACCGACATCCAAGACGTGAAGCGACGCTCGACGTCTCCCGCACCGCCTGAGGCATTCGCTCCGGGTGGTCCGTGCTCGATCGCCAGCACACGCTGCATCGGCGGCCCGAGTCACAATACGGTCTGCGGCGGGAACGACTCGGTATGTGACTCCTCCCCGGGCGCCGGCGACGGCGACTGTGATGCCTGCCGCCTTCTCGGTGGGGTGACGACCGAGGACGAGATGTTCATCCTCCTCGGGTCACGCTTCGTGAGTTCGGCCTCACAGGCCTTCCTGTCCGACAGCGCATCACTCTTGGACTGATCACGAATACGAGAGCGGCGGGAGTCCCTCCCGCCGCTCTCGCGTTCAGTCCTCCTCGTGGCTGTGTAACGAGGCGTGCTCCGTCGGGTTCGTCGGACGCGTGTCCTCCGCACGACCGACCGTCAGTCGGATGGTCGCGAGGAACTTCACGTTCGCGCATTGGTCGATCTCGGCACTGGCGCACGCGCCGCCCTCGGGAATGAGGAACCGAAACGGCCCGCCGCGGCGCTCGGGAAGCGCGCCGTCTCCGTCGCGGTAGACAATTACCGCATCCGCGAGCCCGTCGAGTGGCACGCTCGCCGCGAAGGCACCGTCCGACGACGCGAGGGTGGCGTGGGTGGCCACGCCCCGCAGGCCCGCCCGATCCAACAGCGACGCCAGCTTCACCGCACGGCCTTCCCGCCCCGGAACCAACTCGCTCAGGTCGTGCACCTGACCGGGAAGTCCTGCCAAGTCCTCGAAGGCCAGCTCCGTGGGGCGCTCGACCTCACCTTCCAGCCTCAGAATGCCCATGAGCCCTGCCCTAGCACGCGCCACCGCTTTCGCCCGTCGAGCCCTGACGACTCGTCAAGGACTTCTGCATCGCGATCACCATGGCGCCAAGCAATGTAATGTCTTGACCGACCCCCTAAGAAAACGGAACAAACATTTGTGCACCCTCGGCTGTGGTAAGCAGAGGGCAACCGGATCCTGGAGGACCCATGAAGACCCGACCCACCGCTAGCGCCATCGTCCTTCTCCTTGCCGTCTCGGCGTTGGGCAGTGCCACGTCCGCCCTGGCCTTCACGACCCTCTCGGGCGGTAAGGCGCTCGTGGCAAAGGATCACCTGATCTCGAAGAAAGACCTCTTCAAGATCACGTACAAGGATCCCATCATCAGCACGCTGGTCGACCCGACGTGCGCGGGTGCGAACGCATCGTCCCTCCAGATTCTGACGTCGAACGGCGCGAAACCCGCCGTGGCACTTCCGTGCGCCAACTGGCAGGCGAACGGGAGCGGCACGACCTACACATACAAGTCACCACTCGGCGGCGTGGGCGGCATCCGCGTCATCAAGTACAAAGCAGGCCTCTTGAAGGCCAAGATCCAAGGCAGTGACTACTCGACGGATCCCGTCGTGGGGCCCGTCATCTGGGTCGAGACCCGCCTCACGATCGGTACCGAGCAGTACTGCGGCCGGTGGGAAGCCCCGCCGAGTGACATCAAGAAGAACGTCATCAATAACGTGAAGTTCAAGGGGCCGACGACGGTCTGTCAGGAGATCTGCGGCAATAGCGTCACGGAGACCGGCGAGGCTTGCGACGACGGCAACCTCGTCGACGGCGACGGCTGCGACACCAACTGCACGGTGACCGCGTGCGGCAACGGGATCGAGACGGCCGGCGAAACCTGCGACGACGGCAACCTCGTGAACGGGGACGGCTGCAGCGACCTGTGTCAGCTCGAAGTCTGCGGGGACGGTATCTTGAGCGCTGGGGAAGACTGCGACGATGGCAACACCGTCGGCGGAGACTGCTGCGACGCGCTCTGCGGATTCGAGGCGAACGGCAGCGCCTGTGACGACGACGCCAACCTCTGCACCGACGACGTCTGCGATGGAGCCGGGGCGTGCCAGCACGTGAACAACACCGACCCGTGCAACGACGCGAACGGCTGCACGGCCAACGACAGCTGCCTCGACGGCTCGTGCGGAGGAAACTATCTTTCGCCGTGGGTCAACGAGTTCGATTACGACTCGAACGACGGAGGCTTGAACAACGATCGCGATGAGTTCGTGGAGCTCGCCGGTCCAGCCGGCCTAGACCTCTCCGGCTACCAGATCATCTCCGTCGAGGGAGCCGGCGGCGGGTGTCTCACCCCCGGCCTCATCAACGCGGGCGACGCACACTTCATCGCGACAATCCCCGGCGGCAACGTACTGGGCGACGACACGGGCACAGGCATCGGCTTCTTCGTCGTCTGCTTCTCGAACACGTCGACCCACGTATCGGATTGCGATGTCACGCTCCCGGGCGCGGCAGCCGACTCGAACCTCAAGAACGGCCACCTGACGAACGCCGACGGCTTCAGCTGCCCGGACGGCATCCTCGTGCTCGACGACCTCGGCGGCTACGTCGATGCGATCGGCTACGAGGGCATCGTCGCGAACACCGGAACCTACGGCGGCTACTTCCACGTCAACGCCCCGTACAGCGCCGAACGTGACGAAGGCTGGCTCGAGCAGGTCTCCATCTACAAGAACTCGAGCAGCCTGGCGCGTGCCGGCAGTGCCAGCGAATGGACGGATCCGTCGGAGGAAGGCGCCCTCGTCTGCTCCGGCCAGATCGGCCTGTTCTGCCAGACGCACACCGATACCCCCGGCACCATCAACCCCGGCCAGTCGATGACCTGCGGTTCGCCCTGCATGGCGTTCCTCGACGAATCCGAAGGACTTCTCGACTAGCCTCTGCGCACACCGACGATGGAGGGGGAACGGCACTCGGCCGTTCCCCCTTTTTCATTCTAAGGATGGGGGGGCGGCTCGCGCTCTGGCGCCGCAGCAGTGTAAGACGACCCCATGCCCCGCATCATCAAACTCGGCGTAAAACGCCCCGCCACGAACCCGCTCCTGCCGGACCCCGAGCCCCAGGAGGCGAAATACACCTTCATCTCGGTCGATGATCATCTCCTCGAGCCGCCACACACCTTCGAAGGACGCTTGCCGAAGAAGTTCGCGGCGCTTGCCCCTCAGATCGTCGAGACCGAGGAGGGGCATCAAGTTTGGGCCTACGAGGACACCCCCTACTTCCAGGTCGGCTTCATGTGTGTCGCTGGGCGGCCGCGGGAGGATCACCGGGTCGAGCCAGCCCGGTTCGACGAAGTGCGCCGCGGCTGCTGGGACATCCATGCACGGATCAAGGACATGGACCTGAACGGGACGTGGGCATCCGTGAATTTCCCGTCCGGCGTCACGGGCTTCGGGGGAACGCTCTTCAGCGAGTCAAAGGACCAAGAGCTCGGCCTCGCCTGCACGCGAGCGTGGAACGACTGGTTGTTCGAAGAATGGTACGGCTCGTACCCCGAGCGCATCGTGCCGCTGGGCATCACCTTTCTCTCCGATCCAGAGAAGGGTGCCGAAGAGATCCGTCGCAACGCGAAACGCGGCTTCACCGCGGTGACCGTCCCCGAGCAACCGCACCAACAGGGGCTGCCGTCCTGCTTCATGGAGTACTGGGAGCCGATCATCCGCGCCTGTGCGGAGACCGGAACCGTGTTGAACCTGCACGTGGGCTCGTCCGGTTTTCCGAAGATGCCCGACGGCGCGCCGATGATGGAACTCGGCGCGACGCAGTTCGGTCCAATGGCGCTGGGCTCGTGCGCCGAGTGGCTCTGGAGTGGGTGGCCGGCGAAGTACCCGGAGCTCAAGATCGCCATGTCCGAGGGCGGCATCGGGTGGGTCGCGACCTTGATGGACCGACTCGACAACATCATGAGCCGGTCGGGCTACGGACAGGGGTGGCCCGATCCGAAGATCTCGCCCTCCGAGTGCCTGCAGCGAAACTTCTGGTTCTGCATGATCGACGACCCGTCGACGGTGTGTACGCGATATCGGATCGGGGTGGAGAACATCCTGTTCGAGAGTGACTACCCCCACGGCGATGGCACGTGGCCCAACACCCAGCGCGTGATCGACGACGTCATCGGGGACCTCCCGCTCGGAGAGATCCACGCAATCACGCACGGCAACGCGGCCAAGCTATACCGCCACCCGCTGCCCGACACGATCGTTCCGTAGACCCAGCAGCTATCGCTGCCGGGACGGCACCCAGGCGGTCGTGCGCCCGGCGACCGTCATGTGCTCCACGCGCGCCCCGTCCGGCAGCGTCGCCTCACGCTTTTTCCCCCACCGCGCGTGGAAGAGCCATCCCTTGGGAAAGCGATCCTTCCTCGCATCGACGGAGACCGCCTTGCGGATGACCGCGCGCAGGGCGCCATGCACCGCCTTCACCTCCTCGGGAGTCAGCGTTCGCACCTTGCGCCGCGGGTCGATCGCGGCGCCATACAGCACCTCGTCGGCGATCCAATTCCCCACGCCCGCGGCGAATCCCTGATCGAGCAGAAGCCCCTTCACCACGGCACCACCGCGGGCGGCGATCAGCCCCCGAAACTCGGCGAGCCGCGGCAAGCCGGTGAGTGGGTCGAAGCCCAAGGTCGACAGCGGCCGCTCCGCGAGCGGATCACGTTGCAGCCGAATCCGACCGAGCCGACGCGCATTCGTCATGACGAGCTCCCCGCCATCCTCGAGCCAAATGCGTATCTTCGTGAACCGCGGCGGCCAGCTCTCGTCGGGCTCGCGAGCGCTCGACTCGAGCGAGAGAGGCTGCTCGCTCCGAACACGAAACGCCCCCGTCATCCCAAAGTGAAAGAGTGGCCAGGGACGTTCGTCTAGTTCAAACCACAGCTGCTTTCCGTGGCGTCGCACCCCGTCGACCGTGCGTCCCCGCAGGACCCGAGCCACTGTTCGCGGCGCGACCCCCTCGAAGACGATGCGATCCTCCGCACACTGCACGCGTTCGATGCGACGCCCGAGAGCGACACGCTCGGCGACTCTGCGTCCGAACTCTACCTCCGCCAGCTCTGGCATTCGCGCGGGAGGGCGCCGGAACTCAGCCGGCCTTCGACCCTTCGAGAGCGAACGGAGGAAGCTTGCGCAGACTGCGCTGGAGCTGAACGAAGATCTCTTCGGCGATCGCATCGGGATCGGCGTCGCCGGGGCCTTCGAGAGCGGCGGCGAGATAAACCTGCGCATTCGACAGCGAGATCGCAGCCATCAAGGCGGGGTCGCCGTCGAAGAAGACGCCCTCGTCGATACCCTGCTGCATCAGCTCGGCCTGGAGACGATGACCCGTGCGCCAATCACCGGAACTGTCGCCGGTGGGCAGGAGCCCCCAGGAGCGGGACTCGCGCATCATGATGCGGAAGAAGGCCCGATGCTCGACGAGGAACCCGACGAGCGCCCTCGTGCCGCGGCGCATCCGCTCGAGCACGGAATCGTCGCCCGCCATGGCCTCGCGAAGCGCCTCCAGGAGGACCAGGCTGCGGCTCCGAGCGACCTCGGAGTAGATGTCGTCCTTGCCCGGAAACACCGCATAGAGGGTCTTGGGCGAGATCCCGGCCTCGCTCGCGATGTCGCGCATCGTCACCTGGGCGAAGCCGTCCTGCGCGAACAGCCGCTCGGCGCACTCCAGGACGAGGTCCTGGTACATCTGCGTCCGGGCCTGTTCGAGGCGGACCTTCGCCTCCGCGCGCTTCTTCTTCTCGTCCCTGCTCACCGCGAAACCTGGGGGAACGCTCGAGTCCTATCCTGCCACACCGGCACTCTCAAGGGAAACATCTAGATATCCCAAGGGCGTCTCGGCTCACCTGCCGGCACCAAACGAGGCTGATCTGCTCCACAAAATTAGAATTTCTTCATAACAATCCATGGCATCGACCATTGCACCAGTCGATCCTCTTCCGTATCATGAGGAAACACGATAGTTTCCAAAAGAAACGCAGACTCCCGACCGGTTATCGGTCGGAGCAGACAAGAAAACGACGAGAGAATACGATGAAGCAGCTATCTGGCACCGACTCCCTGTTCGTCTCGATGGAGACGTCCGAGGTCCATGGGCACATTGGGGGCCTGATCCTTCTCGATGCACATGAAGCCCGCGGCTTCAGCTTCGAGCGCGTCGAGCGGAACCTCGCCCAGCGTCTGCACCTGGCCGGGCCGGAGTTCGTCGCGCGCCTGAAGGAAGCCACACTGGGGCTCTCGCGCCCTTACTTGGTGCCCGACGAGTCGTTCGAGCTCTCGCGCCACCTGCACTACATCGCCGTGCCCGCACCAGGAGGCATGCGCGAACTCGCGGAGCTGGCCGGATACCTGCACGAACAAAAGCTCGATCGCCGGCGCCCCCTCTGGGAGATGTGGTTCATCCAAGGCCTCGAGGACGGCAAAGCCGCGATCTACATGAAGACGCACCACGCGCTGATGGACGGCGTGAAGGGTGCCGACCTGAGCGTGATTCTCTGCGATCTCGAGCCGGAGCCCGCGTCGGCCCCGACGCCTCTGCCCGCGCCCATCTCGCATGAGCCGGCCCCGAGCGAGTTCTCGCAGGCCCTCGAGGGGCTCGCGAACCTCGCGCGCCTTCCCCGCCGCGTCACCACCTACGGCTTCCAGGCGTTGCGGCGAGGCGCGAACATGATCCCGTATGTCCTCGAGAACGGCACCGACGGTCTACCGGGCGCGGCCCCACGCCTGAGCTTCAACGGCGAGCTCGGCCCGCACCGTCGCTTCGCATGCACTTCGCTCTCGCTGGACGCCGTCAAGGCGATCAAGAACGTGGCCGGCGTCAAGTTGAACGACGTCGCCATCGAGATCTGCGGCTCGGCGATGAAGAAGTACGCCGAACGAAATGGTGAAGTACTCGAAGGCAGCCTCGCCGTCACCTGCCCTGTGTCCACCCGCGACAAGGGTGACACCGCCTCGGGCAACAAGGTCGCCAGCATGGTGGTCTCGTGCGCGACCGACGTCGACGATGCGGTGGAACGACTGAAGGAGATCCACACCAACGCTGCACTCGCAAAAAAGGCGACGAGTCGAATGCGCGAGACCCCCATCTCGTCGGTCGGCGAGGTATTCCCGCCGGCACTCGTGAACCTCGGCTTTCGAGCTCTGAGCGGGCTCGCCGAGTACTCCGGCGCCCTGCCGGCAAACGCCACCGTCTCGAACGTAGCCGGACCGCCGGTTCCGCTCTATATCGCCGGCGCACGCGTCCACCGCGTGTTCCCAATCTCGGTCCTCGCGGCGACGCAGGGGCTGAACTTCACCGCCGTCAGCTTTGTCGGCCGATTCGACATCGGAATCACGGTCGACCCCGAGCTCATCCCGAACGCGTGGCTGCTCGCGGACTGCGTCGACGATGCGTTCGAAGAGCTGCGAGAAGCGGTGCTGGGATCGGCCGAGGGCGCCGCCGAAGACGAGGCGCCCGCGAGCCCTTCTCAGAAGCGGCCATCCGAGCGCCTAGTCGACCCCGAGCGGAGCATCGCCGCGGCCTAGGGGAGCGCCCCGCGGGGCGCTCCCGAACAGGCAATCAGAACTCGACGACGCCTCGAACCGACTTGCCCTCGTGCATGAGGTCGAAGCCCTTGTTGATGTCCTCGAGTGGCATCTTATGGGTGATCAGGTCGTCGATGTTGATCTTGCCGTCCATGTACCAGTCGACGATCTGTGGAACCTGAGTGCGCCCCTTCGCTCCGCCAAAAGCGGTGCCACGCCACACCCGTCCGGTCACCAACTGGAACGGCCGCGTCGAGATCTCGGCTCCCGCCGGCGCGACGCCGATGATCACGCTCTCGCCCCAACCCTTGTGACAACACTCGAGAGCTTGACGCATGGTCTCCACGTTCCCGATGCACTCGAAACTGTAGTCCGCGCCCCCCTTGGTTAGATCGACGAGGTGCGGTGCCAGATCGCCGGCGACCTGCTTCGGGTTCACGAAGTGCGTCATCCCGAACTTCTCGGCCAAGGCGCGCTTGCCCTCGTTCGTATCGACGCCGACGATCATGTTCGCGCCCACCATGCGCGCACCCTGGATCACATTGAGACCGATCCCGCCGAGCCCGAACACGACGACGTTGGCCCCCGCCTCGACCTTCGCCGTGTTGATGACCGCACCGATGCCGGTCGTGACTCCGCAGCCGATGTAGCAGACCTTGTCGAACGGAGCGTCGGAGCGGATCTTCGCGACCGCGATCTCCGGCAGAACGGTGAAGTTCGAGAACGTCGACGTGCCCATGTAGTGGAAGAGCTTCTCACCGCCGATCGAGAAGCGACTCGTGCCATCCGGCATCAGGCCCTGCCCCTGGGTTTGGCGAATCGCCTGGCACAGGTTCGTCTTTCCCGACGTGCAGTACTCACACTGCCTGCACTCCGGCGTGTACAAAGGAATCACGTGGTCGCCGGCCGAGACGCTCGTCACCCCGGGCCCGATCTCCTGCACGATACCGGCCCCCTCGTGACCGAGCACGGCTGGGAAAATACCCTCGGGATCATCCCCCGACAAGGTGAACGCGTCGGTGTGACAGAGTCCCGTCGCTTTGATTTCTACGAGGACTTCACCCGCTTTCGGGCCTTCGAGGTCGACGGTTTCGATGGAAAGAGGCTTGCCAGCCTCCGTGGCGACAGCAGCACGTACCTTCACGATTCCTTCTCCTGTTCCGGGGGTGGGGTAGACGGTGATTCGGGGTCTGAATCATCCAGATAGCCAAGTGCGCGCAACTTGTCGCGGGTTCCGGGCGCCATCGCGGCCCCCTGCGTGCGGAACGACGGTCCCGACTCGAGTGCCTCTTCATGGCGTTCGAGAAGTGCGGCGAGCGCAGCACGGTCGGCATCGCTGGCAGCGACCGTTCCGGTCTCGGTCGGATCCTCGTCGATCGCGAAGATCTCTCGACCGGCTCCCCCGTGGATGAGCTTGCGGTCAATCGTGCGAACCGCCTTCAGCTCGGGTCTCCACTTCACGCCAGAAGCGTATGCCACACCCGGCCCACCAAGCTCCCGCCCCGCGAGCAACGCACGGAGGTCTTCGCCCGCCACGCTCCGGGGGACCTTCGCTCCCGCCGCGCTCAGCAGCGTCGGCATGAGATCGATCAGGCTCACGACCCGCTCGACCCGGCGCCCCTCCGGCGCCGGACCCGGCATCCGGACCATCAGGGGGACCCGAATCTGCTCATCGTAGAGCGAGTCTCCGTGATCCCACGCTCCGTGGTCCGCGAGCTCTTCGCCATGATCGGAAGTGATCACGAGCACCGCGTCGTCGAGCACGCCGTCGCGCGCGAGCTGTTCGAAGAAGCCCCCAAGCTGCCGATCCACCGAGCGGACTCCCGCACCATAGGACGCGCGCCAGGACTCGAGTGCCAGGTCGTCACCGCGGGTTCCCCCGGCGCGCGTCAAGTATCCCTTGAGACGACTCGCCTCCTCCGCCGTGAGTGCACGCGCCTCACCCAGCCCGGCGCTCCCGCGGAGAGCATCGTAGTCCCCCTGCGGCGCATCGTACGGGCCGTGAACGTCCATCAGATGGACATAGAGGAAGAAGGGCCGCGCCGGATCGCGCCGTGCAAGCCACGCCGTGGCCTTCTGAAGGAGCAAGGATGCCGGCACCTGGTTTCCCACGTCATCGGTGTCGAACACGTCGAAGCCCTGTGCGAATCCCAAGTGGCGTTGAATCCAAGGGTTGGCGATGAACGCCGCGGTTTCGTAGCCCGCGCCCCGAAGCCTCTCGGCGATCGTAACGGCCCGCTGCGGCAACCTGCTCGCGCGAGGCGCCTCGCCCTCGACATCACCGTAAAGTCCCCGATGCGCGATGACTCCGTGCTGCTCGGGGTGGAGCGACGTGAACAGAGAGGCAATCGCAGGCTTCGTCCACGGCGCTTGGCTGAACGCGTTTTCGAAGACAATCGACTCGTCGGCCACTGCGTCGAGGTGGGGCGAGATGTCGCCATCGAAGCCGTATGCACCCAGGTAGTCGGCGCGCAGCGTGTCGATCAGCACGAACACGATGGACGGCGGTTTCGGCGGTGCCGACCGGCGCGTCTCGAACGCTCGCGTCGCAACGAAGTACCCGACCGATCCCACCACGGCCGCGAGCGCGAGCCAGCGCACCCAGCCACTCGTCGGCGGGACCGGGGGAGACGTCGCAGCGCTCATCGGAGCGAAGTATGACACGCCACCTACGATGCATCCACGCGACGTGACACGCGGCCGACCGTCTGCGAAGAAGGTCGGGTGAGCGCAACCACCGAGATCCGCAGCCCCGCCGTCGGCACCATCCTCGAGATTCTCGTCGAGGCGGGCGATACCGTGACCGAAGACCAGGAACTCATCATCATCGAATCGATGAAAGTGGAGATCCCGGTCGTCGCGCCATGCGACGGGACCATATCGTCGATCGCCGTCGAGCCCGACGCCCAGGTCGCCGAGGACGCGCTGCTCATCACGCTGACCTGACGGCCCGTGCCACGGGGACACACCCCCATTGAGAGCCTCACCACGGCAGCCGCCGGGAACCTCGCATTCGCGAGATCGACTCGTTAGCCATCCACACATGAAGCTCGGATTGATGGTCGGCTATTGGATGACGGGGCCCCAAGACCCCGCCCCCCTCGCGATCGAAGCAGAGAAGCTCGGCTTCGATTCGGTCTGGACAGCGGAGGCGTACGGCTCCGACGCGATCACCCCGCTCACCTGGGTCGCGGCACAGACGAAGACGATCAAGCTCGGCACCGGAATCGTGCAGATCTCCGCCCGCACGCCCGCCTGCGTCGCCATGACCGCGATGACGCTCGACCATCTGTCGGGCGGTCGCCTGATGCTGGGCTTCGGCGTGTCCGGTCCCCAGGTCGTCGAGGGCTGGTACGGCCAACCATTCCCGAAGCCGCTCGGTCGCACCCGGGAGTTCATCTCGCTCTTCCGCGAGATGATGAAGCGTGAAGGGCCTGTCACGTTCAAGGGCGATCACTACCAACTGCCACTCGAGGGCGGCACCGGCCTCGGCAAGCCGCTGAAGCTCATCAACAAGCCGCTGCGCACGCACATCCCGATTCTGCTCGGCGCCGAAGGGCCGAAGAACATCAAGATGGCGACAGAGCTCTGCGACGGGTGGCTCCCCTTGTACTACTCGCCGTTCCACAAAGAAGTCTACGAAGAGTCTCTGGCCGACGCCAAGGACGACTTCATGGTCATCCCACCGGTTCAGGTAATCGTGAACGACGACCTCGAGCAGGCACTGCTCCCCGTCAAGTACATGCTGGCCTTCTACATCGGCGGCATGGGCGCGCGGAAGAAGAACTTCCACGCGAACCTCGTCACCCGGTTCGGCTACGGGGCAGAAGTCGAGAAGATCCAGGACCTCTTCGCCGAAGGGAAGCGGGAGGAAGCGGCCCAGGTCGTCCCGGACGACTTTGCAGACAGCATCTCGCTCGTCGGCTCGAAGGAGCGCATCCGCGACCGCCTCGAAGCATGGAAAGAAAGTCGTGTATCCACGCTTCTGATCGGCGCAAACGACGAGGCCGCACTCCGGACGATGGCCGAGTTGCTGCTTTGAGGCCCCGCACCATGGGCGCACTGCACTGAGACGCACAAACCCATCGCCTCGTTCGGCTGACCGCGATCTCGCCAGCGCCTCCTGTTCTCGGGGCGCGTATTGCCCTACGCGGCGGAGGTGCCCATGTCCCTCGCTCGAATCCCGCTGAGCGCGTCGCCCTGTTGGCCTCCTGTTGGCCTCGAGCTACGTCACAGATCCCGTCGAAAGCGACTCAGTGCTCTTCGGCGCTGCCCGCAGCGCCCACGCGTTCGAGGGCAAGCCCGATCCCGATCCCGACGGCGATCATCACGAGCGGAATCAGCATTCCGTCCGGAGAATCCCACGGCCACACGTTTTCGAAGATGCGTTCCTTGAACTTCTTCGCGGAATCCGGATCGATCTCGATCTTGAACGGCCAGATCTTGCGCAGCGAACCGAACATGAAACCGCAGAGTACGGCCATCGTCACGGAGTGATAACGGTCGAGCAGGAACCGAAGAACGCGACTGAATGCGAGGATGCCGGTCAGGCAGCCGGCGACGAAGATCACGAGAGTCGAGATCGCCTCGCCAGTGACGGCACCGGACGCCAACCCCTT
This sequence comes from Deltaproteobacteria bacterium, assembly GCA_029262355.1. Lineage (GTDB taxonomy): Bacteria > Desulfobacterota > Binatia > UBA12015 > UBA12015 > VGTG01. Next base: position 58,103 of record JAJCZO010000221.1, read on the forward strand.
CAACAAACCGGTCACGTGGTAGTACATGCCCATGATGAGCAGGATGAATGCGCCACTGATCCCGGGCAGGATCATCGCGCAGATCGCCACTGCCCCGCTCGCGAACACGTAGAGCAGGCTCGGCTCGGCAGCGACCGGCACGAGGCCGGTCAGCCAGAAGGCGAAGACCGCGCCCAACGCCGCGGCGGCACCTTCGACCGCACTCCAGTTCTCGATCAGCTTCGATACGATCCAGCTCGAAACGAGGATCAGACCGAAAAACGCGCCGAACGTCGCGCTCATCTCGTGCTCGAGCAGATAGTGCATCAAGCTCGCGAGACTGACGACCCCAGCTCCGATCCCGGCGAGCAACGTGGCCAGGAAGCGGAGGTCCGCGTGCTCGATCGCGTCGGACCAGCGACGGTCCTTCACGAGGCCGAGAAGCTCGACGTCGACGTGACTGATCGCGGCGATCAGGCGCTCGTAGATCCCGAGGATCAGCGCCATCGTTCCGCCAGACACGCCCGGCACGATGTCGGCCGCGCCCATCAAGAGGCCGCGGCCCACGTTCTTGACGTCGTTCAGAGGGGAATCGGCAGGTCCGTCCATCCCGGTGGGATACTGGTCTGGCCGGGTCGAGACAAACGATTCAGTTGTCCCTGAAGACCGCCGGACGCTTCTGAAGGAACGCCGTCACGCCCTCCCGAAAGTCGGGAGACTGGACGCACAGGATCTGATTGCGATCCTCGATCGCGACGACCTGCTCGAGGCTTCCCGCATCTAGGGAATGCTTGAGACAGTCCTTCGTCAGGCGAAGTCCCGCCGGGGAATTTCGCAGCATTCGGTGCGCGAGGTCGCGCGCCGCAGTCTCGAGGTCGGCGTCGGGCACGACGCGAGACACGAGCCCGAGCTTTTCTGCGCGATCGGCCTCGATGAAGTCTCCCGTGAGCATGAGCTCGCCCGCGATCGAGGCACCGATCAGACGCGGCAGGAAATAGCTCACTCCGATATCGCACGCGGACAGCCCGATGCGGATGAAGGCGGCGTTCATGCGGGCCGACTCACCGGCGACCCGAACGTCGGCAGCCAATGCCATGCCGAAACCCCCACCCGCCGCCGCACCGTGCACCGCCGCGATGATCGGCTGGGGCGCACGACGCATCTGCAGAACGATCTCGCTGACGTCGCGCTGCCCACGCAGTCCGCCCACGATCGACGGCCCACGGGACTCGGACTCACCCTGCGCCGCCCCGGTCTCCTTCAGGTCGAGCCCCGCGCAAAAGGCGCGCCCGGCTCCCTTCATCACCACGACCCGGGTCTGGCGATCCTGGCCCAGGTTCTGGAAGAAGTCCCGTACCTCTCGAATGAGAGTCCGATTCATCGCGTTCAGCGAGTCGGGGCGGTTGAGCGTCAGCCAAGTGAGGTGATCTTCGCGGTCGACCTTGATCGTCTCGTACATGAGTCCTCCCGATGCAGAATTGGACATGCTGGAACGTGAGCGGCAAAGGATGGGTGCAATGTCGTCCGTGCCGCGCGTCTCGGTCCTTCTACCGGTCCACCAAGCCGAGGCCACCCTCGCGGCGAGTCTCGAGAGTGTCCGGAGACAGACGTTCGGTGACTGGAGATGTCTGATCGTCGACGACGGATCGACAGACGGCTCGCTGGCCTGCGCACGGGATTTCGCGGCACGCGACACGCGGTTCGAGATCTTTGCGCGAGATCACCATGGGCTCGTGGCTACTCTCAACGCCGGCTTGGCCCGTTGCGATGGGCGCTACGTCGCGCGAATGGACGCCGACGACCTGATGCACCGGCACCGACTCCAGCTGCAGGTGGATCACCTCGAGAGCTCGCCCCGGCTCGCCGGGACGGGGTGCCACGTACGGATCTTCCCCCGAACCGGAATGCGCGACGGCCTTCGCGCCTACGAGCGATGGCTGTGCTCGATCGATGGCCCCGCGCGCGTTCGTGAGGAGATGTTCATCGAGAGCCCGGTGGCGCACCCAACATGGCTCGTTCGGCGGCAGATCTTCACCTCCTATGGGTACCGCGATGCGGGATGGCCTGAGGATTACGACTTCCTCCTGCGGCTGCACACGGACGGCCACCAATTCGGCGTGATCCCGCGCCGCTTGATGTCGTGGCGGGAGCACGCCGGGCGGCTCACCCATACCGGCGATGCGTACCGGATCGAACAGTTCCCCCGAGCGAAAGCGGCCTTCCTGCGCCGTGGCCTGCTCGCGAACCAAGAGAGGTACATCCTCTGGGGCTATGGGGACACCGGCAAGGCCCTGCGTCGGGCCCTTCTCGAGCACGATCGTCGCCCATCGCTCATCGTGGAGGTCCATCCGGGCAGGATCGGCCAGCGCATCCACGGCGCTCCGGTCATCTCTCCAGACGATCTTGCCGATCATCGAGGAGAGCCTATTGTCGCCTCGGTCGCCGGTGCGGGACCACGGAGGGAGGTCCGCCAAGCGCTGTTGCGCATGGGCTTCGCAGAACTCCGTGACTTCGTCTGTGCGGCTTGAAGGGTTGCGATAATCCTGCGTCGAAGGAACCAATGATGGGTAGACCAAGCGCCATGGGGAACGCGTGAGAACGGCTGGGGTCGTGGCCGTGCTGGCCGTGTGGATCGGGTTGCTCGTGGCGCTCGTGCAGCGCCAGCAGCCCTCAGCCGACGGGCCGGTGATCGCGCTCGAAGAGAACGAACTGGCCGACCCCGGCCGGGTCGAGCGCGACGAGTGGTTCGGGATCTATCAGGCCGATCGAAAGATCGGCTGGGCCCATCGCACCACCACGCGCGGCCCACAGGGGCTCGTATTCCGAGACGACTCGAGCTTCCGCTTGGCCATGCTCGGCTCCGAGCAACGTGTGCAGACCTCGCTGTCGGCGGAGACCGGCTCGGGACACGAGCTGAAGGGCTTTCGCTTTCGGCTGGTATCGCCAGCTGCGACCTTTTCTGCGACCGGCGACGTCACGCCCGAGCGCGTCGTCGTCGAACACGGGAGCGGATCCGAGATGAGTACGCTCGAGATCCCACTCGAGGAGCCGATCCACTTGCCGAGCACGCTGCGCTCGAAGCTCGCGCTATGGGAAGCCGAGCCCGGGTCGCGATACACCGCGACGGTCTTCAGCCCGATGACGATGCGCAACGAAACGATGGCCGTGGTCGTCAAGGGGCGGGAGACCATCGACGGCCCCGCAGGCCCCATCGAGACTGTCCGCATCGCCGAGGAACATCAGGGGATCAGCGCGAGCGCGTGGATCGCGCGAGATGGAAGCACGATCCGAGAGGAAGCCACACTGGGATTTCGCATGCAGCGCGAAAGGCCCGAAGTCGCCGTCTCCAACGTCGAGGGAGGTGCGCCCGTCGATCTGGCGATCGAGAATCGGATCCCCCTCGACGGCACGATCGACGCGCCGCGGGAAGCTGACCGCCTTCGCCTCGCCGTCAGCGGAGAAGCGGCGGACCGGATTCCGAACGACCCTCCGCGCCAGCGCCTCTCCGGTGGCATCCTCGAGATCCGGCGTGAATCGCTGGCCGCACCCGCACCGGTCGAGCATGCGACGGAGCTCGAGGCCGCGTACTCCGAGCCATCGGCCTTCATCGAGTCCGAAGCGCCCGAGATCGTCGCGCAAGCCAGAGAGATCATCGGCGACGAGACGGACCCCGAACGAAAGGCGCGACGGCTGGTGGCGTGGGTCGAGCGCACGATGACCCAGGAGCCGAGCGTGACCATCCCGAGCGCGCGAGCCGTCCTCGCGTCGAAACGCGGCGACTGCAACGAGCATGCAGTCCTGCTCGCCGCGCTGGCCCGGGCGGCGGGCATCCCAACGCGCGTCGTCGCCGGTGCGGTATACGCAGACGACGGCTTCTACTACCACGCCTGGAACGAACTCTGGCTCGGCCGATGGGTGAGTGCCGATGCGATCTTCGGGCAAATGCCCGCCGACGCAACCCACGTGAAATTCCTCGAAGGTGGACCAGAACGACACGTCGAGCTCGCCGAAATCGTCGGCCGGCTCGATTTCAAGAAGATGGAGAATCCGTCGTGATCCGCTTTGCAGGGCTCCACAAGAGTTACGGCGATCTGGTCGCCGTCGACCGACTGACGTTCGAGATTCCGTCGGGCCAGGTCTTCGGCTTCATCGGCCGAAACGGCGCGGGCAAGACGACCACCATCAAGATGATGATGGGGCTGCTCGAACCCACCGACGGGACCGTGTCGCTCGGCGGCTTCGACATCCACGATCAAGCGCGGGCGGCGAAGGCCATCACCGGGTACCTGCCCGATCACCCGTACCTCTACGACAAGCTGACCGGCCGTGAGTTTCTCGGCTTCGTTGCCGGGCTCTACGGTGTGCCGGAACGCGAGCGCGAGTCGCGCGGGGAAGAGCTCCTCGGCGACTTTGCTTTGAGCGAGCGGGCCGGCGAACTCACCGAGACCTACTCGCACGGCATGAAGCAACGCTTGGCGCTGGCCGCGGCGCTGGTACACCGACCCAAGATCCTCGTCCTCGACGAACCGATGGTCGGACTCGATCCGCAGGGCGCCCAGGATTTCCAGCACCTCCTGCGGACGCTCGCGGCCGACGGGGTGTCGATCTTCCTCTCCACACATAGCCTCTCGGTTGCGGAGGCTCTCTGCGACTCGATCGGAGTCCTGGACCGCGGACGACTGATCGCGCTGGGCACGCTCGACGATCTCCGCAAGCGTGCCTCGACTGCGAGCGCCCACGCCCCGATGCACGTGAACGGCGGCGGCCCACCGGAGTCACTCGAGTCCTTGTTCCTCGATCTCGTCGGCGCCGCGGACGGCCAGTGGTAGCGACCACCTCGCCGAGCAACGCATCCCTGCGCGGCATCCTTTCTCCACGTCTCCTCGCGCTGCGCAACCAGGTCGCGCAGCGGCGAATGCGTCCGATCATCGGCACGCTCCTCACGTTCGCGTTCTGGATCGGTTGTTTCGCCTTTTTCGTGAAGGCACTCGACTACTTTCAGACGATCGGCGACTTCGGGCCCTTGCTCACCCAGCGCCTACTCGTGCTCCTTTTCGTCACGTTCGCGATCGTTCTGCTGATCTCGAATACGGTGAGTGCACTCACGACCTTTTATCTGGCTGACGACGTGAACCTGCTCCTGGCCGCGCCGGTCGACACAAGGGTTCTGCATCACGCCCGCTTCATCGAAACTCTGATCTCGTCCTCCTGGATGGTTCTGCTCTTCGGACTCCCGGCGTTCCTGGCGTACGGGGTCGTGTACGAGGCCGGGCCGCTCTTCTATGTCGGCACCGTCGCAACGCTCATCCCATTCCTCGTTCTCTTTGGCGCGATCGGCGTCCTGATCACAACGGGACTCGTCCTTCTCTTCCCCGCCCAGCGGGCACGCGATGGGCTACTCGTTCTCGTCGGACTCCTCGTAGGAGCCGCATTCCTCACCGCCCGCCTGTTGCGACCGGAGCGACTCGCGGAAGCGGACGGCATGGTCGGGTTTGCCGCGTTCTTGGTGGGCTTCGGCGGGGCGCCGTCTCCATACCTGCCAACCACGTGGGCCGGCGAAGTGCTCATCCCCCTCCTCGGCGCGCGCGAAGGCGATCCGCTCTTCTTCTTCGCGCTGCTCGTCACGACGGCGACCGTCGCCTTCCTCGCCAGCTCAGCGCTCGTCCAGCGCGTCTTCCTCACCGCATGGACGCGCGCGCAGCAAGGGAGAATTGGGATCGGTCCTGAACGCCGACTCGCCCGATTCCTTCAGACGGCGACGCGACCGCTCCCGCGCGCGACCGGCCTCCTGCTGTCCAAAGACGTGACGGTATTCCTGCGAGATGCGAGCCAGTGGTCCCAGCTGCTGCTGCTCGCCGCACTCGTGGGAATCTACGTATTCAACTTCCGGGCCCTCCCCACGTCCGACGGAACGCCGCTCGCCATCGTCCTTCGCGACGTTGCCGCCTTCTGCAATCTCGGCCTGGCGGCCTTCGTGACGACAGCCGTCAGCGTACGCTTCGTCTACCCGATGGTGAGCCTCGAAGGGCGATCGTGGTGGATCCTTCGTTCGGCCCCGATATCGATCCGCGAGATCTGGTGGAGCAAGTTCTGCATAGGCTACGCGCCGTTGCTCGTGCTCGGCCTCGTTCTGGTCGCCGCGACGAACTACTTCCTCAACGTGGGTCACGGCTTGACGGTCGTGTTCGCACTTACGCTCGTGCCGATGATCGCAGCGATCGTGAGCCTGGGCCTGGCGTTCGGCGCAGCCTATCCCCGACTCGACACGCAGAACGCGGCCCAGATCGCCACCGGGTTCGGCGCCATCATCTACATGGTAGCCTGCCTCGGCGTCATCACCGTGGTCTGCGCACTGGAAGCCTGGCCTGTCACGCGGCTCTTCTGGACCTCGAATGCGAGTCTCCCCCTGCTCGACTGGGAGCCGCCGCTGATCGGAGCGGCCTTCCTGGCAACGCTCCTCTTCCTCGTCGCGACGTTCGAGGCCGGCCGAAGATCGGCGCACCGAGCGCTGGCAAAGCTCTGAGATTCGACGGACGCGGGGGCCCCCCACCTGGCACAGGCACGACCGCTTGAGATGGGCCCCTATTCCGAGCGACACTCCCGCATGTCTCCAGAAGAGTTGGCCGACCGCCTCGAGATCGACGACCTCCTGACCCGTTACGCGACGGGTGTCGACCGCAAAGAGTGGAACCTCTGGGAAAGCTGCTTCACCGAGGATGCCCAGATCGACTACACCGCGTTCGGGGGCACCAAGGGGGGCGTAAAGGAAGTCCGGAAGTGGCTCGAGGAGACGATGGCGGGCTTCCCGATGACCCAGCATCTCGTCATGAACCGTGAGATCTTGCTCGACGGAGATGCCGCGACCGCGCGATCGGGCTTCTACAACCCGATGGGGGTTCCGAACGGGGATGGGCCACCCACGCTGTTCTTCTGCGGAGGGTGGTACCATGACCAGTTGGTTCGGACGTCGGCCGGGTGGCGAATTCGCGAGCGAACCGAAGAGTTCGGCTACAACACGATGACCCAGACCGTCATCCAGCCGAAGTAGCGAGCCCCCCAGCAGAAGACTCGTTTTTCTCGAACGTCGATCTCGTGTATCGAGCCCCAACCGGGTGATGAGACGCGAGGGCCGCAACGCCGCGAGGCATTTGGGATTTTCGGGCTTCGGAGCGTGCCTGCTGTTGTCGGCCTGCGGCCTTTCGCTCGAAACCAGCAGGAACGCGTACCTCGACTCGAACGCGCTGGCGGCACCAAGCTCGTCGGAAGCCTGGCAGCAGCCGGCGGGCGAGGCCGACACCGATCACCGCGCAACCCGCTCGCTCGCGCTCGAGTCGCCCCAGCTAGAGGCCACCGAGACCTACGATCTCGCGGCTCTCATCGACGTCGCGCTGCGAACCAACCCCCGAACCCGCGAGGCGTGGGAGGCGGCCCGGGTTCGGGCGGCGGCGTTCGGCGGGGAACTCGGGGAATACCTGCCCTACATCGGCGTCACCGTGCAGACAGGGTACTCAAAGTACCTGTTCGAGGCGAAGGAGTCACCCGACGTGATCAAGCAGACCTCGATCACGCCGCTACTGAATCTCGAGTGGGTCTTGTTTGACTTCGGGCGACGTCCAGCGGCCGTCGAGAGTGCGCGCCGCCAGCTTCTCGCGGCGAACCTCGATTTCAACCGAGCCCTGCAAGACGTGATCTTCTCGGTACAGACCACATACTTCGCCCTCGACGCGGCCCGGGGGATGGTGCGAGCCGCCGAGCACAACCTCGCAAGCGCACACTCCGTCGAGGCGGCCGCCGAGGAGCGGCTATTGCGGGGACTCGCAACGCGCCCCGACGTCTTGCTCGCCAAACAAGCAGAGGCGAAAGCGGCCTACGAACTCGAGAGCGCGCGCGTGCTGGTAAGCGACGGCGAAGCCAACCTGGCCATTGCGGTCGGGGTGCCGGCGAATCAGTCGATCCACATCGAGCCAATCGAGACGGTGTCCCCTAAATTGGCCGAGAGCGTGGATGCACTGATCGACGTCGCCCTGGAGACGCGGCCCGATCTTGCGGCGCGCGTGGAGGAAGTCCGCGCACAAGAAGCCGCCGCGCGCGGCGCCAAGGCCGACCTCTACCCGCTGCTCTACGCCCAAGGCAGTTACGGCCTCGACGCGTGGTGGTACCAGTTCTCCGCACCCCCGACGGTCCGCGCCAGTACCCCCGTGTGGAATGCCGGGCTCGGGCTTCGATGGGGTATCTTCGAAGGCTTTGAGCGACGGAACACGATCCGGGAAGCGGAAGCCGAAGCGTCACGCGTGCGCGCCCAGCTCGAGCAAGCCGAGTTGGAGACGATCGCCGCGGTGTGGCGCGCCTACCACGACCAGCGTGCGGCCGCGAAGAAGTACGACTACGCACAGGTGCTGCTCGAATCGTCGCGCGAGGCGTACGACAGCAACCTCGAGAGCTACCGCCGAGGCCTCGCAACGGTCGTCGACGTCTTGACGGCCGAGGGCGACCTCGCGGAATCGCGCTACATCCTGGTCCAGAGCCGCGCCGACTTGCTGACCCAAGCCGCGCGCGTGGCCTACGTCGCCGGAGCGCAACCCAGCGAGCGCGAGGCCGCGCCCTGAGCCTTTCGCTCCCGAGCGCCTGAACGCTTGCGGTCGCCAACCCACCAGGAGAGGTCGGCGCGCGAGCCTCCGCCCCTGTATCGAAAGAAGCCCTCGTGTCGTAAGAAGCCCCCATGAAAACGAACGCCGTCCAGCTCGAAGGCCCCGGGGTCGAAGGCATCTCATCGGTCTGGCGAGACGTCCCCGAGATCGGGCCGGGCCAGGTGCTGCTACACATGGCCGGCTCGTGCTTGAACTACCATGACGCCGTCGTGATCTGGGGATTCATCCCTGGCATCGGTTATCCGCGCGTTCCGCTCTCCGACGGGGCGGGCACCGTCGCGGAGGTCGGTCCTGGTGTCGACCGTGTTCGGGTCGGCGATCGCGTCACACCGAGCTTCTACCCCGCATGGATCGAAGGGCCACCGCGCCCCGAGGTCAAGCACCCGATTCCCGGGGAAGGAATCGACGGCTGTTGCGCACAACAGATCGTCGTCGATGCCGAGCACCTGGTCCACTCGCCCTCGCACTTGAGTGACATCGAGACCGGCACCCTCGCCTGCGCCGGCCTAACTGCCTGGAGCGCCGTCGTGACGAACGGTCGCGTTGCACGGGGGCAAACCGTGGTGATCGAGGGGACGGGCGGGGTGTCGCTGTTCGCGATGCAATTCGCGAAGGCGCACGGCGCCCGCGTGATCGCCACTTCCTCGTCCGATGAGAAGCTCGAACGAGTCGGCGATCTCGGCGCCGACGACGGCATCAACTACCGCGAGCACGCCGAGTGGTCCACCGCAGTACTCGAGCTCACGAACGGACACGGCGCCGACATCGTGGTCGACGTCGGGGGCCAGGGTTCTTTGGGGCAGGCGGTGCTTGCGACCAAGATGGATGGCCACGTGAGCATCGTCGGGGTACTCGGAGGATTCGGTAACGCCGAGGTCCCGGTCACCATCGCAATGACGCGCAACACCAGACTGCAGGGCGTGACGGTCGGCAGCCGCGACGACTACGACCGAATGTGCCGCTTCATGGAAACCGAGAAGATCCACCCCATCATCAGCGACACGTTCCCCATGGCCGACCTGGGCCAAGCGGTGAACCACCTCGAGCAGGGCCGCCACTTCGGAAAGATCGCCGTCTCCATCGACTAATTGCAACTGCCAGTTGCTGAAGAGTTCCGGACCGAGCCAGGTTCGTCCATTCGCACCCTACACAGCAAGCCAGGAGCGCTGCGGACACCATTGTCCGCAGCACGAACAGGGGATACGCTCCGCGAATGACGAATCCGGCACGCATTCTCGGCTTGGCTCTCACCATCGTGACCCTGCACGCGTGCGGGGACGGCTCGACAACCGAAACCGATCCAATCTCGGGCGCCGCATATCGCAACGCCGGCCCCTACACGGCCGGCGTCACCACCGTCGCCCTCGCCGACCGCGAGGTCGAGATCTGGTACCCCGTCGACGCGGGCGACGAGGACGGCCGGCCACGCGACGCCTACTTCATCCGGGATTGGCTCCCCGACTTCATCGACGCCCTGCTTCCAGCCGACGCGAACCCGCCCTTTGAGACGAATGCGTATCGCGCAGCGCCCGCGAGTGGCGACGGCCCCTTCCCGCTCGTGCTCTTCGCGCACGGATCGGCGAGCTTCCGCACACAGTCCACCTTCCTCACCACCCATCTCGCCACCTGGGGCTTCGTCGTCGTCGCGCCCGACTATCTCGAGCGCGGACTCGGAAACGCGCTCGGCCAACCGCCCGAGCAACCGTTCGACGATCTCGAACTGAGCCGCGCCGCGGTGGATCTCGCGAAAGCGGAGAACGCTCGCACCGGCGGCCTGCTCGAAGGCAAGATCGCCACAGCGCGCATGGCGATCACCGGGCATTCGGCCGGCGGCGGCTCATCGTTCCGGTTCGGAGGCGAGCCCGGCGTCGTGACCTACATTCCGCTTTCCGCCGGTAGTCGGTCCGATTCCGCCGACTTCCCCAACACCCCGTCCATGTGGCTCACCGGAGACATCGACGGTATCGTGAGCGTCGACGGCGTCATCACTGCCTTCGAGAACGCCCCCCCATCGAGTCGCCTCGTGATCGTCCAGGGCGGTGGCCACCTCGCGCCGACGGACCTCTGTCGCATCGGCGCCGACGGCGGCGGCATCGTCAAGATCGGCCTCGATGCCGGACTGCCCGTCCCCGAAGGTCTACAGCGCCTCGGGACAGACGGCTGCCAAGACGACGCACTCCCCGCCGAAGACGGCTGGCCCGTCTTCAAGCACTTCGTAACAGCTCAACTCCGCTGGGCCTTCGGCATCGACGCAGCGCCCATCGGTCTCTCGGCCGACGTCGCTGCGGACTTTCCGGAAGCTCAGTTTACGTACCGCGAACGGTAGACGGGAGACATTCGGTAGATTCCAGCCCGATCTCAAGTCGTCGCTCGTGACGCCACTCGACGCGGCAGCGACGATTTCAGATCGGGCCCAGATCTACCGACGCCCCCAACGGATCGAACGGGGGGCACGACGAGCTGTGTCCCCTGTGTCGCCCTAGAACCTGTGCGTCAGTTCGGCGCCGAAGGTGCGGGGGGCGCCCAGGAAGGGGAGATTGAAGCCGAAGGCGGTGATGGGGATGCTCGAGTTGAAGTAAGTGGTGTCGGTGAGGTTGCGCCCCCACAGAGCGACTTGGCTGCGGTCATCGTTGAAGTCATACGCGAGGCGCGCGTTCAGCAGGCCGAACGCGCCCTGCGTAGCGGTGGGGAGCTCGGGGCCCTGATAGTGAATGGGGCCCGTCATCACTCCCTCGACCCTCGGCGAGAGCCAGCCCCTGAGCCAATCTGCCGTCACTCCGTCGAGCACCTCGAATGAATACTGGGCCGCGAGGAAGGCCGAATAGGGAGGTACGTTGCTGAAGGTTTCGCCCTTCCGGCTGATCGGCTCACCAGTGAGATCGCTCACGCCTTCGTAGTCGCCGAATTCCGAGTCGAGCAGCGCGCCGTTGGCCTGGATGCGGAAGCCGTCGAAGGGCATGAGCAGGAGCTCGAACTCGGCACCCTTCACGGTTGCGGTCGCGGCGTTCTGCGTCAGCGGAACGACGGTCGGGATGAAGCCGCCGGTGTCGACCGTCGTGACGGTCAGCACCTGAATGTTGTCGTAGTCGCTCAGGAAGAACGACGTGTTGAAAGTCAGCTTCCGATCCCACGCGATCGTCTTGAAACCGATCTCGAAGGAGTTGAGGTTCTCGGGCTCATAAGGCTCGAGAGTCTCGATCTCGTTCGGAATGGGTCGCAGATTGAAGCCGCCACTTTTGAAGCCCTTCGCGAACGTGAAGTAGCCCATGAAGTGGTCGAGAAGCTCAGGCATGTGCTGTTCCGGCAGCCGCATCGCGAGGGTAGCCATCGGCGTCCAAGCCGTGAACTCCTTGGAATCGGTTGCATCGGCCCGCACCCGAACCGCGGGCTCGTTGTCGAACAGGTGCGCTTCCTTGTCCTCCCGGGTCCAGCGAAGGCCGCCCGTGAGGCTCATCCAGTCGAGAATCTCGGCCGTCGCCTGCCCGAACACCGCGAACGACGAGTTGTCGATGCGCGTATCCGCGTAGAAGACGCCACCGAGCGACGGCTGATCGGGCACGAAGCCCGTCGCGGTGACCTTATCGGCGCTGTCGGTCAAGTAGTAGACGCCGCCGACGTAGTTGATCTTCCCGTCCCACGCCGTGCCGTTGAGCTGGAACTCTTGGCTGATCTGCGATGCGAACAGCGGCGACGTCGGCATCGTGACGCCTCCGAACGTCACAGACTCGCCGGTCGAAGTCTGCGAGCCCATGTTGATCGACGTCATGTCCATATCGCGACTGAACGCCTCCTCCTGCGCTCGGAACGCCGTGATCGACTTCAAGCTCAAGTCTTCGAAGACCGACGCATCGCCAATGTCCCACTGGATCGTGCCCCAGATCCCGTACGACTGGAGGTCGGCCATCCCCGGCCAGTCGGCATCGAACCGACGCGTCGTGAGGGTGCCCGACTTCTTACACGCTTCCCGGAAACCCGGAATGAGATCCTGAAGCCCGGTCTCCTTGAACATCGTGCAATGCGCACCGAACTGCTTCGAGTGCGCCTTCGAGTAGTTCCCCGTGATGTCGATCGTGACGTCATCGTGCGGAAGAATCCGCAGAGACCCCTGGAACGCCAAAGAATTCCGGTTCGACCAATACTCGTCCTTGAATCCGTTGAACATGTAGCCCTCGTTCATGAACGAGGCGAAGGTGACGCGCGAGAAGATGCGATCTTCGAGAATCGGCACGTTCAGCGTCACGCGCGTGTCGATCTGCCCAAGGTTGCCCGGCCGCAGCAGCACGAATCCCTCGAACTCCTCGCTGGGCTTCACGGAGGTGATGTTCAACGCACCGCCCGCCGTATTCTTGCCGAACAGGGTGCCCTGTGGGCCGCGAAGCACTTCGAGTTGCGCGACATCGACGACATCGAGAACGGTCCCCTGAGAACGCGCCAGGTAGACCCCGTCGACATACACACCAACGCCCGGATCGGCCGAGAGCTGGTCGGAGTCGACCTGCCCTACACCGCGAATGAAGACCTGGGCGAGGTTCGGATTGCCGCCACCCGCCTGAAACTGCAGGTTCGGGACGACCCCGTTCAGATTCGTCATCTGCGTGATGTTCGACTCGCGAAGTGCCGCCTCCCCGAACGCGGTCACCGAGACCGGGGTATCTTCGAGCAGCTCGTCACGACGCCGCGCGCTGACGACGATCTCTTCGACCTGATTGCTCGCACGCCGCGATAGCCCGGTCGGCTCGCCCTGCTCGATTGCCTGAACCTGCGCGTCGGCCGCGTCGAGCTCCGTCTCGGCGCCACCCGTGTCGGTGGGCGTCTCCCAGTCTTCGACGGCCTGACTCTGAGGAGTCTGCGCCGCGACCGCGGACGGCAATGCAAAGAGGGCAATGAGAATGAGGCGTGCGAAGACGTACATGAGGGTTCCCCTTGTGGTTCCGAGAGAACGAGACGCATGTACCGAGGTTCACGAAAGGTCAAGCGATGCCTCGAAGCTACCGCCCTTCCTCCTCCGTCGACGCGGCGAAATGCCTCTGCGAGCCATCCCTACCATCCATCACACGAATCAGTTCCTTCGACTGCGTACCGAACACCGCCTCCTGATCCAAATCGTGCAACGCCAGAAGGGCGCGCCTCCACAATCCCGCAGAAACCGGAGGCAACGCGTGCCCGAAAGCAGCTCGATCCGGGCGGGCTCGCGGGTCATCAGCCTAGGCGAGACCTCCATTGCGAGAAAGGAAGCCGTAGCAAACCCGCGAACGACAGCCCCGCAGCCACGGCGTCGAGCCCGATCTCGATCTTCGATGACGAACTGTTCGGGCCGAAGCTCGCAAAGAGGCGGTCCCAGACCGAAAAGACCGTACCAAAATTCGTCCCATGCTGGCAGACGGCACGCCCGTGGTGGCGCCGATGGAGCGCCGGCGTGACGAACACGCGCTCCAACGCCCTCTCTAGCCGAGGCGGAAGATCAATGTCTCCGTGCACGAGGAGGTTGGCCGCGCCGAAGATCAGCTCGAAGACGATCACGCCAACGACCGGTGCTCCCAACAACACGACGGCGCCGAGACGGAGTGGAAGCGACAACAGAATTTCGCCCGTATGAAACCGGACGCCAGTGGATGCACTGAACTGCGCGTCGGCGTGATGCACTTGATGGAACCGCCAGAGAAACGGAACTACGTGATTCACGCGATGCCAACCATAGGAGACGAAGTCCAGCGCGACGACGGTCCCGACGACCGCAGTCCACGACGTCAGATCGACGACATTCAACACGCCAACCTCGTGGCGCGAAGCCCAGAGTGACGCCGCGCATGCGCATGCACCACACGCACCACCAATCACCAAGAGATTGACCCCCCACAGCCCGAGATTGACTCTGCGCGCACGCCGAACTCCATGGTGCGGCGACAGACGCTGCAAGGAGAACACCAGAACCACGGCGGCGACGAATCCGGCGGACTTGATCGCCTGGAACTCTACTTCCCCCATCGCTCGAGTCTACTGCGCGACACCAACCGCGGGCAACACTGGGGAACTGCCTCTCTACTTCCGAGCGCCTCTCTTCGCGGATGCACCCCTGCGACTGCGCTTCTTGGTCGCGAGCGACGCCGACAGCCCTTCGATACACGCCCGCACGATGTGCATCACGTCACGCTCCATGTCGAAGCGATCCGCGGTGCGCGTCGCCGCCCACCACTCGAGCGGATTGCCGATCATCCCCATGAGTGCGTAGCCCCAGACTCGAGCCGTGTTCGCGTCGACACCGCGCTCCCCCACGATCTCGGCGAGGACGCGACCGACACCTTCCGAGATCGGGTCGCTCCATTCCCCTTCCTTCGCCTCCCACTTGTCGTCGAACATCCCCTGGGTGCGCAGAAATCGGTAGAGCTCGGGATTCGCTTCGATGAAGGCCGCGAGTTGCGACACGAACACGTTCAAGCCTCGGATGAGCTCTTCTCGACGCTCGTCCGACGTGTGGCGGGTGTCGCCCGAGCCAGTACGCCCGTACAGCAGCGGAGGCAGAGAGCTCGCGAACGGCGCCATCATCCAGTCGCGCAACGCGATCGCCGTTCCGCGTCGGTCGCCGAAATGGCGGTAGAGGATCGGCCGCGTAATTCCTGCCTCGCGCGCGATATCCTCCATCGAAACGGCCTCGCGGTGCTTGCGAATCGCGCGCTGAGCGGCGTGAAGGAGCTCCTCGCGTTGAGCCTCCCACCGGGCCGAATGCTGCGGGCTAGAGCCAGAGCCGTTTCTTGAGCCAGATCGCTTGGTCGCCATGAGCGGCCTCCTCCCTAGCCCACTGGCATTGCCGAGACGAGGCAGCGAGTTGACCCGGACTGCCCACAGCGGTTACGAATCGTAACAGCTCGACGGCACAGTTCGTAACGGGGGATAGAGAACCATGACGCATGTTCTGCGACGCGGCAGCCTGGCCTTACTCGCCCTTCTCGTAATGTCCGGCCTCACGCTGGGCTGCGGATCGGATTCCACGACGGCATCGACGACCTCGGCTCCGCCGGCCGAGCGACCGCCAGAGCCGGAGCCCGAGCCCGAGCCGAACCCCGGCGACGAATGCACCGAATCCTTTGACGGCGCATTCGACGCAATTCAGAACGTCATCTTCGAGCGTCGCGGCTGCACTGCGGAGGCCTGTCACGGCAGCAGCTCGGCCGGCGGTCTCGACCTCCGCGCGGACGTCTCCTTCGACAACTTGGTTGGCGCCCAGTCGGTGGGCAGCACCTTGAACCGCGTTCAGCCGACGAAGCTCAAGCAGAGCTACCTGTTCCAAAAGCTCGCGGCCGCGAGTGACCCCTCGCTCGTGACGGTCACGCTGGCGGGTAGCCCGATGCCACTGTCCGGCGAACCTCTGTCGGCCGAGGAACTCGAGGCGTTGCGCCTCTGGATCGAGGGCGGCGCACCGCGCGAGGGATCCATCGGCGACGAGTTCGGTGGCAACCGCGTCGCCGACCTGCTCGATGCATGCCTTCCTGATCCCGACCCCGTCGTGGTCGAACCGCTCGAGCCTCCGGCCGAGGGAACCGGTGTCCAGCTCGCGATGCCGCCGCATCAGATTCCTGCCGGGAGTGAGTTCGAAGTCTGCTTTGCCGAATACATCGACTTCCGCGACCAGATCCCGGACCAGTTCCTCAGCGCAGACGGCAACCAGTTCCATGCGAACGGCAGGGAGGACCTGGCAGACCCCAACACGCATCATCTCACAATCAGCTACTCGGGCTTCGGCGCCGAAATGGTCGACGCCCCCGAGTTCGGCAGGTGGGAATGCGCCGCCGGCCCGATGAAAGGCCAGGACTGCGACCCGCTCGACTCGACCCACTGCAACGGCGGTCAGTGCCGCAGCGAGCTGCGGAACAGCGTCGCGTGCATCGGCTTCGGCCCTGCGGGCAGCGGCAATGGCGTGACCCCGGGGAGCCGAGTGCAGACGGCCAACGGCAGGCCCGGTTTCTTCGCCGAGTTCCCGAGCCACGGAATCTTCTACTGGAACTCGCACGCCTTCAATCTCACGCCCAAGGATCTGGTCCACCACAATTACGTGAACGTGCACTTCACCGACGACCTACGCTTCCAGGACATCGGGTTCCAGAACACCTCACGCATCGGCATCGCGGCGGGAACCCCGCCTTTCACCAAGGCGGAATACTGCGCGGAGCACACCCTGCCACGGGGAACCGAGCTCCTGAGTCTGACATCGCACACGCACAAACGCGGCGAGCGCTTCACGATGGATTTGAAGAGCACCGGCGAACGGCTCTACGACAATCCATTCTGGGACGATCCGGTAGAGGTGAAATTCGATCCGGCGCGGCTCTTCGACTCCGAGGATCCGGCAGACCGCACGATCGTCTACTGCGCGGTCTACAACAACGGTGTGGCACCTGACGGCTCGCACGACGTGGGCGGCGTCACCCGCAAATCGCGAAAGCCCGACCGCGCCAACTGCAACCCCGTGGCGTGTGCCGAGGGCCGTATCGCTGAGCCCTGCGGAGGCGTGAACGACAACGCGACTTGCGACACGGCGCCCGGAGCGGGCGACGGCATGTGTGACGCGTGCCCGATCACCGGCGGACTCACGAGTGATGACGAGATGTTCATCCTCCTGGGCTCGACTCTCGAGGTCGTCGAGTAGTGAGCCTCACGGCCGGAATGCGCAGGATACGGCCCCACACAAGGACGTCCCGCCCACGCTCGCGATCGACAAGTCGGAAGCCTTCGGCGACGAGCTGAGGCATCACTTTTGGGATGCGCGCAGCCGTCTACAAGGAGCGCGGCCGGATCGAGGTCGCCGAAGTGCCGCTCCCCGACGTCGGACCGCACGACGTCCTCATCGAGGTCAGCCACTGCGGCATCTGCGGGACCGATCTCCACATGGTGATCGACGGCTGGGGGCGACGCGACTCGATCGGCGGTCACGAGTACTCGGGCGCGATCCACGCCGTCGGCGAGCGCGTCGTGGGCTGGCGGATCGGCGACCCCGTCGTGGCCCAACCGCAGGTCGAAGGCTGCGGAGCGTGCCCCTACTGCCAACGAGCTCGGCCCTCTCTCTGCACCGCGCGCGGAAAGCCAGGGATGGACACCTACCAGGGCGCGTTCGCCGAGTACGTGAATGTCGACCACCGCCAACTCGTTCGGTTGCCCGAAGATCTCTCGCTGCGCACCGCCGCGCTGTGCGAGCCACTCGCCGTCGCCCAACACGCGGTGACGCTGGCGGCGGTCGAGGCGGGGCAGCGGGTGCTCGTGAGTGGCGCCGGGCCGATCGGGGCGCTGATCACCGCGGTACTATGCGCCTCGGGTGCACACGATGTCGTCGTCAGTGAACCGAGCGCCAAGAGGCGAGCGCTCGCCACGCGCCTCGGCGCACTCGCCGTCGAGCCCGCGTCGCTCACTCCGCCCGATCTCCCCTTCGACTCGGTCGACGAACCGTTCCACGTCGCGTTTGAATGCTCGGGCAAGGCAGCGGCCGTCGAGTCTGCCCTCGCGCAACTCGACAGCGGTGGTCGCCTCGTCCTCGTCGGAACCGGGCTCGAGCATCCGGCGCTCGACTCGAACCGAGTTCTCCTGAACGAGCTCACGATCACGGGCGCGTTCAACTACGACGCGGCGGGCTTCGAGCGCGCCGTCGCGCTGCTCGCGAGCGGGCGGCTCCCGGTCGACCAGCTGATCGAACCCGAGGACGTCACACTCGCAGACATCGTCGATGCGATGCAGGGTCTCACGGCGGGCACCCTCGCCGGGAAGGTGCTCGTTCGTCCCCGCGCATAGACGCGACAGGAGCCATTCATGCCAGCCGACGCCGCCCGCCACCCCCGCTTCAACCACGTCGCCATGTCGATGCCGGCCACCCTGCTCGACCAAGAGCACCGCGCCGACATCCTTGCCTTCTACGCTGACGTTTTCGGCTGGGAAGAGATGCCCACCATGACGGTCGATCGTGAGCGACTCGTGCTGAAAGCGCACAGCTACGAGGAGTTCGTGTTCCTCATGGCCGACAACGAGCCGATGTCGTGTGCGCACCTCGACCACTTCGGGATGTCCGTCGCCGACCCCGAGCATCTGGACGCCATGTACGCGCGCGCCTTGGCCTACCGGGAGAGAGACGACCGCGTGGAGATCATCGACCGCACCATGGAGGACCACGGAGCCGTCGAACTGCACAGCTTTTATGTACGCTACTTGTTACCGATGATGATCGAGGTGCAGTGCTTCAAATGGCAGGGATGACGCCAGGGAGAAGCGGTTGACGCAGCGCGCCATGCGATCTGCCTATTTGGATTGGGCGTTCGCGTTCCCGCGGTGCCCGCCAGGCAGACGAAGCACTTGAGAGAACAGCGAGTTCCTGAGATACCACGTGGCAAATCCGGCGTTCAGGCCGGCAGTCGAGGAGACACTCATGACCCGATTCACTAAGTCCGTCACCGCAATCACCGCCGGTTTCGCGCTCGCGCTCTCTGCGCCCATCGCTTGGGCCGACGAGGTTGGTGGTGAGGAGGTCATCGTCGGGGAAGCTGCCGCCCCGCCGCCGAACGTGGTCATGCAGGACGATCCGATCGGCCCGGTTGCCGTTTTCACGGATCTGATCATCGGTCGCCCCACCCTGTTCATGGCTGGCATCGCGGGCGCGGCATTCTACGTGATCTCCCTGCCGATCACTCTGCCGAGCGGGACCGAGCAGGACGCGCGCGACGTATTCCTGACGCCAGCCCAGCAGTTCGTCGGAACGACGCCGGGCGGCAAGCTCGACCCGGCCAGCTGATCTGAGCGTGGCGCGAGAAGCACGAGCCTAGGCGTGGCGCATGCTCCTCGAATGAGTTTTCGATGATGTTGAACGCATTGCGCGGCGGCCCGGTTGCTCAACGGGCGCGGCGGGCGGTGTCGAGAGGAGACCACATGAAGTTCAAGAGCGTTTTGTTGGCGACCGCACTGATGTCGATGGTCGTCGTTCCCACCGCGCACGCGGCTGACGGCCCCGAGGTGGGCGCAAATACCGGCGCCATGATCTCGTTGTCGAAGTTCCGGGACACGATCGACGGAAACACCGGCGCAACCATCGGCTTCTGGGGCGGCTATCGGTGGGACCTGACCGAAGCGCTGAAGATCTCCCTGATCGGACAGCCTCAGTTCACATTCTCGCCAGGCACCGAGCGCTGGAACGACGGCGTGAACTTCGGCGGCGGGTTCGGCACCATGGTCATTTTCACCGGTGGTCCGAAGCTCACGTATGTGACGGGACCGATCGAGACGCACTTCGGTGTGCAGGGCGGGTTCTACACGGACATCACCGGCGCCATGTCGGACACCGGCGGCGGCGCAAACGCCGGTGCGGGCGTGTCGTACTTGATCGACGACCTCACCAGCGTCGGTATCTGGGGTCGTTACGACTGGACGACGATGGACGCCAACCCGGCGACGACCAACGACCGCCAGTTCGTGCTCGCCGGCATCGGCGTGACCCGTACCTTCCCGGTGCCTCAGGTCGCAGTCGCTGCGGCTCCTCCCGTCAAGCGCAAGCTGGTTCTGCGCGGCGTCAACTTCGACTTCGACAAGTCGGACATCCGCGCCGACGCCCGTCCGATCCTGGACGCGGCGGCCACCACGCTGAACGAGGACCCGGGCGTTCGAGTTGCCGTGGAAGGTCACACCGACTCGATGGGCAGCGAAGAGTACAACATGAGCCTCTCGCAGCGCCGGGCCGAGTCCGTCGTCGACTACCTAGTCTCTGCCGGCGTCTCACGCGGCCGCTTGGAGGCGGTCGGCATGGGCGAGTCGAACCCCGTCGCATCGAACGACACGGAGGACGGCCGCGCGCAGAATCGCCGCGTCGAACTCCGCGTTCTCGGCCAATAGGCCCGACCCGGGATCACGCGAGGGGGGCGCCCGAGAGCGCCCCCCTCGCAGAGATCCGCCCCGATCGACACTGTCGATTCCCCGGGCCTCGAGTCCGGGAGCGCTCGCCCGCCGAGCGAGGCGTGTGTATGAACACACCTCGTGAAACGCGCATTCGTCATCCTCGTGGCCGTGGTGGCCACCGGCTGGCTCGGCTGGAGGCTGTGGCGTGGCCCAGACCCGGCTGCGATCCTCGCAAACATCGAGGTGCCCCCCGCGCCGGCACTCTCGCCGGCCGACGAACTGGCGACCTTCCGCATCGCTCCCGGATTTCGGGTCGAGCTCGTCGCCGCCGAACCACTCGTCGTCGACCCAGTAGCAATGGATTGGGACGACGAGGGTCGCCTATTCGTCGTCGAGATGCGCGGGTTCATGCCGGACGTCGATGGCAATGGCGAGGATGTCGCAAACGGCCGCATCGTCGTGCTCGAAGACATCGACCACGACGGCCAGATGGATCGAAGCACCACATTCCTCGACGATCTCATCCTGCCCCGAGCGGTCGCGGTCCTGCCCCAGGGCGTCCTCATCGGAGAGCCCCCAAATCTGTGGCTCTGCCGCGATACCAACGGCGACCTGCGGTGCGACGAGAAGAGGCGCCTCACCGCCTACGCGGACACAGGAACGAACCCCGAGCACCAAGAGAACGGACTACTCCCGGGCATCGACAACTGGATCTACAACTCGCGGTCGTCGCGCCGGTTCCGTTTCCGCGAAGGCGAGTTCCAGGTCGCACCGACACTGATGCGCGGGCAATGGGGCATCGCTCAAGACGACGACGGACGACTCTACTACAATCACAACTCCGGCTTCTTGTACGGCGACGCCATTCCGGCCGACTACCTCACGCGTCAGCCGGCCACCGCCTCGCGGGCCGGCAAGGTCGGCGTGAACGTACCGCTGTCCAACGGCGATCTCGTGCACGGCGTTCGCGTCGCCCCTGGCCTCAACCGCGCGTACCTCGCCGGGACCCTCCGCGCGGACGGCCGACAGAACGGCCCCACCGGAGTGAGCGGCCTGGCGATTCAGCGAGGCGAGCAGTTCGGTCCAGACTTCGCCGGCGACGCGTTCGTCCCCGAAGCTGCCGGAGCCACCGTCTCACACTTCTCGATCACGAGAGACGGCACCGAGCTATCTGCCCAGCACCGCCTCTACGACGATACCGAATGGAAGAAGCGCGAGTTTCTCGCGTCGGCCGACGAGCGGTTCCGTCCCGTCGATGCCCGCGTCGGTCCTGACGGCGCGCTCTGGATCATCGACATGTACCGCGGAGTCATCCAGCACGCAGAGTTCGTGTCCGACCATCTGCGCGAATACGTCGACAAGCACGATCTCGAACCGCCCGGGGCCACCGGGCGGATCTGGCGGGTAGTGAAGGACGACCGGCCGATCTCGCGCCAGCCGCCACCGCTCGAGACTCTCCCCGACCGAATCGCAGCCCTCGAACATCCGAACGGCTGGGTCCGAGACCATGCACAACGACGACTCATCCACGAGCCCCAACGAAACCCCGCCCCCCTCCTTCGCCGCCTCGACGACTTCGACTCGCTCGGACGACGTCACGCCCTGTGGACTCTCGAAGGCCTCGGCGTGCTCGACGTCGCGACCTGGCACCGCGCGCTCCGAGACGAAGACCCGGCGGTGCGGGTCGTGGGGCTGCGGGTCGGCGAATCTCTCCTCGGACGAGACAGCGTGGACGGCCGCGCCGCGATCACCCCGCTGCTCGACGACGCGGACCCCGCCGTGCGCATCCAAGCTCTGCATTCGTTGGGCGCGCTGCCAGCGAACGAACGCCCGCTCGCGTGGATGCGGGAAGCGGGACGATCCGGAGATGCGCTCACATCGCAGGCGGTGCTCTCGGGCTTGTCGGGACTCGAACTCTCCGCACTACGCCAAGAGATCGCTCATGCCGCGACGACCGACCTCGACGAGACTGAGTCCTCCTGGCTCGCCCAACTGGCTGCCGCGGCGCTACGCGCCGCGCAGACCGGTCCGTCACCCGCCTCGGACTCGACCACCCTCCTCGACATGGTCGAGAGCACGACGCTCGAGACCCAGCAGCTCGCGTTCCTGGCCGGTATCGAGGCCGCACAAAAGAACCCCGGCGCAAGCCGGATCGAACTCACCGCCGCCCATCCGATCTTTGCCGAGGACTTCGAAACCAGCGCAGAGATCGCTCAGGAAATTCGGCGCATCCGACGCGGCTTCACCTGGCCGGGCGATCCGAGGCCCGGGGGGGCGCGGGCACTCACCCCAGGAGAGGAGAAACGACGCGAAGCCGGACGGCAGCTATTCGCAGACAGCTGCGCAGCGTGCCACGGAGCGTACGGTCGCGGGATCGAGGGCCAGGCGCCGTCGCTCGTCGGCTCCACGTGGGTCCGCGACTCCGACGACTGGCTCGTGCGGATCGTTCTGGACGGGCTCACGGGTCCCGTGGAGATCGACGGCAAGGAATGGAACCTCACCATGCCCGGCCACGGCGACGACAGGGAGCACTTTGGCAACGAGGCACTGGCGGGACTCTTCACCCACATGCGCCGAACCTGGGGACACGCCGAAGATCCGATCTCACCCCAAACCGTCGCCCGCATCCGTGCAGAGACGGCAGCCCGGACTCTACCCTGGACCGCGGAGGAGCTGCGCGATCTTCCGATCGAACACCGCCTCGACCGCTACGTGGGGGCCTACCAGGTCCCGGTGGTCGGGACCGAACTCGTGATCGTTCGGCAGGACTCGGTCCTCGCCGTCGGGCAGCGCGGCACCGGCAAAGCCCAACTAGACGAGGCCGGCGACGGGCTCTTCGCGCGAGACGAGATGTCGATCCAGTTCGAAACCGATGATACCGGGACCGTCACGGGCGGCCAGGCATCCTACGCGGGAATGTCGTTCCCGGTAACCAAGACGGAGTAACGATGGCCAAGTCACCGGTGAAAAGCACCTTGAAGATCGTCGGCACGATCCTACTCGTCGCCGTCGTGTACGTCGGATGGGAAGCCTACCGGCGCATCGGACCGGCCCTCGGCTGGGTGGACCCGGTCATCGACACGATCCCACCCCAGCTCCCGACTACCCTCGACGATTCCCACGTGAAGATCCTCCTATTCTCCAAGACCTCGGGCTTCCGACACGTCGACGGTATCGCCGCCGCGGAAGAATCGCTCGAGCAGCTCGCCGCGCGCAACGGATGGGCGGTATTCGCGACCGAGAACGCGGCGGTCTTCAACGACGAGCAGCTCGCGCGCTTCGACGTGATCTTCGGAAACAACATCACCGGAGACAACTGGACCGACGAACAGAAGGCGGCCTTCACCCGGTGGATCGACGATGGCGGTGGCTTCGTCGGCGTCCATGGCGCGGCCGGCACCCGCTATCGCTACTGGAACTGGTACACCGACACTCTCCTCGGTGGCGGTCGATTCACAGGACACCCGATGGGTCCGCAGTTCCGCGAGGCAACGGTAATCGTCGAAGACGCCGGCCACCCAACGATGGCCCCGTTCGGGCAGAGCTTCACCCACACCGACGAGTGGTACACTTTCGAAGAGAGTGCGCGGAAAGCCGGCTCCCACGTTCTCGCCACACTCGACGAGTCTACCTATGATCCGGGCGAAGATCTTTCGATGGGCGACGACCATCCCATTATCTGGATCGCCTGCCCCGGCAACGGCCGGAGCTTCTACTCTGCGTTGGGCCACAGTGCAGAGACCTACGAGCGACAAGAGCACGCGAAAATGATCGAAGCTGCCATCACGTGGGCTGCCGGCGACATCTGCCCCTGACGACGAAGGACCCCTGATGCCCAACCATCCGATCAACGAAGAAATCCGGCTGCTCGACGGCGCCTTCTACATCGACCGCCCGCTGGAGCACTACGCTTGGATGCGCACCCATGCGCCGGTCTACTACGACCCGAACGGCGAAATTTGGGGCATCACTCTGTACGAAGACGTCATGCGCGTCTCCAAGAGCCCCGAGATCTTTTCGTCGGCGAAGGGCTCGCGACCCGATAGTTGGACACCATCGTCCATCAACATGGACGACCCCGAGCACAAGCGACGGCGCGGGCTCGTGAACCGCGGCTTCACGCCGGGGCGGCTCGCAGCACACGAATCCCGCGTCCGAGAGATCTGCAGCTGGCTGATCGACGCGGTCTGCGAGAGGGGCGAGTGTGAGTTCGTGCGCGAAATCGCCGCCCCGCTGCCGCTGATCATGATCGGCGACATGCTCGGCATGCCCAAGGAGGACTTCGAGACGTTGCTGCGCTGGTCGGAAACCATGCTGCAGGCGACGTCATCGACGGCGACCCAGGCCGAGCTCGAAGCGGCCACCGCGGCCGGGGGAGAGTACTTCACCTACATCATGGGCGCCATTGGCGAGCGGAAGAAGAAGCCCACCGACGACCTCGTATCGCTTCTCGTCCACGGCGAGATCGACGGCGAGCGGCTCACCGACGAGGAGATTGCACACGAATCGTTGCTGATTCTCGTCGGCGGCGACGAGACGACGCGTCACGTGATCACCGAGAGCGCACTCGCGCTGATGCAGAACTCCGAGCAACGCAACAAGCTCATCGACGACCCTTCGCGTCTACGCGTCGCGGTCGAGGAGTTCCTGCGTTGGGTATCACCCATCAAGAACATGAACCGCACCGCGACACAGGACACAGATCTGCGTGGCCAGATGATCCGCGAGGGCGATAAGGTCCTCCTTCTGTACCAGGCGGCCAACCGCGACGAGCGAGCCTTCGAGAATCCCGACACGTTCGACGTCGAGAGACAGCCCAATGACCACGTCGCATTCGGAGGCTACGGCGCGCACCACTGCCTCGGGGCGAGCCTCGCACGACTCGAGCTTCGGGTCATGTTCGACGAGCTGCTCCGGCGCTTGCCGGACATGAGACTGGCAAGCGACGAGCCTCTTCCCCGCCGCCCGTCGAACTTCATCGCCGGACTCGAGAGCATGCCGGTGCGGTTTACGCCCTCCAAGGCCGCCGGCGCTGGCTGAGACACTCGCGCCGCCTCATTCGTCGGTCAGAACGTTTGCCGCCGCGCCCTGCAGGACGTTCTTCAGCACCTTCCCGGCCGGGTTCCGGGGAAGCGGCGCCGGTCGGATCTCCCAGGCCGTGGGGACCTTGAAGGAAGCGAGCGTCTCGCCACACCACGTCGCCAGCGCGTCGGTCGAGAGCGCACGACCTTCCTGCGGAACGACGACCGCCTTCACCTCTTGGCCCCACTCGTCGTGCTCGATCCCATAGACCGCGCACTCCCGCACACCCGGGTGGCTATCGAGGCGATACTCGATCTCCACCGGGTAAACGTTCTCGGCATTGCGCAGAATCATGTCGCGCGCGCGGGAATTGATGTACATCAAACCGCTTTCTTCCACGCGGCCAATATCGCCCGTCTCGAGGAAGCGATCGGGGCCAATCGTCTTCGCGGTCGCGTCCGGGTTGCGCCAATACTCGAGCATCGACCACGCGCTCCGCACGAAGATCCTGCCCTGCTCTCCCCGCGGGAGAACCGCGCCATTCTCGTCACGGATCTCGACCTCTTGTCCCACGGCCAGGTAGCCGGTCGCCTCGGGGTGCTCGACATAATCCTTCCCATTGAACGACGCGACGATTGCCACTGTCTCGCTCGAGCCGTAGCCAATGCCGAGGTTCTGGCTCGCACCAGGGAACGCCTGGCGCATTTTCTCCTGGATCGCCGGACTCGCCGGCGCGCCGCCGAACCCGACATGCGTGACGCTCGACAAATCCCGCGTCAGCAGATCGGGATGAGCTGCGACGCGATGCCCCATCGAGCCGAGCGACGTGAACTGTGTGATCCGCTCTCCTTCCATCAGCGCGAGCACCTCGCCGGGATCGAAGCGACCGCTGCGAATCACGAGCTTCCCGCCGAACGCGAGCTGAAGTACGATCGAGCCGTAGAGACCGGAGAGGTGGAACATGGGTGCAGCCGCAAGCGAGACCGTTTGGGGACGCCCGGCCCCCACCGAAGGCTTGCTACCGCCTTCTGCGAGATCGACCAGGAAGTTCAACGTCGCGGTCGCGCGGGCACCATCGACGAATCCGATGAGGCCACGATGGCTGCCAACGGCCCCCTTCGGCCGACCCGTCGTACCGCTCGTGTACAGGATCGTCGCCGCGTCGTCCTCGGCGAGCGCAACGTCGGGCAGAGGCGCGTCGGGCGCGAACTGTTCTAGCTTAGCGAAATCAGTCTCGATCTCCAGCGTCGGCACTCGGACCCCCGTGCCGTCGAGCCTCGCGAGCCGTTTTCGATCACCGATCAGCAGCTTCGGATCACTGTCCGATAGGCCGTACTCGATCTCGTCCGCCGTCCACCAGCCGTTCAGAGCAGCGACGACCCCGCCCAGGCTCACCGTCGCCCAGAAGGCGATCGGCCAGGCGACGCAATTCGCGGCCAATATCGCGACGCGGTCGCCCTTCTCGACGCCGTGCTTCTCCTTGAGGGCCGCAGCGACCGAGGCCACGAGGCTCGCGTGCTCGCGATAGGTGATCCGGCGTGTTCCTTCGACGAGATACTCGACGCCCTCGCGAGCGCCAGCCTCGGCGACGAGCTCCCGCAGCGACCGCTTCCGACTCTTGAAGACCTCGAGCTCGAAGCCGAGGACGTCCTCGCGAGCAAGCTCGCAGAGCCCCCCCGCCCCCGTCGCCTGCCCCCGGACCTTGTCGCGGAGCGCCGCACGATTCGAATCACCCATTGGTCTTCGTACCGCTACTCGTCCGCCTCGTCGATACGCGCGACGCCGCCAGCCGGATCGAGGCGAATCAGGTCCTCGTACAGAGCCGTGATGCGTGGGCAGGGAATGCCCGCCTCGCGAGCGGCTCGAATCGGCCTCGCGTAGAGCGCTTCGATCTCCAGAGGTTGGCCACGCTCGAAGTCGAGCTTCATGCTCGGATCATAAGGCGACATCTTCTGGGTCGTTTCAAGCATTCGGTGGACGAACTGCGTCTCGATCGGGTGGCCGAGCGCCTCGGCGATCGCGAGCACCTCGTACATGATCGCCTCGGCGAGCTCCCGCGTCTTCGGGTTCGTCATGACCACGTCCGTCGCGCCACCATGGACGACACACAGGCCGTTGAACGGCACGTTCCACACGAGCTTCTTCCACCGGGCGACCGAGAGGTCCTCCTCGAGCTCGACACCGATCCCCGCCTCGCGGAAGTCTTGGGCGACAGCCTCCATTGCCGGAGTGGTCCCCGCCGGTCGACGATCCGCGCGATACTCCGCCAGGCGAACGTCGCCGTAATCGAGGTGCTTCACGTGCCCTGGGCCAACCTTGTTGGTGCAGAGAAAAGCGAGTCCTCCCAGAATCGTGCGACCGGGGACGACCTTCGCCACATCGGCCTCGAGGCCAAGCCCGTTCTGCATGTTGAGCACCACGGCATCGCGGCCCGACGCCGGCGCCAAGAGTTCGGCCAGAAGCCGGTTCCGCGTCGTCTTCAGCCCAATCAGAACGACGTCGCTCTCAGGGAGATCTTCGCAGCGTCCGTACACGTCCGGCTCGGCGATGGAGAAGTCCCCATGGATCGACTCGACCCGAAGTCCGTACCGGCGCACGTGCTCGAGATCGCGATTCAATAGAAACCGCACGCGGCAGCCGCCGTGAGCCAACCGGGCGCCATAGTAGCCGCCGAGGGCTCCGGTCCCCACAATCGTGTAGCTGCGCGCGCTCATGTCTAGCCGCGATCCTAGCGCACCCTCGCCGAGACGACACCATGCCTCGCCGCCCCTCGACGTCCGCCGCAGCGTCTCGTCTCCTTGCGAAGATTGCCGGTATTCCTGGGTTGCCGTTTCTTGCGACGAACGCCGATCAACGGCAATCCGCTCGCCCCCGAGTCGACGGCGACACACGAGCATTTCGTGGCAGCCCCTCGCCCCTGTTATCCCCTTGGGAGGAGGACCTCATGGATTTCGACGACCTTCGATACGAGAAGAATGGCCACATCCTCACGATCACCCTCGACCGCCCGGGGCGCATGAATGCGCTCAACCAGAATCTCCTCCACCGCGAACTACCGGGCGCGTTCCACCAAGCTGCTGCCGATTCGGAGATCCGGGTTGTCATCCTGACTGGAGCGGGCGAGAAGGTCTTCTGCGCCGGCGCAGACATGAAGGACACGACCGAGAGCGGCTCGATCGGCGGCTCGACGAAGGGCCCGTATTACCGCGGGTCACCAACGGACTGCCTTCACGACGGCTTCGACAAACCGGTGATCGTCGCGATCAACGGCATGTGCCTCGGCGCCGGGCTGCACTTCATAGCCGACGGCGACCTGATTCTCGCCGCCGAGCACGCCACCTTCTTCGACACGCATGTGAAGGTGGGCCAAGTCTTCGCGCTGGAGACGATCGGCCTCATTCGCAAGGTCCCGTTCGGCGAGGTGATGCGGATGATGCTGCTCTCCGGAACCGAACGAATGGATGCCAAGCGCGCCCTCGAGCTCGGGCTCGTGAGCGAAGTCGTCCCCGGACCGGACCTCCTGCCACGCGCGCGTGCCCTTGCCGGCACGATCGCCGAGTTCTCGCCAGCGACGCTCGCCGCGAGCAAGCGCGCTCTCTGGCAATCTCTCGACCACGGGCTAAACGACGGCCTCGAGCGCGGCTGGCGAGAGGTCTACCAACACTGGTCCCATCCCGACTCGACCGAGGGCCCTCGCGCGTTCGCCGCGAAGAGAAAGCCCGACTGGAAAATCGATTGACGGAGGCTCCTTCGGCTTCAGACCGATCTCGTCGAGAAATGGCCCCGAGAACCTGGCCCGCTCCGGCTCACGCCCCCCGAATGAAATGGCCCGGCAGAACCCCGGTGGGCTCACCGTTCTCCATGACGACCTCGCCGTTCACCAAAGTCGCCACGTACCCTTCCGCCTTCACGACGTAGCGCTCCGTGCTCGCGGGAAAGTCGCACACCAAGTGCGCCTCGCCACAGGACAGACGCGCCGGGTCGTAGACGACGACGTCCGCCCAAGCTCCCGTGCGCAGGAATCCGCGATCGCGAAGCCCGTGCACGGTTGCCGGCATCCCCGTGAGACGCCAGATCGCCTGCTCGAGCGTCAGCGTACCGGGAACCCACTCGGTGAGGAGCCGCGTCGAGTAGTCTGCGCCCGTAAAGGAGGCGAGATGCGCACCCCCGTCGCTCGAGCCGGCCATCACGATCGGATCTTTGAGCGACGACTCGACGATGTTCGCGATGAACTCACGCGCGATCTCGGGGGAGCGCGTACAAAAGCTCGTCTGGAGATCTTCGCGGAGCGCGAGGTCCAAGAACGCGTCCAGCTTGGTCTGTCCCTCTTCTTCGGCGATCTCTCCCACCGAGCGCCCAATGAGGCCACTGTTCGCGTCGTCACGTACATGCTCGATCTCGAGGTCGCCCAGGTCGAAGGCGACCGCACGCGAATCGTCGTCCTCCCACTCGGCCTGCATGCGCGCGCGCCATTCCGGATCCGCCAGCCGACGAGAGCGCTCGGGCTCGGAGTGCGTGAGAATCTCACGCCAGACGGGCATTTCGTCGAAGACGAACGTGTCGGCCAGCTTCAAGTGAAGCTCGAGGCGGTTCGTCGTGAACTGCGGATGCAGACGCGCCCCCTGCGCGAACGCCTCGTTGCAGAACTCGAGCATGTTCTGCCAGCCCATCGGGTGCTGCGGCGTCGGCGTAAGAATGTTCAGCTCGACCGGCTTACCGGACACCCGGTACAGGTCGAGAAGCAGCGCTCGGTCCTCCTGGTCGTACCCCTCCGCGAAGCTTCGCGGGATGATCTCGATCGCGCCATGGTCGAACTCCGCAAGAACAGAGGCGAGCGCGAGGATCTCTTCGGGCGCGGCGTGGTTCGACGGCACCTCTCGACCGTCGTCTCCTACGTGGATGGCGATCTGAGAGGTCGAAAAGCCAACCGCGCCCTCACGCATCGCCGCGCGAACCAGCTCCTTCATGTCGCCGATCTCGGCCTCGGTCGCGACGCGCTCGGACGCATCGTCGCCCATGACCCAGCGACGCACGGCACTGTGCCCGACGTACCCGCCGGCGTTCACCCCGAGCCGCCCCTCCAGCCGGTTCCAGAAGTCGCCGAAGCTACCCCCCGCGAACTGGAACCCCTCGGCCAGGGCCTCCTTCGACATGCCCTCGACGCGCGACAGCATCGCGGCCAGCCAGGGAACGTCGTTCGCCTTCGCGGGGGCCAACGTAAACCCGCAGTTCCCCGTCAGCACCGACGTGACACCGTGCCAGCACGACGGCGAGGCAAGGGGGTCCCAATCGAGTTGAACATCGTAGTGGGTGTGGACATCGATGAAGCCCGGCGCCACCACGCATCCCTCGGCGGAGAGTTCCCGGGCGCCGCGCTCCGCCACCCGGCCGATCTTCGCGATACGGCCATCCGACACGGCCAAATCCGCGCTAAATCCCGGCATGCCGGTGCCGTCCACTACTCGGCCACCACGGATCACGACATCGTAGGTCATGGCTGTGTCTCCTCCGGTCGGCCGAAGCGACGAAATTGTCGAACGGCCTGGCTGCCGATTTCGTACACGATGCCCACCACCATCTCCACGAGCGAATTGAGTTCCGATGGCCAACTCCGGTCGAGAGCTGCTCGTTCCGCAGCGCTTCTACGACTTGGATCTGCCCGGCCCGACCGGCGGGAAACAACGCTCCTGCGAGGCACGCGGCGAGCCCGGCGGATGGACGGACCAGGCCAATCCGAAAGCTCTCGCGGGGTGATCACGCGGAGCCCGGAGATGCCGTGAGATGGCCCATTCCGAACGCTGTTCCGTCAATGGCTCACAGTTACTGAGTCGTACGGCGCCGCAATCCCGCTCGGACGCCGAAAGGCTCCGCCGCCGCGCGAAATGACCGGCAGGGTGCCCGCGTTAGGAACGGGCCAAAGACACGACCCGGCCGAGGGTCTCCAACCGTTCGGGGAGGCTCCGTCCGGCGGGGGCGACGAGAAGGCTGTTCACTCCCGCGGTGCGGTACACCTCGAGGCGGGCCCGCACGGTCGCTTCATCGCCGATGAGATTGCCGGCGTGGATCATCTCGTCCGGCACCCGCTCGACGGCCTCCGCACGCTTCCCGGCAACCCAGAGTCGCTGCACCTCGATCGCCGCGTCCTCGTAACCCGCGCGACGAAACGCCGCGTTGTAAAAGTTCGTGGTCGGCGAGCCCATCGCCCCAAGCACGAACGCCACCTGGGGCTTCATGGCCGCAACCAGTGTCTCTGGATCGTCGGTGAAGGCGACGGTCGCCGACGCACCGATGTCGATGTCGTCGAGCGTTCGGCCGACCTGCGCTGCACCCTCGGCAATGTGGGCGAGGTGAGCATCGGCCTGCGTGGGAATGAACGACGTGCCGAGCCATCCATCGGCAAGCTCTCCGGTGAGGCGGAGTGCCTTTGGAGAAAGCGTCGCAAGATAGATCGGAATCTTCGGATTCGCGGGCTGCGAAAGACGCAGCGCCTTCCCCTCGCCCCCGGGACGCGGCAACTGGTGATGCCTTCCTGGGTGTGCGAGCTTCTCCCCCGCGAACGCGAGGCGTACGATCTCGATGGTCTCCCGCATCCGTCCTACGGGATCGGCAAACGCCTGACCGTGGAGGCCCTCGACGACCTGCGGACCACTCGCCCCAAGGCCGAGCCGGAACCGATCCTTCGAGATCGCGGCCAGCGTAAGCGCCGTCATGGCCGTCATGGCCGGTGCCCGAGCGCTGACCTGCATGATGCCGGTTCCGAGGCCCACGGTCCGGGTTCGTGCAGCGATGAAGGCGAGGGTCGTGGCAGCGTCCATGCCCCAGGCCTCGGCGGACCACACCGAGTCGACCCCCATCCTCTCCGCCTCGACGGCGTAGTCGACCTGCTCGTCCCAGTCGCCCCGGCCCGAAGCGGGACCTCCGATGCTAACGGTGATCTTCATTGTAGCCCCCCGGCGCGTTTTCCCCTCTGCGACGCTACGTTGCAACCGCGCACGAGCCCCAGTATCGCAACGAGGTGTCGCGCTTTCGTCTGGACCCGTGCCGCCTACCTCCCGAAGCCGAGAGCCTGCGCGGCGAGGTCCGCGAGTTCCTTGCAAAGGAACTCGGAGACTTCCCGACATGGAAGCGCGCCTACACGTGGATGGGAAGCGACGCGGCCTTCAGCCGCAAGGTGGGCGAACGCGGCTGGATCGGCATGACGTGGCC
Source organism: Deltaproteobacteria bacterium (assembly GCA_029262355.1). Taxonomy (GTDB): domain Bacteria; phylum Desulfobacterota; class Binatia; order UBA12015; family UBA12015; genus VGTG01. The sequence goes on from JAJCZO010000221.1 coordinate 90,817, forward strand.
CGAAAAGTACGGGGGCCGAGAGCGCAGCAGCTTCGAGCGTTACGTGGTCCTGGAGGAGATGCTGGCCGCGGGCGCACCGGTGGCCGCGCACTGGATCGCCGATCGGCAGAGTGGTCCACTCCTGATGAAGTACGGCACCGAGGAGCAACGGCACGACATCCTCCCTCGTATCTGCCGCGGGGAAGCATTTTTCTGCATTGGCATGAGCGAGCCCGACTCCGGCTCCGATCTCGCTTCGGTTCGGACCCGCGCCGACCAAACCGCAAACGGCTGGTGTATCAACGGAACGAAGCTCTGGACGTCCGGAGCGGCGCAGTGCCACTACATGATCGCACTCGTACGAACGACGGTGGCAGAGAAGAAGCACCAAGGCCTCTCCCAGTTCCTCGTCCCCCTCGACGGTCGCGACGGTATCACCATCCGCCCCATTCGAGACCTCGCGGGCAACGACCATTTCTGCGAGGTCACGTTCGAAGACGCGATCGTAGACGACGACGCATTGATCGGCGACGAGGGCGCCGGGTGGAGCCAAGTGATGGCGGAACTGGCCTACGAGCGGAGCGGCCCGGAACGCTACCTCTCATGCCAACCTCTCCTTGCGGAGCTCGCCCGCCACCTCGGAGCGCAAGCTGGGCCGCGTGAGCGCGCGACGATCGGACGACAAGTTGCGCACCTCGCGACGCTCCGCCAGATGACGCTCAGCCTCGCCGGCCTTCTCGACCGCGGCGAGAACCCGGCGCTGGAAGCGGCGGTCACCAAAGACCTCGGTGGCGTGTTCGAGCAAGACCTACCCGGGATCGCACAGAGCCTTCTCTCGGACGAGCCGCGGACCGACGACGGCGCGGACGATCTCCAGCAGATCCTCGCCCATCTCATGCAAAATGCTCCCTCGTTCTCGCTGCGAGGCGGCACGCGCGAAGTCCTTCGCGGCATCATCGCACGGGGGCTCGGGCTACGATGAGTGAAGCCCGCAGCATGATCGCCGATACGGTCGAACGTCTCTTTTCCGAGTCGCTCGACCAGGAGGACCTCGCCCGTGCCGAAAACGGCGTCTGGCCCACCGCCCTATGGCACGCCATCGAGGAGACGGGACTCACGCGGGCGCTGCTTCGACCCGAGCACGGAGGCGCCGACGGGGACTGGCTCGACGTATTCGAGATCGCCCGAGCCCTCGGGCGACACTCCGTGCCTCTCCCGGTCGTCGAAACGATCCTCGCAACCTGGCTTCTCGAGCGCGCCGAGCTCGACATCCCCGACGGACCGCTGGGCCTCGTCCCGCACCCGACGACGACGACCGCGACCCGGCTCCAGCGGATTCCGTGGGGCCGCGCCGCACGCGCCTACGTCGGACTGACCAACGACGGCAGAACGGACGGCCAAGTCGTTTGCTTCTCGGGCCCGAGCCCCGACGTCGCCGCAGGATGCAACATCGCACTCGACGCCCGTGACACGGTCACGATCCGCGAAACGGCTGCGGTGGGAACGACTACGGTCGCACCCAATACCGTCCGGCTCTACGGGGCGCTGCTGCGCTCCGGCCAGATGACCGGCGCTCTCGAGCGCATCCTCGATCAGTCGGTCCAGTACGCAACCGAGCGCGTTCAGTTCGGCCGCCCGATCGGAAACTTCCAGATCATCCAGCAAGAGCTCGCTCGCCTCGCCGGCCAGGTCGCCGAGGCGACGACGGCCACGGAGATCGCGTTTCGCGCGGCGGCGGAAGCGCGCCCGAACGCGACAGGAGAAATCGGAGCAGAGGGCGACCCAGCTTTCGAGATCGCCTGCGCGAAAGTCGTCGTCGGAGACGCCGCCGAACTCGGACCCCGAATCGCGCATCAGGTTCACGGCGCGATCGGTTTCACCTACGAACACTCCTTGCACTTCTCGACCCGACGGCTCTGGGCGTGGCGCGCGGAGTTTGGCCTCGCCGAGGAGTGGGCCGCCGATCTGGGCACCGCCGTCCAGCACGACCTGGTCGGCGGGATCTGGCCTCTCGTGACGTCGCGCTAAGTGATTCCGGTCCTCCATCGCGACGACCGTCTCGTTGCGGTCGACAAGCCTGGGGGTCTGCTCGTGCATCGAAGCGCCGAGGCCAGTGACGCGACGGCGCTCCTCCAGATCGTCCGCGATCAAATCGGGGCCTTCCTCTTCCCGGTTCACCGGATCGACCGTGCCGCGTCGGGCATTGTGCTCTTCGCACTCGACAAAGAGGCCGCGGCCGCCCTGCAGGCGGGCCTGATCGCGCCAGAGACGGAGAAGACCTACCTCACCCTCGTGCGGGGTTCGACAGAGGAACGTTTCGAGAGCCGAAGGCAACTCCACTCCGAGTCGGGCCGTCCGCAAGAGGCGTGGACCGAGTTCCGCCGGCTAGCCGAGATGAGCCGCTGCTCGCTTCTGGAGGCTCGACTTCACACGGGGCGGCGCCACCAGATACGCCGACACCTTGCGCACCTCGCGCATCAGATCATCGGGGACACCCGCTACGGCAAGGGGCGGATCAACCAACACCTCCGGCAGCAGTACGGCCTGCCCCGACTGTTTCTGCACGCTCGATCTCTCCGGCTCCCGCACCCATCGACCCACCAGATGCTCGAAATCGAAGCACCCTTGGCCGAGGATCTGCACGCGTTCCTCCTGCGACTCCCCGACTGCCCCGCCAACCTCTCGCGGTAGTCGCCTCGCCCGTATAGGGTCCGTCCGAACCATGGCGACGCGCTCGATCGATCCCGCCACGTCGGTCCGCCGAGCAGGGCTCTCCGTCGCCTCGATGATGGCCTACGGCTCGGGCAACTTCGCGTTTGCGCTACTCGGCCTCGTGATCACGGTCAACCTGCAGTACTTCTATACCGACTACGTCGGTCTCTCCGCCGGCCTGGTCGCCTGGTCGTTACTATTCGCAAAGCTCTTCGACAGCGTGACCGACCCCCTGATGGGATACCTCTCGGACCGAACCCACACGCGCTTTGGCCGTCGGCGCCCCTACTTCCTCGCGACCGCGGTCCCCTTGGCCGTCGCCTTCTACTTCCTGTTCACGCCGCCGATGGTCGCAACCGACGGGAGCAGCCAAATGCAGCTCCTCGGCTACATGCTCGCGCTGTGCATCCTCACGTATCTCTTCTGGACCATCGGCGCGGTACCGTACTTCAGTCTCGGCGCAGAACTGTCCGACGACTACCAGGAGCGCGTGAAGCTCATCACAGTTCGCGAGGCATGGGCACTCGCGGGCCTGCTCCGTTCTGTACTTCTCGTTCATCCTCGTCATCGGCGGAGCCGCCTTCGGCAATACGCTTTCGCTGCCGCCATCCATGGTCGCCGACCTCATCGACTGGGACGAATCGAACACCGGTCGACGGCGCGAAGAGTCGTACTTCGCCATCTGGGCATTTGCGACGAAACTCGGCGCGGCGATCACGGGGTTCGTGGCTCTCCAGGTGCTCGAGCAGGTCGGGTACGTGCCTGGGGTGGAGCCAACCGAAACCGTGAGGTGGTGGATGGTGTGGATGTACTCCTGGTTTCCGGCGGCTTTCTATCTCGGGGCCGGCCTCGCGCTCGCCAGGTACAATTTTACGCGAGACGACCTCACGATCGCCCAACGGGAGATCGGTCGGGACCGATGAGCCGATGGGCGATGGGCTTCTCACGAACCCCTCAAGCTCCGACTCCTGAGCGATCAGAGCCGATAGTTGCGGATCACGCGGCGCTGCTCGTCCATGATTCGTGCGGCCGCGAGGCCCTTCGTAAATTCGAGGATGCAGCTGCCGTTCGAAGTCGACCGAAGAATGGTGCCCGCCACTTCGACCTGCTCGCCGTCGGAAAACTCGATCGTACCCACCACGCACGCCCCGGGCTCCGGGTACATCCGCGCAGGACCCTGAAAACGAAGCCCGCCCTCGGAGACATCCACGACGGAAAACTCGTTCCCGTCGATCTCCACCAATGGACGTACCGGAAGTGGGTACTCCAGCCGAAAATGACGCCGCCGTTGGTCCGCCATACTCCCGCGTTACCGGGGCCGCCAGGTTGCGTCAAGTAAGGAGTCACTACGCTTTCTTCACCCGGTCACCCAGGCCCGCACCGGATGCCCGACGAAGTGCCTGCATGTGCGGCCCGGCCTGAAGATCCGCGGCAGTGCGGATGACACTTCTTCCACCACGGGCTTGTACGGCCGTGTGCACGAGACGCTTGTTCACCGTCACGACCGCCGGAGGCACTTCCGTAATCCGCACCGCGATCTGGAGTACGCGGTCCTCCAATTCGTCGGGAGCGAACGCCTGATTGATCATCCCGACGCGCTCGGCCTCGTCGCCGTCGTACTCCCGTCCCGCAATGTGCAGCTCCATCGCGTGCCGGGGCGCCATTGCCACGGGGAACCACGCGAAGTCCGGAACCCCAGCCACGCGAAGAACCGGATGCGCGAAACGCGCGTCACGCGCCGCGTAGGCGAGATCACAGGCGCCCGGGAGCTCGAGCCCGCCCGCCAGCGCGTACGCGTGGATCTGGGCGATCACAGGCTTTGCGAGATCCCAGATCGACATCCAGCCCTCCGCGACGTGCCGCGGCCACTGCATCCCGACATCGCCCGCGAAGGTAGGGCTGGCCCGTGCTCAGATCGGACTTGATGTCGTAAACTCGAGGAGAAGCAGGTACCGGCGCCGCGCAGGATCGAGACGCGCAACCGCGTCGTCTCGGTCCGCGGCCTGGAGATCTGCCAAGAGCTCGCCTCGCATCGGGTTGTTGATCGCATTGCGTTTCTCGGGCCGGTTCAGCGTGATTCGGCAGACCCCGGGGCCCGCCTGGTCGACTTCGAGGAATTCGTAGGATCCCATCGCGCGACCTTGGCACTGCCGTAGGGGAAGCAAAGCCCCGTGAATCGCTAGCTCTTTCCAGTACTTACAGCTCACGATCGGGACCACATGGCTTCCCCGGATCTTTTGTTAAAGAGAGGCCTCGAACGGACCGGAGACCATGGAAGCCACTACCTCGAACTACTCGCTGGAGAATCCCTTCGCACCTCCCGTCGCCCCGTCAGGCCCGAAGCAGACGGGGGGATCCGTGTACGATGCCGCCCTCGCCATCGGCCAGGAGCTGCTCGACAAACCGATCGACGGCGGCGGGCTCGCCCGTGTTCGCGTGCAACACGCGAAAGGACGAATGACCGTGTTCGAGCGTATCCGCGTTCTGACCGAGGAAGAGCCCAACCTCTTCTGGCAGAACTGGGGCCCGAACCTCGACGGTGCGTCGCTGGTGTGCGGCATCCTCAACATCGGCGGCCGAGACGTCGCCGTGTACGGCCATGACTTCACGCTCCGCGCCGGATCGATGGATGCGACCAACGGGGCAAAACTCGCGCGACTGATCTACATGGCCGGCGAACGTGGCATTCCGCTGATCGGCATGAACGACTCCGCGGGCGCATTCGTGCCGGCAGGCGTGGGCGGCCTCGACGGTTACAGTGAAGCGTTCACTGCGCTGCGTAAGATCTCCGGCGTCGTACCCAGCATCAGCCTGATGTTCGGCTACAACGCCGGCGGCGGGTCGTACCTCCCGCGCCAGGGGTCGTTCATGATCCAGTGCGACGACACCTTCATCGGAATCACGGGCCCGAGTGTCGTGAAGAGTGTTCTCGGCGAAGATGTGACGGCCGATGAGCTCGGAGGACCCGGCGTGCACGGCCTGAACGGCGTGTGCGACATCATGACCAACGACGAGCTCGGCTCGCTGCGAACGGCAATCCGACTCCTCGGCTATCTGCCCGATAACAACCACGTGGCGGCACCGTTCGGACCGACGTCGGATCCCATCGACCGCTTCACAGTCGAAGAAGACATTCTCTTCCGAAAGACGTTCAACTCGCCGGCGGGAATGAACGCGCCGCTCGACATCACATTGTTCCTTCAGCAGATCTGCGATCACGGCGAGTACTTCGAGCTGCAGGAGGCCCGGGCACGCAATCTGATCACCGCATTCGGCCGCATCGGCGGCCACGTCGTCGGCTTCGTCGCAAACAACTCGCATGTCGCTTCCGGGCAAATCGACATCCACGCCGCTCGCAAGGGCACGCGCTTCATTCGGTTCTGCAACGTCTACAACATCCCGATGATCTTCCTGGAAGACACGACCGGCTTCCTGCCCGGCCGCGAGCAGGAGTCGGGCGGCATCCTTCTCGAAGGACGCAAGTTCTTGGATTCGATCATCGATCTGCGCACGCCGTCGATGACCCTGATCATCCGCAACGCCTTCGGCGGCGCGTACGCGAGCTACAACTCGCACTTCGTCGGCGCCAACGTGGTCTTCACGATGCCGCACGCACGCGTCGCCGTCATGGGGCCCGCAGGCAAGGAGTTCGTCTACAAAGACGAAATGCGGGCCGCTGAAGCGGCCCACAAGAAGGCGATCGCCGGTGGCGCTTCCGTGGCCGAAGCGGCCGCCGAGCGCGACGCGAAACTCGCGAAACTTTCGGACCGCTACGAGCGCGACCTGATGAACCCCAAGGAGGCGCTGTCCCTTGGCTCCATCTCGCGGATCGTCATGCCCGGCACCAGCCGCCGGGTGCTGGCGAAGAATCTGGATTTCCTGATGCGGACCTACACGCCCTCGGCAATGACCGGCCCGCAGCGCGAGTTCGAGTAGGGGAGAGCGTGCACGTGCTGAATCAGAAGCTCGAGACGATCGCCCCGAACGAGGCCGACTCCGCCTGGATCAGATCCTTCTCACTCGCAGAGATGAAGATCCTGGTCGTCTGCCGCGGCCCCGTCCGCCAGGAGGCATTCGAGGTTTTCGACAAGATCGGCGTCGGGGAATACGGCATGTTGTTGTCCGAGAAAGACTCGGTCACCTACGCACGCTGCCTCGCACCCGAACTGCGCAGCCTGCGGTTCCCGGGCAACGTCCACCGTGTCCCCGACTACATGGGCGTAGGGCAAGAAGAGAAGCTCGAGCGGATCGAAGAGATCATCGAAATCGCGAAGGACCACGGTTACACCCACCTGTTCGCCGGGTACGGCTTCATGGCCGAAGACGCCGAGTTCATCCAGGCCATCGAGAGCGCTGGCCTCGGCTTCGTGGGCCCATCGTCGCAGGTAGCCCGGAAAGCCGGCGCGAAAGACGAAGCGAAGAAACTCGCCCGCAGCCTCGGCAACGCGATCATCCCCGGAACGGACGACATCAGCGCCCGGGCGCTCGCGAAGAACGCGAAGGACAAGACGACGCTCGAGAAGCTCGCGAAGAAACACGATCTCTCGTTCACGTGGGACGGCGACAGGTCGCTGGAAGAAAACGCCGAAGTGCTTCTACAAGAAGGCTACGCGCAGACCGTCGAACTCGTCACGATCGAAGAGCTCCAAAGGGAAGCCGCGGCCATCTGCGCCGACATGTGGAGGGGCCACGCCGACTATCGGATCCGCTTCAAGCACATCGGCGGCGGCGGCGGAAAAGGCCAGCGTGTCGTTTCCTCCCCGGACGAGATCGACGCGGCCGTGATGGACGTGCTCGCCGAGGTGAAGGTCGTCGAGCCGGGTTCGAACCGGAACTTCCTGGTCGAGCTCAACATCGAGTCGACCCGCCACAACGAGATTCAGCTCATCGGCAACGGCTCGTGGTCCGTGGCGCTAGGCGGTCGCGACTGCTCGGTCCAGATGCACGAACAGAAACTGCTCGAAGTATCGCTCACGGCAGAGCTGCTCGACGCAGAGATCGCTCTCGCGAGCGCGGACGGCAAGGACAAGACCGTCGAGATCCTCACCGGCGACAAGGCCTGCCTCCAGCGAATGGAGGAGGAAGGCGAGCGCTTTGGCGAGGCGACGGGATTGAACTCGGTCTCCACTTTCGAGTGCATCATCTCCGGCTTCGATCACTTCTTCATGGAGATGAACACCCGGATTCAGGTCGAGCACGTCGTAACGGAGCTCGCGTACCGCCTGAAGTTCACCAACCCGGACGACGCAAGCCAGTGCTTCTACATCGAAGATCTGATCGAGGCGATGTGCCTCCTGGCGGCGCATGGCGCGAGGATGCCGAAGCCCGAAAGGACCGTACGCAACGTGTCGGGCCTCGAAGTTCGCATCAACGCGACGAACCAAGCACTTCAACCCCACGCGGGCGGCATGATTCGGTCGTGGTCCCGCCCGATCGACGGCGAGATCCGCTTCGACCAGGGAATCGGAACGCGCAACCCAGACACCGGCGCCTTCATTTTCTACCGACTCGCTGGGGCATACGACTCGAACGTCGCACTCGTCCTCACCGACGGCGAGAACCGCCGCGACAACTACGAGCGCATGGCTGAAGTACTGCGTCGCACCGAGCTGCGCGGCGACGACCTGCAGACAAACCTTCCCGTTCACTACGGCCTGGTCCAGTGGTTCCTCGGCAAGGGTGTCATGGCCGAGCCGACGACGGCCTTCATGCAACCGTTCCTCGCCGCGGTGGGATCGCTCCAGCAGGTCGTCGACGACGTCGACCTCGACATCGCAGTCGCTGAGCTCGTGAAGACGCAGCCCGATGCCGAGGCGCGGAAAGTTCTTTCCACCAAACAAACCCTTTTGCTCCGCCCGCTCACGAGGCTCCTCGAAAATCCGCACACCCTCGGCGGCTTCCTCGGCCGCTTCGACGGTGAGTTGTTCGCGCACGGCGACGGCGAAGTCCGGTTCGTCGACAACCCGGTGCACTTCCTCGAGCGGCTGTATCAGTTCCTCAATCTCGAGCATGTAGGCTCAAAGCCTCCGTCCGAGCGCATCTGGGATCACGATCAAGACATCCTGGCCACGTCCCTGGAGTTCTATGCTGAAGTCGAGCGCCGTACCGGCGCACGAACCGCCGAGGAACTCGAGACGCTCTTCGCCGGGAAGCCTTCGAAGAAACTGATGAACGGGGACGCCGCCCTGTGGAAGAGCGCAGTAGCTGCCCACCGCGGGTTCCAGGTGGGCCTCGACCTCCTACTCCTCGTCCCCCGCATCGGCGCCCGCTCGGGATTCCTCGAGATCGCGGTCGGGGACGATCTCGTCCCGGTCTTTCCCGACCGCTTCCTCGACGAAGAAGCGTGCAAGCCGTGCGTCCGCGCCCTCGCCCCGCCGCCGCAGGCCAGCGCCGATGAGATCCTGACCCCGATGGGCGGTACGTTCTTCGCCCGCGAGGCCCCGCATCTGCCGCCGCTCATCGAAGAGGGGCGACACTTCGAGGCCGGCGAGCCGCTCTTCATCATCGAAGTGATGAAGATGTTCAACAAGGTCTCCGTGCCGTTCTCCGGCACCATCACGAAGAACCTCATGGTCGACCAGGACGCGACGGTGGTGGCCAAGGGCCAGCCGATTTTCAAGATCGAACCGGACGAGCGCTTCGAGCCGGAGTCGCCCGACGCAACCGCGAAGCGCCGACGCAACGTTACACTCGACCTGCTGTAATCCACTGCAGGACGGGGCGAGCAGCCAGGGTGAGGGCCACCGCGGCCTGCCGGGATCATCTACGAACGCTGCTGCGACTACGGCGTCTGCCACCCCCTGACCGCAGCCGCCGTGAGGATCTCCCGGGTGCGCTTCCGGTACGGCGGCTTCATCTGGTCGGTGAAGCGACACGAGGTCTCGCCGCAAGCCGTTCGCTCCACGCGGACGACGATTCGATCCGGTGCCGAAGAGCTGAGGCTAGAGCTTCGCTTCCCTCGACGCCGCCCTCTCCGTCTCGCCATACGTCTACGGGGGGCACGCGTATCTCGTGGGCTGGGTCTCGAACGACGCCGAGCGCAGGGATCTCGAGGCCACCGCGCGCAGCGTGTCGGGACTGACGTCACTCAGCTCGTACCTACCGCAGAAGCCAACCGGCGCCGACGCACCGAGCTCGACCGACGAGCTCGCGTTGAAGGCCAAGATCATGGAGGCCATCACGCTCGACTCGGGGGCTCATCAGGCGAACGTCTCGGTCGATGTCCTCGGAACCCACGCCGTCCTCCTAGGCGCCGTCGCCAATGGCGCAGACGTACAGAGCGCCGGCCAGGCAGCGCGCGATACCGCCGGGGTCAGCGGCGTCACCAGCTTCCTCACCGTCCCCGAGCCCGGCAACACGAAGATCCTGCAGGGTCTGCTTCCCTAGCAGGCTGTTGAAAAGCTCCTACTGCACCGCCGTCGACATAGGGTTAACGGCGTTGCACTAATCCACCCGAACCCGGTACTGCGAGAGTCCTCGAAAGCTCGGAACCTGCTTCCACACTTCCGACCCACCGGCCGCACGCAGCCTCGGATAGCGGGCGACCAGCGCCCCGATCGCCTCCTGAGCCTCCACCCGAGCGAGGTGCGCGCCCAGACACAAATGCGCCCCACCGCCGAACGAGACGTGCCCGATGGCCTCGCGATCGATATCGAACCGGTCCGGGTCCGCATGCCCCGCGGGGTCGCGATTCGCCGACGACAGCAGTGTCGTCACCGACTCACGAGCGTCGACGGCGACACCGTCGATCTCGGTATCCCGCGAAGAGATTCGTCCCGACACCGTGACCGGCGGATCGAAACGCAGCATCTCTTCCACCGCGTTCTTGATTCGGCTCGGTTCATCGCGGAGCCTCGCGAGCTCACCTGGATGCTGCAGCAGTACACGGGTTCCGTTGCCGATCAAGTCTGACGTCGTAACGTTGCCCGCGATCAGAAGCAGGTTGCACATCCGAACGAGCTCCCGCTCCGTGAGCCGGTCACCGTCTTCCTCGGCGGCGACCAGCCGGCCGATCAGATCCTCGGCCGGTGCCTCACGACGCTTCGCGATCTCGGTCGCGAAGCACTCGTCGAGAGCCGCAAGTGCATCAGCACCGGCCTGCTGCTCCTCGGGCGAAGCAAAGGGATTGAAGAAAGCGACGTTGGCCGCCTCGGACCACCGCTTGAAATCGGCTTGCCGACTCGGATCGACTCCCAGAATCCGCGCGATCGCGATTGCCGGAAGCGGCGCAGCCAACGCCTCCACCAAGTCGAACTCCCCACGTCCAACGCGATCGACCTCGTCGAGGAGTTCACGAGTGACCTCGGCGACGAGCGGACGCCACGCCTCCGCGCGCCGCGGGGTGAACGATCGACTCACGAGACTCCTGAGGCGCTGGTGATCCGGAGCGTCGAGGAAGAGCATCGTAGGCTCCTCGCCCTCGGGCGGGACGAAGCGCCGAACGGGATCTCCCTCGCGAGCCTTGCGGGGGTCGACGCCGTAGTCGCGGTCACGCAGAACCGCCTCGACGTCCCCGTGTCGGGAGAGAACCACGGTACCGAACTCGCGGTCGCGGTGGACCGGGCACTTCTCGCGCAGCTCCTTCAATACCTCGTGCGGTCGCTCCCGAAAAATGGGGTCGAGCGGAAGGATCTTCATCCCCTCGGGGATCACCTCGCTGGGGCTATGCTCGTCACGCCTGCGAGTGGCCATGTCACCTACTTTCGCTTCAAGAGTTCGGCAAAGGTTCCGAGTCCGCCGCCGCGGCCCATCTCGTCGACCACCGCCTGCGCCTCTTTTCGGTCTTGGGCATCTTCGGCGTCTCGCTGCTTGCGGACGCCCTCGACCAACGAGAGCCCGAGCCGCTTCTTGTGGGGATCCACGCTCACGACGATCACCTCGACCTCATCTCCGGCGGTCACGACTTCACGGGGATGTGCGATCCGCCGATCGAGCGACATTGCCGAGACGTGTACGAGACCGTCCAGGCCCGGCTCCAATTCGACGAAGGCACCGAACTGTTCGAGCTTGCGGACCTTGCCGCGCACCGCCAGGCCGGCCGGGTAGCGCTCGGCCGCCGTGCTCCACGGATCCGGCGCGAGTGCACGCATCGACAGGCCGATCTTGGTACGTCCGCCATCTTTCGCGTGCTCGATCTTCACCACTTGGGTCTCGACCCGCTGGCCCACTTCGAGAACTTCGGAGGGGTGTTCCACGCGCGAGTGTCCGAGCTGACTGATGTGGAGAAGACCCTCCACCCCGCCAACGTCGACGAAGGCACCAAAGTCGCGAATCGAGATAACCTCGCCCTGCACGACCGCACCGACTTCGAGCCTCTCCCACGTGACGGCGGCCTGGGCAGCCATCTCTTCTTCGAGAACCTCGCGACGCGACACGACGATGTTGCGACCACCGGATTCGATTTTCGTCACCCGGAAGCGAAGACGCTGGCCGATCCACTCCTCGCCGTCGCCTTCACCGCGCCTACGATCCATCTGCGACGCCGGACAGAACGCCCTTTGGCCGGCGACCTGTACATCGAAGCCGCCCTTGTTCTTACCTGTCACGACGCCCTCGATGGCAATCCCATGCTCCAGCGCCTGCTCGAGCTCGCCGGGAACGTGCCCCCCGCGACCGAACGTGCGCTTGAGCACGATCGATCCCGACTGGTTGCCGTCGTCCGTAATGGTCGCTTCGATGGTGTCGCCCACGGTGAGCCCGTGCTCACCGTCCGACTCGTCGCGAAACTCCCCGAGGCCGATGACGGCCTCAGCCTTGCCGCCAAGTGCTACGAACGCCGTCTCCGGGCCGAGGGCCACGATTCGGCCACTGACCCGGGTGCCTACCTCGAGCTTCTTCTGCTTGGATTGGGTCGCTTCGCTCTCGGCGAAGAGGGCCGCAAAGTCCTCCTCCTCCGGTGCGCCTGTTCCCCCACCGTTCTCCTCGTCGTCGTGCCCGTGTGACATGCCCTGGACTCTAGACGCCCGGGCGCCGGCTTTCGAGCCCGGACTGGAAGTCCCCTAGCGCAAGGCGGTATCCCTTCTCTCATGGCCAGCGACCCGATTCTCATCGAGCGACGCGATGGCGTCATGATCCTCTCCATCAACGACGCGCCGTACAACCGAATGTCGCTCGAGTTCATGGATTCGCTCGAGGGCCTCGTCGGCACGATCGGTCACGACGACTCGATCCGCGCCATCGTGATTACCGGCGACGGAGATCAGAACTTTTCCGTCGGCATGAACCTGAAGCAGCTGCCGCAAGGCGCAAAGGAGAAGGGCAGCACGGATGCCGTCTTCGACCAGCGCCTGCGGGTCATCTCCGCTATCGAGAACATGGGCAAGCCCTGGATCGCCACGCTGTTCGGGTACTGTCTCGGAGGCGGTCTCGAATTGCCGCTCGGCTGCCACTTCCGGCTCGCCGCGCAAGACGACGCCAAGATCGGACTTCCAGAAATGGACCTCGGAACCGTGCCCGCCTGGGGCGGAAGCGCGCGCCTCAGCCGATGCGTCGGACGCGACCACGCGCTCGACATGATCCTGCGCGGCAAGAAAATCTCCGGGCCCGAAGCCCTCGCGTTCGGCCTCGCAACCGAGGTCTGGCCGAACGCCGAACTCAAGGATCGGGCCATTGCGCTGGCAGAGGAGCTGGCCGCTCAGCCCCGATTGGCCGTCCGCGCGATGCTCGAGTGCATCGTCGGCCATGAAACGAAGACCTTAGCCCAATCTCTGCGCGACGAGCGAGCCGCCGTCAACGCGACCTTCGGTACCCCCGATCAGATCGAGGGCATGATGTCGTTTCTCGAGAAACGCAAACCGGTATTCAACAAGTCCTGAGGATCAGTACCCCTGTAGCGTAGCAAAGCGATCGCGGTGATAGCTCGCGTCTCCAAAGGTGAGCTCCGCCACCCGGGCGCGCTTCAGATAGAACCCGATATCGGCCTCGTCCGTCATGCCGATGCCACCGTGCATCTGAAGCATCTCACGTGAGACCAGACTGCCCACATCCGAGCACCGCGCCTTCGCGACGCTCACGAGCGCCGGGACGTCTGGGCCATCCTCATCGATTGCGTTCATCGTCTCGCGAACGATAGAGCGCGCCAGCTCCAACTCGGCGAACATCACGGATGCCCGATGCTTCAGAGCCTGAAAGGTTCCGATCTTCACGCCGAACTGTTCGCGCGTCTTCAAGTACTCGACCGTCTGCTCGAACGCTTCGGTCGCGAGACCGAGGATCTCGGCGCACAAGACGGCGGTGCCTCGATCGAGAGCGGCGTCGAGAACGTCCGCACCACCGCCGACCTCGCCCAGAACCGCTTCGGCCGGAGCGCGGTCGAGCCGCACGCGAGCCGCGTTGCGGCTGTCGACCATGCCGGTGCGCGAGACCGTAACACCCTTGGCCAACCGGTCGACCAGGAACAGCCCCACGCCGTCGCGGTCGCCCGCCGCACCCGACGTTCGCGCCACTACCACGAGCCGATCGGCGACGTGGCCGTCGAGGACGAAACCCTTCTCACCCGTGAGGACATAGCCCTCCCCCGACTTTTCGGCCTTGGTTTCAATCACGTAGGGCGCAAAATGGGCCCGTTCATCGAGGGCGAGCGCGAGAAGCGTCTCTCCCTGCGCCACACCCGAGAGAATCTGGGCGCGCAGTGGTTCCGCCGCCCCGCGACGCACGCACTCCGCACCGAGGACTGCGGACGAAAGAAACGGCGTGGGCGCGAGCGTGCGGCCGCACTCCTCGAACAACACCGCGAGCTCGGCGTACCCGAGGTCACTACCGCCGCTCGCTTCGTCGAAGGTCAAGCCCACCCAACCAAGCTTGGCCATCTCCTTCCAGAGGTCGCGAGAGAAGCCCGTAGCGTCCCGGCTGTCACGCAAGCCACGGAGGTGTGCAACGGGCGCATTTGCCGAGATGAACTCGCGCGCCGTGCTCTGCAAAATCTTCTGCTCTTCAGTCAGTGCCAGTGCCATGACTTCTCCTCTCCTCAATCCGGCAGACCGAGAACGCGCTTCGCGATGACGTTCATCTGTACTTCCGACGTGCCGCCCTCGATCGAGTTCCCCTTCGAACGGAGCCAACCGCGCGTGTGCGCCAACTCGTGAGCCTGAAAGCCCTCGCCTTCCCAACCAAGCGCTTGCGTGCCCAGGGCGGTCGTAAGGATCTCCTGACGACGCTTGTTCAGCTCGGTGGCGTACCACTTGAACATCGAAGCGGTATGCCCTGGCCCCTTCTGCGCCTTGACCTCCTCGCCGACCCTCTTCGTCGTGAGGGTAAGGCAGATCGTGTCCATCTCCGTCTGCGTGAGCTGGTCGCGCAGAGCGAAGTCGGCGAGCTTGCCGTCCTTCTCGCCGACATACGGCAGAGCCATGTCAGCCATGCTGCGGTACCGCTTCGCGACCCGCTTCCTCTTCGCACCACCGCGTGGTCCGCCGCCACCACCCATGCCCGAGATCATCGTGCGCTCGTACTGCAGGAGTCGCTTGGCGATGGCCCAGCCCTTGTTCTTCTCACCAATGAGGTTCTCGGCCTTGGCACGAACGTCTTCGAAGAAAACCTGACAGAACTCCGACGCACCGCTGATCAGCTCGATTGGCGAGATTGTGACGCCGGGGCTCTTCAGATCGAAGAGGATGAAGCTGATCCCGTCATGCTTCGGGGCGTCAGGGTCGGTGCGCACGAGGCAGAACATCCAGTCGGCGTTGTTCGCGCCCGTCGTCCAGATCTTCGAACCGTTGATGACGTACTCGTCACCTACACGCTCCGCCCGGGTCTGGAGGCCTGCGAGATCCGAACCAGCGCCGGGCTCACTGTAGCCCTGAGCCCACGTGAGGCGATTGTGGATGATGTCTGGGATGAAGCGGCGCTTCTGTTCCTCGTTCCCAAGTTCGAGCAGAACCGGCCCCAGCATGTGGGTACCGAAACTCATCCCGGGGAGCTGCGTGCCGACCGCCGCAACCTCCTGACGCAGGACCTTCTCTTGCTCGTTCGAGAGACCTCCGCCGCCATACTCGGCCGGCCAACTCGGACAGGTGAAGCCCTTGTTCGCGCACCGCTCGAGCCAAAGTTTTGCGTCCTCTACGGCCTGGGGCGAGCCCCACGGGAGCGGTGTTTCGCCGTCTCTCGGGAGACGCTGTGACGCGGGACAATTCTCTTCGAGCCAGGAGCGGACCTCCTGCCGAAAGCTCTCGAGCGATTCCATCGAACGGACCTCCTTGGAGAAGTGGCCAACGGCCGTGGGCCACTGCAGATAGTGGCAATAGTAGTGTCGATTGTCGAGGTCGGTCGACCGCACCGCGACCTGAGCCCAGAGACGGTCCTGTCTCCTCAGACCGAGACACGGCCGCAGAGACCCAACGCCTTGATCTCCATCCACCGGCGGTCGTATTTCTAGCCGATGGCAGAATGGCACTTCGCAACGCTGTGGGAATCGATCTCGGACGTCCTTCCGGACCGGGCAGCCGTCGTCTGCGGCAACAGCCGCGTAACCTGGCAAGAGTGGGAACAGAGAAGTGCGCGCCTCGCCACCGCGTTCGCGGCCGCCGGACTCGAGCCGGACGCGAAGGTCGGCCTCTACCTCTACAACTCGATCGAGTACACGGAGGCACAGTTCGCCGCCCTCAAGGGGCGGCACGTTCCGATCAACGTGAACTACCGCTACCTCGACGACGAGCTGCACTACCTCCTGGAGAACTCGGACTCCGAAGCCCTGGTCTTCCACACGAGCCTCAGCGACCGGGTCGGGCGCGTGATGGAGCGGTGTCCGAACATTCGGCTGTGGATCGAAGTCGACGACGGAGGCGAGTCCCTACCGAGCGCCACTGCCTACGAAGAGATCCTGCGCAACTACGATCCGAGCCCGCGGATTCCGCGGTCAGAAGACGACCTCTACATGCTGTACACCGGCGGCACGACGGGGATGCCCAAGGGCGTCATGTACAACATCGGCGGGATGACGCAGAGCTTCCTCACGTCGTCCTTCCCGGTGCTCGGCCTCGGGCTCCCGACCAAGCCCGAAGACACCGCCGCCATGGTCAAGCAGGCCTGCGACGAAGCACGGGGCATCGTCTCGATTCCCGCGTGCCCGATGATGCATGGGACCGGCGGTTGGATCGGGACGATGATGCCACACTGTGCCGGCGCCACGGTGGTGGCACTCGAGCATCGCTCCTTTGATGCGCACGAACTCTGGACCACCGCCGAGCGAGAACAGGCGAACCAGATCGTCATCGTGGGCGACGCCTTCGGAAAGCCAATGGTAAAGGCCCTCGCCGAAGCCAAGCGGGCCGGTTCCGCGTACGACACGTCGTCCATCAAGCTCATCGTCTCCTCCGGAGTGATGTGGACGACCGAGGTGAAGGCCGAGATGCTCGAGTGGGGCGACTTCATCCTATTCGACGCAATGGGATCGAGCGAAGGCTCCATGGGCACGCAGATCACCACCCGCGGCAACTTCGGCGAGACCGCCAAGTTCGCGATGGCCCCTACGACCAAGGTGTTCACAGAAGACGGGCGCCTCGTACGGCCGGGGTCAGGCGAGACCGGCATGGTCGCTGCCGGCGGCAATGTCCCGATCGGCTACTACAAGGACGAGAAGAAGAGTGACGCGACCTTCAAAACCATCGACGGGGTTCGCTACTCGTTCCCCGGCGACTGGGCCACCGTCGAGCCCGACGGCACACTCACGCTCCTCGGCCGCGGCTCGCAATGCATCAACTCGGCCGGCGAAAAGATCTATCCAGAGGAAGTGGAAGAGGTCATCAAGCGACACGAGTCGGTCATCGACTGTCTCGTCGTCGGCATTCCCGACGAGAAGTTCGGAGAATGCGTGGCCGCGGTCGCGTCCGTGACGCCTGGCTGCGACATCGGCGAACCCGAGCTCCGCAGCTACACCAAATCGAAGCTCTCGGCCTTCAAGGCTCCGAAGAGAATTGTCGTGGTCGACGCCGTCCAGCGCGCGCCGAACGGCAAGGCCGATTACAAGTGGGCCCGCTCGATCCTCGAGGGCTAGCAAGCTTGCGAAGCGCTCCGGACCGAGCCGGGTGCGGCCATTCGCACCCGAGGCCAAGGCGCGAAAACGCCGCGATCGTCCGCCACTCTCGCTCGTTTTCCCCACGCGGGCAGCGAGTCGAAGGGAAGTGCCTGGCAACGGGAGGAGCTGTTCAACAGCCTGCTCGTGCACACCCGTTTGCCTCAGGCCGACCAGTGGATTGAAATGATCGGATGGGGATGGACAGCGGTTCGACGCGATTGATCCTTCAGCTCGGGACGAACAATTGGCAGCACGGCGACGAGTTCGCGCCTGGCTCCGGGATTCTTCACGAGGCGCACCATCACGCCTACAACCGGCTTCCCAAGACGGCTTCGTTCTCGATCTTTCCGTCTCCGACCCAGCTGTCGGAGCGCAGCGATGTCGCAGTCTTCCGACTCGATCACGACATCCCGATCTGCGAATCGATCTCGCCGGTGAGCTCGTACCGGTGGCACGCGATGTCGGAGAACGATTTCGCTGCCTACCGACATCGCCTCACGGAGTTCGTGGCCGCCTACATGGAGGGGATCGAGCGCCAGCGTGGCGAATCGTTCGGGCTCGCGATCGCGCATCACGCCTTCCTCAATCCCGTGGTCCTACGCAATGTACTGCGGCTCCGAGCCCAACAGGGCAAGGCGCGGATGCCGCTCCTCTGCTTCGTACATGGCACCGCGCTCAAGATGTACGCAAAGGAGATGAGCGGGGCCGAGCCCGACGATTTTCCGGTTCGATTCCTCCCCTTCATGAGGTCCGAAGGCGTGTTCGACCCGAGCCGTCCCGACGGCGTCGATGTCTGCGCAGCGATCTCCAACCAGCAGATCGATGCTCTGGGCGACGTCTTCCCTGAATTCCCCCGCAACCGCGTACTCCTCTCGCCCAACGGCTACAACCAAGACGTGTTCCACGTCGCGAGGGAACCTCGTGATCTGTACCGCGACCGAAACGAAGTCCTGGCGGAGTTCACGACGAGGCCCCATGAGGGCTCTTCGCGTCGCGCCGACCCCGTCGCCACCGACGGGGGATTCGACGACGTGGTCGTTTTCTGCGGCAAGTTCGCCGACTGGAAGCGACTCGATGTTCTTCTGCGCGCGGCAGCGATCTACGAGAACGCCGGTCGGAAAGTCGCGACCGTCATCGTGGGTTCCGGCCCGCTCGAAGAACAAAAGCGAATGCAGGACCTTGCGTTCAATGAGCTCGGCCTTCGCTACGCGTACTTTGTCGGGCCAAAGCCGCAGCCCGAGCTCGCCGTGCTCTACAACACCGCCGACGTAGGCTGCTTCCCTTCGCACAAGGAACCGTTCGGTCTCGTATTCATCGAATGCATGGCCTGCGGCACTCCCGTCATCGGCGCCAACTCCGGCGGGCCGCGAGACTTCGTGCGCTCGAGCGTCGGAACGCTCGTTGATGAGACCGATGACGAGGCCGCGCTCGCCCGGTCGCTGGCCGATGCCGTGACGACCGCCCTGACCGAGGGCTGGAAAAAGACCAAAGGGCAGACCGCCGCAGCATACGCCGCATCGGAGTTCAGCGTGCGCCAGCAGTGCGCCGACCTCCTCGCCGGCGTCGACCGGCTGATGGCCAGAGCCGAGGCGAAACCTACCACTTCACGGACGCCCTGACGCGCACCCGTCCCAACGGAACTTCCAGGCCAGCCCGGGCCCGACTCCGTCCGGGCGCAAACTCACCTGTTTGACTGGATTTTCTCCGGCTTCCCTGCGGCGGGGCCGAGTCTGATAGCGTTGCCCCATCATGAGTCGACTGGCGTTCACGGCGATCGTTCTTCTGTACTCCTCTGGCGTAGCGGCCCCCGCCATGGGCGCGGACGCGGCCGCAGAGTGCCGTACGTCCGTGCCGCGGCTACTCGCACGGTGCGTGGGCAAGGCCGCGAGTGCCGAACTCGCATGTCATTGGCGAACGGGCGCGCGATGTTCACAACCGCACGCCGCGACCGAGAACGCGCTCGGTGCACTCGAGAGCTCCTTGCGCCGCCGCTGCCGGACTCCGGGAGCGATCGCCAGCGCTGGGTATGCACCACTCGACCAGGCAGGGCTCGCCACCCACTTGCGCAGCACGTGCGCCCGTGAGGTCGAGGCGCTCCGGGTGCGCGCCTACGCGAGCGATACCGGGGCCCGAGCCGAGCGCCGCTGCCGCCGGGCGGTCGGACGCGAAGGCCGTCGGCTTCTCTCGGGCATGATCCGCCGAAGTGCTGCCTGCACGAAAACCACCTGCCAGCTCGACCGCGTCTCCGACGCGCACGCGCGCCTCGCGGCCGCGGCGACGGCGCGCCTCGACCGGGCCTGCACCGACCTATCCACCATGATCGGCATGGACACCGCGCACTTCGTTGCCGAGACCGCTGCGCGGCTCGCAACGGTAGCCGCGTCCCCCTGCGACCCGCTCGACGGAGCCATCTGCCTGTTCCCCTTCCCCAACGACTACTTCTCACGACCCGACCCCACCTCGCCCAGCGGACGGCGACTTGCCTTCGAGCCGACGACCATGCCCGCGAACAACGCGGGCGCGACCGTCGACCCGAGCCGATGGAACGAACTCGACGGATTCAGCACAGGACCGCTCGGGCTCGTTCATCTCCCCGGTGCAGACTTCGTGACGAGTGGAGCTGCCCCCTTGGCGGACGTTGCCCGGTCACTCGACGCGGATACTCCGTTCGTCTTGATCGACGCCGAGACGGGCGACAAACAGCTCCACTGGGTGGAGCGCGACCAGATCCCCACCAACCCTACTGAGCGCGCCACGATGATCCGCGTCGGCAAGAATCTGAAGAGCGCACACCGCTACCTCGTCGCGGTGCGTGGGCTTCGGGATGCTGGGGGCTCACTGCTCCCGACGAACCCGACCTTCGCGGCGTACCGCGACCGAGTCCCCACGAACCAGCTACCGGCCGAAGCACGTCGACCCCTGATGGAGGAGCTCTTCGCCGAACTCGCCGCTGCAGGCATTCCCCGCCCCGATCTCCAGCTGGCATGGGAATTCACCACCCAAAGCGAAGAGAGCGTCTCCCGCCAACTGCTTCACATGCGCGACGATGCGCTCGACAACGTGCTCGGCACGGACGCGCCTACGTTCCGGGTCGATACGATCACCGAACCACTCACGGCAGACATCCTCCGGCGAATCGACGGTACGTTCCAGGTCCCGCTCTACCTCACCGAGGGAGGAGCACCCGGCGCCCTCCTGCGTCGGAATGCGGACGGCCTTCCCGTGAACGAGGGAGACTTCTTCACTGCGCAGTTCCGGTGCCTCGTTCCGTACGCCGCAACCAGCGCAGGAAGCGCCCCCGCCGTACCAGGGCGAGGCCTTCTCTACGGACACGGACTCCTTGGGAGCGAACGGGAGACAGGCTCGAGCCACGTGCGCGACTTCTCGAGCGAGCACAACTTCATCGTGTGCGGCACCCGGTGGAGCGGCTTCGCGGAGGACGACCTCACGACGGTCTTCAGCGTGCTCTCGGACTTCTCGAACTTCCCCAAGTTCATCGACCGGCAACACCAGGGAGTCCTGAACTTCATGGTGCTGGGTCGCCTACTCCGTCACTCCTCCGGCTTCGCGTCTCACCCTGCGTTTCAAGTCGGCGGAGAGTCCGTGATCGACCCAAGCGCCACGTTCTACGACGGCAACAGTCAGGGCGGCATTCTCGGCGGCGTCCTTGCCGCGACGGAGCGTGACATCGAGCGCTTCGTCCTCGGCGTGCCCGGGATGACCTACAGCACCCTCCTCAGTCGGAGCGTCGACTTTGCGCCGTTCTTCGCGGTTTTGCAGAGCACGTACCCCGAGGGCCTCGATCGGTCCCTGCTCCTCTCCATCGCCCAGACGATGTGGGATCAGACCGACCCGAACGGCCACGTGGGCCACGTCACTACCGCCCCCTACCCGGGCACTCCGCCAAAGAAACTGTTGTACCAAGTCGCGTTCGGCGACCATCAGGTCGCGAACGTCACGGTCGAGGTCGCGGCACGGACGAACGGCGCGCACATCCACCAGCCCGCCTTGGATCCCGCGAAGGCCGTCCCAGACGTGCAGCCCTTCTTCGACATCCCGGCGATTCCCGCCTATCCGTTCGACGGATCCGCGGTCGTGATCTGGGACAGCGGCAACCCGGCTCCGCCGGTCGAGAACATTCCCCCCCCGCCGGTCGACCCTGGTGATCCGGCGTTCCTCGATCTCGGCCTGTGCGCGCAGGTGCGCGGTTCCGATCCACACGAGTGCCCACGTCGCCAACCCGGCGCACGGCTACAGAAATCCGAGTTTCTCCGAACCGGCGGAGTGGTCGTCGACGTGTGTGCGGGCGGCCCCTGTTTCGCGCCGTCGAACTGACCAGCGGGGTCAGTCCACCACGGAGAGCAGAAGGACGTAAGAGAACGACTCCCGGTGGGCGGTACCACCGGCTTCAAATCCGCTGATGACCACGTCGAGCGACCGCCCCCTATCCTCGTTCTCGAATCGCAATGCGGACAGAAAGCCCGGACGCACGTCGTCGTTCGTGGCAAGCAGCTCGCCGCCTGAATCTTCCAAGCGGATCACCGAATCGTTGAACTCCCCCCCCTCTCCGTCGAAGAGAGTGGCCGCCAGGCTCGCACCGCTGGGCACGTGCACGGAGAAACGATCGAGGTCGCCCGGCGTCAGGCTCCCACGCACGACGGCCGCGCCAGTGGACCCACGCAGCACCCGGTCGCTCTTCCTCATCGGCACCCGGTCGCCAGACGCACCATTGGGCTCAGATTCGTCGATCTTGATCGGTTCTTGAACGACGGCGAGCTCGAGGCGGTACCGCAGGTGCTCGGAGTGTCCTGCCCCATCGAAGTCCCGGTCTCCCGAACCAGTCACTTCGACCGTCCACCGACCAGACTGGTCGATCGGCACGGCGAGTTGCGGCAGATAGCCCGTACCGGAGTCGTCGTTCGTAATGTACGGGATCCGCCGGCCGTCTTTGTCGAGCGTAGGGTTCGGGGGAAATACGCCGAGCACCGGATCACCGAACTCACCCACGCGCACGCCGGGAACGCCCGTTTCGTGCAACGCCACGACGAGAACCTGACCGGACCTCGCGCGAATCCGATGAACGCCGACTTCTCCAGGCGTGATCGCACCCTCGACGCGCCGGACGACGGGAACCCGACGGGCCACCGCCGCTTCCGTCACGTTCGTCGTCGAACCCATCACCATCAAGAGGGCGACGGCAAGAGCCGTCGCGACCGAGCCCTCAATCCTGCGGTTCGATGACATTGATCACCACCTTGAACCGCCGCACCGTCGCAAGCGTGTCCTTCTCGCCAGAATGATCGAACAGCGAGACCTCATCCGCGAGGATGATGAACGGCGTGCCATCGGACACGCCCAGCATCTCGGCAAGCCGCTCCTGGGCGACCTGCCCCGGCATGCCCCAGACGAACCCCGCGGCCGCGCCGCCGCCGCCACCACCGCCGCCTCGGTCACCGCCGTCACCTCCGCCTTCCTGATCACCACCGCCACCACTGGTCGTCGCGAATCGAACGATCTGCTTCTCGACCATGGGCTGCGCCCAAGTCGGGAGACAGAAGCCGGCGCAATCGATGTTGAGATCATCGTCGAGGTAGTCGCCGAGGTTCCGATAGGTCTCGGCCACCACGTAGTCCTTCCCGTTGCGCGTGAAGTCGAGCAGGAGCGTCAGGGTAGAGTGGGCGAAGTCCTCGGGGACCTTGAAGGTCTCTTCGGTGTCGTCCTCGTCGCCGGGACCGTTTCCGTCACCAGAGCCGTTCCCGTCCCCGTTGCCACTGCCGTCGCCGTTGCCGTCACCGGCCGCCGCAGTACTACCGCCGCCTCCGCCGCCTCCTCCGCCTCCGCCGCCGCCGTCACCATCATCGCCGCCCTCGCCAGGCTCGACTTCAGGGACGAAGTCCGTGTCGTTCCATCCAGCCGCATCCTTGTCGGCAATGATGGTCAACACCCCGCGCACCGCGACGTCGGCGAGACTCGTGGTGCACGTCCCCGCCGCGGCAGCCGCAGCGTCACCTCCACCGCAGTCGGTGTCATCCACGCACGCCTGTCCGTCGCACGGGCCTCCGACGAACACGCCGAGAGGAAGGAGCGACTTTCGGATTCGCTCCCCGGGGCCGCTGGCTTGCGCCGAGCCCATGCTCAGTACGAGCGCGGCGAACACGAGTGGGATCGTTCGAGCGTGGACGTTCATCCTACCTCCAGAGCAAATCAATCGCCCCGAAGGGCGGTTCTCCTTGCTGTCTTGTAGTCCGCCTTGCCGCTCGGTGCACGTAGAATCTCGTCCAAGACGTGCACCGGGCGGGGAATCCTTCGAGCCAGGTGCGTATTGCCGGGCCTCATCCCATGCATCGGCGAAGCCGCCCACCCACCGCCTCGCACCGACACGACGACCGTCTCAGAGGGGGGCCTGCACGCCGTAGAGCTTGGCGGCCGTGTCGTGCAGAACCTTGCGAAGTGTCGCATCAGGAAGCCCGCGGAGAACCTTCTCCGCGTACAGCTGCGGCCGCGTACCCGCGCTGGCTGGTCCCGGCGCCTGACAGGTCGGATGCGGATAGTCGGTCTCGTAGAGGATGTTGTCCGGGTACTGCTCGATCGCCTGCGCGATCCCATCCTCCTCGAACCAGAAGCTCGCGTAGATCTGGCGCT
The DNA here is from genome assembly GCA_029262355.1 of Deltaproteobacteria bacterium. GTDB lineage: Bacteria > Desulfobacterota > Binatia > UBA12015 > UBA12015 > VGTG01. The sequence goes on from JAJCZO010000221.1 coordinate 115,160, forward strand.
TGAAATATTCGCTCGGCAGCAGCTCGTATTCCGGATGCTCCTTGGCGACACCGTTGTTCCGCCACTGCCAATCCATGGCCTCGACTACGAACGGAATCCAACTCGCACCGGACTCGACCGAAATCATCTTCAGGTCGGGAAAGCGGTGACAGAGTCCGCCGAAGACGATTTCAGTCAGGCAGCGTGCGTTGTCGATGAAAGCGAGCACCGACACGCGAGCAAAGTTGGCCCGCCAGCCGACGTTCGCGTCGTCCTTCATCAGTTCGCTCAGATCGCCGCCGCCCACATGAAAGCTGACGTTCATTGCGGCGTCCTGTGAGGCGGCCCAGATGGGGTCCCAGTGCCGGTCGCGCAGAACCGGTTGGCCGTGAGCCTCGGGCGTGTTGCACATCAGAACCGCCTTGTAGCCCTTGGCGGCGCACCGCTGGATCTCCGTCACCGACGCGGCGATGTCCCAGAACGGTGTCGCCATGACCGGGATCAAGCGATTCGGATCTGCCGAGCAGAAATCGACCAGAAAGTCGTTGTACGCGCGCACGCAGTCGAGCACGAGCTCTGGGTCGTCCATCTTCCGGAAGTTCGCCGAGCCAAAGCCCCCGACGTTGGGGTACAAGACCTGTGCGTAGATCTTCTCCTCGTCCATGAACGCGAGGCGAGCGTTCGCCTCGTACATCGACTTGGGGATCTCGTCGAAGTTCTTGCGGAAGTCGGGTGGCGTACTGTCGTGTCCCGCCATCGAGTACGCCCCGGGCATTCCGACCGGCGTGTCTCCGGCGAACCACAGGTCCGTGCCGTCAACACGCCTCACGTGCGGCACTCGATCGCCCCACTTCTTCGACAGCCGCGACGTCCAAACGTCGGCCGGCTCGGTGAGGTGCGTGTCGATATCGATGACCCGGTACTGCTCGAACAGAGGGGTACTCATCTCGGGCTCCTTCGCGTGCGGCTCAACCCGCGGAGACAGCCTGGTCGGCTTCCCAAACGGCGCCGTGCACCGCCTTGGCCTCGTCGGAGGCGAGGAAGGCAATCACGTTCGCGATGTCTTCCGGCTGACTCATCGGCCGGAACCCGCGATAGCGATCCATCAGTGCGCCATCGGGATTGCTCGGAAACTGGACGTTCGCTACGAGGCTCGTGGCTGTACCAGAGGGAGCGATGCAGTTGATTCGAATGTCGCTCTTTACGAACTCCATCGCCAGCGCCTTGCTCATGTTGATCAGGCCGGCCTTACTCGCACAGTAACCAACCGTGTAGGCCTGTCCCATCAGCCCGGCGTTGGAGGCGATGTTCACGATGTTGCCCTTCGACTCGATGAGATGCGGGATCGCGGCCTGACTGAGGAAGAACGGCCCCGACAGATTCACCGCGAGCATCAGGTTCCATTCGTCCTCGGATGTCTCGGTCGCGTGGGAGAACCGAACGACTCCGGCGACATTCGCCAGAACATCGAGCTTGCCGAACTTCGCGACACACGCGGCGATCGCATCGAAGCATGCGGCGCGGCTCGTGACGTTACACGTGGCGGCCTCCATCGTGCCGCCGGCTTGGCGAACGAGACCCGCCGTCTCTTCGAGCCCAGCCGCGTCGACGTCGGCGCCGTAGATCTGCGCACTCTCTGAACCGAGCCGAAGACACGTCGAACGACCAATGCCGGACGCGGCGCCAGTGACGAAAACGACCCTATTCTGGAAACGAGACATGGAGGGTCTACTAGCATCCCCGGCCACCCGAGTTGCAACAAGGGCAAAGTTGCAACGCACGCACCCTCGGATAGCCTCTCGCACCATGGCAGAGACAGATCCGAGTCCGGAACGGCTCGCGCGGCGCAAGGCGCGGCGCGCAGCACTCGCGCAGTTGACCCGATCGGTTCGCAGCCTGATCGACGCGACGGTCAGCAGTGACGTCGAGCCCGATCAGATCTGGCAGATCCGGGCGGCCGTGGACGAACTCTCCGAACGTCTGAACGCACAACGGCACGAGGGTGTGTATTCGGGCCTGCTGGGTCGTGGGCCAATCGATCACACTCAGCCAGGTCGCTCCGTACCGCTCAGTCCGTGGGCCGGACGCTTCAACCCTCTCGCGCCGCCGATCGACATCCGCTTCGAGAACAGCGAAGTGTTCGGCACCGCGACGCTCGGAAAGCCCTACATCGGCCCACCCGGGGCCGCGCACGGCGGCGTCGTTGCCGGCATCATGGACCAGCTTCTCGCATCGGCCGGGCAGAGCGCCGGCGTCGCCGGGGTAACGGCAAACATGACCGTCCACTTCCGCAGGCCGACGCCGCTGTATACCGAACTCACGCTCCACGGGTGGGCCGATCCTCGCGAGGACGGCAGCCGCAAGCGCACGGTTCACGCAGAAATCAGGGCCGCTGACGTCGTCACCGCAGAGGCCCAGGCGCTGATCGTGCGCTCTGCCCGCGTCACGATGCCGGATGCGCAGTAGATCTCAATCCCGCTCTTCGTCCACCAAGGGAAGGATGTCGTTCTTGATGCTCTCGAGAAGCTCGATCGAATCATCATCGTACGGCGGCATCAGCATGATCAAGATCTCGTTCGCCCCGGCGTCGACGTACGCACGGATCCCGTCGGCGATGTCAGACTTCGTACCCGCTAGGATGGAGCTCGCACTGTCTCCGTCGAAAAGCCGGGCACCCAATCTCACGATTGCGCCCGTTCCGGGAATCGCCGGCATGTCGAGCAGAACCAACATCTTCGAAAACCGGGTCGGACAGGGATCGCGCGCCACCTTGGCGCACTCCGCATTGATGATGTCGACGCGCTCCTCGAAGCCCTCGGGGGTGACCCGGACACTCGCGTTCCACCCGTCGGCGTAACGGCCGACGAGCGGCACGATCCACTTCTTGCCCTGCCCACCCACGATCAACGGCGGACGAGGTGTCTGCACGTTTGGCGGAGAGAACGGTGCGTCTTTCAGAGTGAAGTACTTGCCCTCGAAGTTTACTTCGTCCTCGCCACTCCAGAGCTTCGAGATGACCTGCAGTGTCTCGTCCAACCGCTCGGCCCTCTCTCGCGCCGTGCCGAACTCGAAGCCATAGGCCTCGTGCTCTGCTTCGAACCAACCAGCCCCGATGCCGAGCGCGAGCCTACCGCCACTAATCCGATCGACCGTAGTCGCCATCTTCGCGAGCAAGGCCGGGTTTCGATAGGTGTTCCCAGTGACCAGCGTCCCCACCTCGATGCGCGGCGTGACCGCGGCCAGGGCAGCCAGCGTCGTCCAACCCTCGAGCTGTGGATCGTCGGTCGAGGCGCCGGGCGGCACGCCCAACAGATGATCATTCACCCAAGCGCTGTCGAAGCCCAGTTCCTCGACCTTCGCCCAGACCCGGCGAACCTCGTCCCAGGTCGTCCGATCCAGCGCCGTCATGATCCCGACCTTGAAATCCCGATTCTCTGCGTGAACCGGCGCCGCCCACGCCGACGCCACCAGGACGACCAAGACTCCCAACCCACATTTCGACATCCGTGACATCGGTCCCCTCCCTCTGATTGCGCTACAGTTGACGCAGAGGCGGCCGGCACACAAGCTCAAGGGTATGCGGTGCACCCAATGCGACACCGAGCTCATCGCCGGCAAGCGGTTCTGTCACGCGTGCGGGGCCAAGACCCCCGGCGAATGCCCGAACTGCAGCGCCTCAGTGGCCCCGGAGTTCGGATTCTGCCCGGACTGCGGAACCGAGCTCGATGCAGCAGCGAAGCACCCTCAGCCCGTACCGGCGGCCGACCCCCGGCTGCGCCACCTTCCGCAAGCCCTTGCCGATAAGCTGCGCTCGGCATCCGGGGCCGCGGGCGAACGCAAGCGGGTCACGGTTCTGTTCTGCGACCTCGCCGGCTCCACCGCGATCGCCGAGAATCTCGACCCCGAAGTCTTCCGCGAC
>JAJCZO010000222.1 GCA_029262355.1 Deltaproteobacteria bacterium
ATCCATGACATGACCTCTCGCCGGTGGTCGTCGCAGACGGCGGAGTCGCGGGTGAGGGAGCTGAACAAGCTCCTGCGCGGGTGGACTGGGTACTTCGACCAGGGACCCGTCGCCCGGACGTACCGTGTTGTTACGGCGCACGGTATCTGATGGCGTCGTGATCCGAGTAAATGATGGGTGGATCGCGAGCGCACACGTGGCCCGTCGGCCCGGATGAGGGGTCAGCAGTCGACGTCATCATCGTCGCGGTCCAGAGGGTCGTCCCAGTCGGGCGGGTAGCTGGAGCCACCGAGCCTGGGATGGGATGCGAGGTCATCCCCGTGGACGCGCCAGATGCCGTCGATGAGGCCCTCGAGGAAGTCGAGGAGATCGATGATCTGATCGGCGGACAAGCGCGGCAGAGCGATCTCAAAGCGATGTCTCATGGTTTCAGTCCTCGCGTGAGTCGCGATCGATGACGCGCGCGACGACGTCGCGCTCGACGAGCTTCTTCTTCTTGCGCGCCGTCTCGCGCAGGGCGGCGGTGGCGAGGCGGTCGAGGTCGCGCATGGCGCCGACGGTGGCCTCGTGGAGCATGGCGACGGCGTCGGAGGAGAAGATCTCGCGCTCACAGCCGACGCCGGCCAGGCGCGTGCGCAGGTACTCCCCCGTGTCGTCGGGGACGAGCGGGTCGAGGTGGAGGCGCCAGTGGATGCGCGAGAAGAGGGAGCGGTTGCGGCGCATGGTCAGCCGGTCCTCGAGCTCGGGCAGGCCGACCAAGATGAGTGACAGGAGTGCGCGGCGATCCCACTCGTAATTGAGCAGGATGTGGAGATGGTCGAGCGTGTCCTGGTGCAAGAGATGGCTCTCGTCGAGGAGGAAGACGGGATGGACGCGCTCTCGGCCGAGCTCCTCGATGTGGGAGGAGACGGCGTAGAAGACGGCGGCGGCCGTCGCCGACGGGGCCAGGCCGAGCGCGAGGCAGAGCTGGCGGTAGAAATCACGCCGCCCCAGCGTGGCGTTGTGGCAGTAGGTGAGGCGAAAGCCCGCCTGCGGCAGCCGGTGGCGAAGCGCACGCAGCACGCACGTCTTTCCCACCCCGGGCTCGCCCGTGAGCAGGACCGAGGCGCGCTCGGACAGCGCGTCGGAGAGCTGATCGACCAGCGCGTGCTTGGACGAGGGGAGCCAGAGGTGCTCGTCGTCGATCTCCTTGGAAAAGGGCGATGAGGCAAGACCGAAGTGGGAGACCCAGGTGCTCATCGTGCACCTCCGTTCTCACTGCCGCCCCGAGGCGTGCGCCCGACGGCGCGGTCGAGCAGAGCGCGGGGCGGATCGAAGTCCACCGGCTCCCCCGTACTCTTGGCCTCCACGTCCTTGCGCCGACGTCGGGAGTTGCCGACGGGGTCGACCGGGTGCAGGGGAAACCACTTCTTGCCGTACTCGACCCACGGCGGCTCGGAGAGATCGACCAGGCAGCGGGCGGCGGTGACGAGCTGGCCGGCCAGAAACGCACCGTCGATCTCGTAGAGCGAGCCGTCGACCGAGACGGTGGAGTCGCGGCGCACGCGCCGACGCATGCGCACGGTGAGCGCATCGCGGAGCTTCTTCTCATCGAGCTCGTCGATCGTGACCTCGCCCGTGCGTCCGGCCTCGTAGACCTGGGCGGGCGAGTGACCCAAGAGCGAGGCGTGCGGGGCACGGTGGTAGTGCTCGTCGAGGAAGGCCCAGAGGCGGACGTTCAAGTCGTGCAGCGAGGCGATCGAGCCGAGGAAGTCCAGGCAGCCCTCGCGCAGCGTCCTCCACCAGCGTTCCATCTTGCCGCGCGCCGGCGCGTCGCCGGGCCGTGCGTGCAGCAGCGTCACGCCCAGGCGGGCGCACGCGGTGCGCAGGTGCTCGCCGCGATAGGTACTCCCATTGTCGAGATAAATCGCGTCCGATGCTCCGTGGCGGCGCAGCGCCCGGACGAAGAGCCCGAGCATGTCGACCTCGCGCTCGGTGTGCATGGCCTCGAGCGCGACGACGTAGCGCGAGGCGTCGTCCATCAGCGCGTGGATCCTCACCGGCCGACTCTTGCCGTCGATGCGGATGGCCGCACCGTGACAGACGTCGCCGTGCCAAAGCGCTCCCGGCCGCTCGGCCTGCCAGCGCAGGCGCTGCTTGCCCCCGCCGCCGCCGCGCAGCCGTACCCGGTCCAGACCCGCTTCGACGTACAGACGTCGCACGGTCTGCGGCGACACGGCGCCCGACTCCAGACGCCCGTCGGCGACCAGGGTGCGCACGATGAGCGCCGCACTGGCGTGCGGATGCTCGCGCCGGATGTCGATCAGCAGAGTGCGCTGCTCGGACGTTAGCTCGCGCGCCCGACCCCGGTCGCTGCGCGGTTGCGGGAGCAGGCCGCCGATGCCGTGGCGGGAGTACGCGTAGTACCAGCGTTCGAGTGTCGACACGCCGTAGGTGCGGGTGTGGTCGCTGCCCGGCGACCGCCAGCGCTTGCGGGAAAGCTCCTCGAGCGCGGTGCGTAGCTCGCCGGACGAAAGATCGCGGCGGGTGAGCGCGCCGACGATCTCCGCGCGGAAGAGCGCCACCGCCTCGGTGTGGTCCTTGGGCCCAAGCTTCTTCTCGTCCATCTCGAATCCACCTCCTCTGGTCGCGACCGCGCCATGCGGCCGTCGCCCAGAGTCATGGCCGAGGCCGACGAGGCGCGGGAGGGATCTTCGTTGGTGGGGAGATGGGTCGGCGTTCCTCCGAAAGAAGCGACATCAAGACGCGCGCGCTGCGCCGGCGAATACACGCGCCGCGATCTCACCCGAAAGCGTCGGCGGCGCCAGCGCGTCAAACGTCATCGCCGCACGCTCGGCGATCTGTCGCGCCGTCCACGTCGGCGGTGTAGCGCGCACGCTCGTAAACAGCCGTCGCTCTCGGATCGCGCGGATCCATCGCCGCACCGTCAGCCACGTCGCCCGTGCCGTCTCTCCGACCACCGGCCACGGGCTCACGCGAGTGCGCACGTCGGCCAGCGCGAGTCCGACGACGCCGAACAGCGCCAGGGCAAGACCGATCGCCCCGGCCGAGTAGTGCCGGCCCCGAAGCACGCCACGGGGCACGACCGCGATCAGAGCTCCGCACCCCCGGCACCGGTAGCGTCGCTCGAGAATCACCACCGTCTGCGCTTTGCCGCCAGCTTCGAGCGGCCCGCGCTGCTGGCGCTCTCGCAGGCCATGCCCCCAAAGCCCCAGCCCTCGCCCTGCCGGGCGGCTTGCCCCACCGCACGCCGGGCACCGCGCCGGGCCCACCTCCTCCACCCCAGGAACCGCCTCAAGCCACGACTTGACGTCGAGCGCACTCGAGACGATCCTCTCCTTGCTCCGGTTTCTCCAGACTTCTCTCATTGGTCGGTTTGCCGGAGCACGACGGGGGAGTGCGGCTAACACTCCCCCGTCACCTTCTTCTCGTGGAGCTCCGGATCCTCCTCTCGGACCCGCTGGCTACCCCATCAAAGACAAGGACTCACATCGTCCGGATCCGTGAGGGGCCGCCCAGTTCGAGACATCATTCAGCCGGAGCGAAAACCCGCCCCACACCCTCATCCAACGTGAGCGGGAACACGTGTCGTCGAACGGTACACGGAGCGGAGGTTGCGAAGGTGGCTGATGCGGAAGCACAAGCAGCGAGGCGCCGGGTACCGCCAATACCCGTACGAGTACCTCCACGGGAGGCTCGGCCTCTACCGGTTGCAGGGT
>JAJCZO010000223.1 GCA_029262355.1 Deltaproteobacteria bacterium
GCCGCACCCTCGATGCAGTCCGGCGGCAGATCGCGAACGGCGACTCCATCGACGCAGGCCGGTGTGGCGCGAACCTCGCGAATCCACCGATTCAGATCGAGGTAGGGGCCGATCGCCGGCATGTCCAGCAGCGAGATTCCGACGCGAACCGCAGCCCAGACCGGTGCGGGAACCTCGGCCGCAAAGAGCCCGCCCGCGCCTGCACCGATCGGGCGGGTCGGCACCTCGTCGTCCTCGGTGTCCAGGAGAATCACGTTCTTGTGACCGTAGTGAGGGGATTGGCCATCCAACGGACTGGCCGACTGCGTCCATTCCCAACCGAGGAAGGCCACGAGATCCGGATCGTCGGTCTCCCCCGCGACGGCGTTACATTCACGAATCGCCTGCTTCGTCTCGGCCCACTGACGCGGGGTGATGAACTCGGCGTGATCGTTCAGGCTGAAAAAGTCGAGCTCCGAGCAGAAACGCGCAAAGTCACAGGCGTCGGCGGGCGGGTGCACGCCCTCCCCCTGAAACAGTGGGAGCGAGAACACGAAGGCGTCGGCCGAAAACGTGGTGTGCACGTGCAGGTCACCGAACAAGATCTGGCTGTCAGAGCCTTCGGGCTGGCGCGCTTCGCGCGCAGCCACCGCGGTGGGCGGCAGGGTGTCGGTCGTGATGACGCCGCGCGTGTGGAGCTCGCCGAACGTACCCTCCGAAATCGCCCACCCCACGGCGAGAACGACGACGAGGAAGGCAAACACACCGCCCGCGGCCCAACCCAGAATACGCAGGAATCGCCTCATCCGTCTCCACCGAGGAGCATCTCGGATCTATACCCGAGCACCGCGCTGGCCAACAATCCAGGGGTGCATGGGACCCCTGAGCCGACCCGGTTCAGCGCTTGCGCCGGGCGCGCGACGCCGTCGCCGCAGCGCGCAGGCCGAGGAGGTAGCTCTCCGCACCAAAGCCACAAATCTGACCGACGGCGACTGCCGCAATCAGCGAGCGGTGTCGGAACTCCTCGCGATGGTACAGGTTCGAGAGGTGCACCTCGATCACCGGCACGTCGGCCGAGGCGAGCGCATCGCGCAACGAGACGCTCGTGTGGGTGAGCCCCCCAGCGTTGATCACGATGGAACGGACGACGCCCCGCCCCGCTTGGATGCGGTCGATCAGCGCGCCTTCGTGGTTCGATTGGAACGTCTCGACCTCAACCCCGAGGTCCCCGCCCAGGGCCTCGAGAGACCGATCGATCTCGTCCAGGGTCGTCGGCCCGTAGATCGCCGGCTCGCGCTCGCCGAGCAGGTTCAAGTTCGGCCCGTGAAGGACCAGCACCTTGGGAGCTCGCAGAGCGACAACCTTCTTCTTGGGCGAGATCTTCTTCGTGTTTTTTTTCATCACCACGGCTCGCGCCCGGAGCTATCCCCATCGCCCCGTCACGTCAATCGCTCTGCCACGAGCGTGGATCCCACTGCCCTGGCCGGGGCGATCCCCGAGCTTCCTCAGATGTCGCGTCTGCGGATGGTTCTCTCGGTGAAGGGCACGATCGCGCTCTTCGCACTCGCCCTTCCCATGCTGTTCTTGCCTCTCGAGGTTTTTCAGCTGGTCGGCATTCCAGAGTATTCGGAGCCGTCGTCGTTTTTCATCCGGCTGTGCGGCGCGATGATCCTCACCGTCGCGACCTTCCAGCTTTGGACATGCATCGACGTCTCCCACAAGAAGGGCGGCGTGGTCGGGACGCTCGTCGAGTGCACCGTCACGCTGCTGGTGATCTGGCACGACATCTTCTACGGCGACATGGCGACGTGGCCGGTTCGCGGGAAGTTTCTCGTTGCGGGTTTCGCGTTCCTCGAATTCGGCTTCCTGATCGCAATCCTCGTCACCGGGTACGGCGCGATCTTCTCGGACGACGAAGCGCCCGCGGTCTGACCGGCGCCCAAACGACAAGCGCCCCGAGAGTTCCGAAGACCCCCCGGGGCGCTTTGCCCAGCTGCGGCTCGTACCGAGTTACGGCACGGATACGCTGATCGAGAGCGTGTTCGGCGAGCCCTCGCTATCGGTGATGAGAATCTGTCCGGTCGTCGGGACGGCGGGCGCCGTGTAGTCGAAAGCGCCCGGCGCCGGCAGCGGGCTGCCGGTGATGAATCCGCCCAGCCCTCCGGTCAGAGTGATCGTGTACGGCGGCGTGCCACCGCTCGTGATCGTGATGGTCTCCGTGGCGCTGAGTCCAACGCTGAGAGGTCCCTCCTTGTCGACCTTGATGACCGACCCCGCGGTGTTGTTCACCGCGGCGCTCGTCACCTGGCCGTTGGAGTCACTGATCAGGATCGTAAAGTTGCCCGCCGTCGTCGCAAGGTAGCTGAACGTCGCGCCCGACGCCGGAACCGTCGTCGGAGTCGCTGTCCCACCACTGGCGCTCACCGAGTACGGCGGCACGCCACCGGTCACGGCGAAGAGCTGCGTCTGGCCCACATCGAGGGCCGCGAAACCCGGCACCACACTCGGCGGCCCCGGGGTCGGGGTCACGACAGGAGGTGCCGGTGTCGGAGCCGGCGGGATGACCGGTGCCGGCAGCTTGAAGCTGGTGTTGGTCGTGATCGAAGTCCCCTCGACCGTCGCCGTGACACTCGCCGTCTGCCCCGCCCGCGCGGCGACGTAGGTGAAGCACGTCGTCGCGGTTCCGGGCTGCGGCGAGATCGTCAGGAGCGGCCCCCCATCGTCACAGCCCGCCTTGTACTGATCGACGGTGCAGGGAACCTCCGCATTCGTGAAGCTCTGTCCGATGACGTCCGCGAATCCGACCGGCGTCACCGGCCCCCAGTTGACGGCAATCCCCGTCGTGACCGGGTTGCCATTGTCGTCGCTGACCAGAGCCGAAATGATGGCCGTCAACGAACCGTCCTGGTTGAGCTGACAGGCGTCGCTGCGCAAGATTGCCGCCGAAATCCGTGCCGGGTCCCCCGACGGAGTCGTAGTCTGTGACGTGATCCCGACCTGCGCCGTGCCGGTCTTTCCGTTGTCTGTCTCGGCCGTGATGACCAGGAACTGCGGCGCAGTACCCGCCGGCACCGTCAGAAGCGTAGAAACCTGGCCGTTGCCGTCGCTCACGCCCGTCGTCGGCCTGATCAAGGGAACGGTCGGAGTCGGGTCCCCGCCCTGCCCGGGCAGGGTGAAGACCACCGGCACGCCCGCGAGCGGGTTGAAGTTTTGATCGAGGACTCGCGCCGTAATCGTCGAGATCCCACCGTCCGGCCCATTCAGGGTCGGCGGCACGGCAACCATCTCGACACGCGACGCCTCACGTACCGGCGTCGGAGTCGCCCCCGGTGCGCCCGAGGGAGCGGGGCTCGCCGACGGCAACGGGGTGATCGATACCGAAGCCGAGACGGTCTGACCCGCCTGGTCGGAGCAAAGGATCGTGAAGGTCCCCTCGCGAAGGATCTCGTCCGGCGTGTAGAGCGTCGTGCCTCCACGCTCCTGGATCGTGGTAGGCGTGAGAATGCCACCGCTCGGCGTGCAGTTGTACGGCGGAACCCCGCCCGTAACCGAGAAGGCCTGGCTCTGCCCGACCTCGATCGACGCGCTCTCCGGAGTGATGAACACCTCCGAGAACTCGACCGTAACCGTACCCGTCGCGGACGATCCCCGGGCGTCGATGACTCCGAACGTGTGACCGCCCGATACCCGCCCGCCCAGAGTATAAAGAATGGTCGCAGGGAAGCGTCCGTTGAAGATCAGATCGGCGACGCCAATCCCGCTGCTCGCATTCTCGAGCAGATAGGGCGGCGTCACCTGCGCCACCGAGTCGAGGTCGGCCAAAACGAAGCCAACATCCGGCTCATCGACCGCGGCGACCGCGGGCGGCTGGTTATCATCCGTGAAGGGAGTGCCGCCAACGATCACGAACTGAAGCTGCCCACCGGCAGACGGATCGGTCACCGTGATCTCCGACGGAATCATCGTAGGGACGTCGCCCTCGGTCGGAATGTAGCCCACGTCGAAGACGTTCACGTAGATGAGACCACTCAAGCGCAAGTTCCGCGAGGTAGCGGCGACGATTCCCATCCGGCCGGCCTGACTTGGCGCAACGACGGTCACCTGAGCGATGCCGTTGCCATCGGTGATCGAGGCGCCGGAGGGAAAGCCATCCTGGACAACGCCCGCTGGCGGGCTCGCGCTCGGGACGAACTCCGCGTCCGGAAAGTTCGCAATGAACCCGACCGGAACCCCGGCCAGAGGCTGCCTGCGCGGGTCGAGCAGCTGTGCGAACACCACGATGCGATCCGCGCGATTCGCGTCGAGTCCCGCCTTCGAGACGCCCATGGTCAGGCTCCCCGCGTTGCTCGTCGTCCCGACCGGATCGAGCACGAACTGCGGCGTCCGCGGCGCGGGATCCGAATTCGTACTATTGGTGCCCCCACCACAGCTCGAGAGCCCAAAGGCACTCAAGACCATGAGCGCCACCGCTCCACTCCACCCCACATACCTTCTCATGGCTTCCTCCCCGGCCCTCGGCGCAACCAGTGTCGCGACCGCCGGGTCACCTCGTGATCGTAAATTGGTAGCCGATCTCGTTCGTCGTGTAGCGTGTGCCGTTGTCTGCCTGACCGCGCGCTCGGAAGAACGCGTTCATGGAATACGGCGTCGCCGGAAGAACGTTTCGGTTCTGCTCGAGCCACGTCATGATCTGCTCAGGGAGCATCTGCCCCACGAGCTGCGCGTAGACGAGGTTCGGCTGCCCGCTCGACGACTCGTCGAGCGTGTTCGTTGGGTTGACGCGAATGCCGGAGCTGATCGAGTTCTCCGGAGGCGAAATGCCCGCGCCGGGGATCTCGTACTGCACCGTGATCTCTTGTACGTTGATGGCCATCTCGAAGAGGTTGTTCTCGAGCGCGATGTATCCGCCACACGGGTTCCCGAACGGATCGTTACGGTTCGGAAAGAACGTCTGGTCGTCGAGACGAATCACCCAAGCACTATCAATGATCGCGTTCTGCGTCGTCGGCTCGGTACAGCGAATCTGATTGTCGTCGATCGACTCGGGACCGCGCACGAAGCTCACCGCGCGAAATACGATCCCCTGGTCGTTGTTTCCGTCCGCACCGCCCGACCCACCGCAGCCCACCAGGCCCACGGCCGCCAGCAGCCCAATGCCTAGCCACCCTCTCCAGGTTCCCGTCCCCATCACTGCTTCCTCCCCACCGCTCCGCTTCCAGCCAACTTTAGGTTGCGCGGAGTGAATCCTCGATCTCGTTCGTCGAGAGAAGCTCGAACCGCGTCCGGCCGATCGCCTCGACGCACACGAACTTCACTCGATCGGACTGTCTCTTCTTGTCGGTCTCGACCGCACGAGCCAGGTCGGCCCGGTCCAGCTCCTCGGGAATGGTTATCGGCAGCCCGAAGCGTTTCAGAAGGGCGGCCATTCGGGCCACGTCTGGCGCGGGGAATCCGTGCCGTGCCGCCGAGAGTCGGGCCGCGAAGACCATCCCGATCGCGACGGCTTCGCCGTGCAAAAACCTGCTATATTCGGTCATCGCCTCGACCGCGTGGCCCAGCGTGTGTCCGAAGTTCAGGATGGCTCGAAGGCCGCCCTCTCTCTCGTCTTCCATCACGACCCGGGCCTTCGCGGCGGCACACTGATGCACCACGTCGGCGAGAATGTCTCGGTCGAGGTTCAGAATCGACTCGGCCTCGTTCTCGAGCAACTCGAAGAGCTTCGGCGACAGGATCACCCCGTACTTCACAACCTCGGCGATGCCGGCCCGGAGTTCCCGCACCGGGAGCGAGGCCAGCGTCCCGACGTCCGCGAGAACGAACCGAGGCTGATGAAACGCACCCACGAGATTCTTGCCGGCCCGCAGATTCACGCCAGTCTTGCCACCGATCGACGAGTCCACTTGTGCGAGTAGCGTCGTCGGCACTTGGACAACGTCGATCCCGCGAAGAAACGAGGCCGCGGCGAACCCGGTGAGATCGCCGATCACTCCACCGCCGAGCGCGATCAAGGTCGAGGAGCGCTCGATCCGCGCAGACGCGAGCTCTTCGTGCACCCTCTCGAGCTCACCCAGGTTCTTGTGCTTCTCTCCGGCGGGCACGATGACTTGCGACACCGAGAAACCGGCGCCCGTGAGCGACTCCCGCACGCGTGCTCCGTAGAGCGGCTCGACCACCGGGTCGGTGATGAGCGCGATCTTCTTCCCCTTGAGAATCGGGGCGAGGCATTCGCCGATGCGCCCGAGAGATTCAACTCCCACCTCGATGTCGTAGGAACGATCGCGCAACTCGAGCGTGATCCGCGGGAGGCCACTCAAGAGCACGCTCCCTGCGACCTCGCCGCCGCGTCCACGGCCGCTTCGATCGCATCCACGACTTGCCCGATGGACAGATCCGAGGTGTCGATCCGGCGTGGAATGCGCGCGTACGCCGGCTCTCGCTCTGCCTGCAACTCGCGGATGCGCCCCAGCAGGTCCGAGTGCCCCGCGAGCATCGGCCGATCGTCGACACTTGGACCAACTCGACGCACCACCGCCTCGGGGCTCGCCACGAGGCAGACCATGAAGCCGCCGTCGGAGAGGGCCTCGCGGTTCTCGTCGTCCACGACCGCGCCGCCCCCAGCGGCAATCACGGCGTCATCCAGGGCACACGCGTCGCGCACGACTCGCTTCTCGAGCTCCCGGAACGCAATCTCCCCCTGCTTGGCAAAGACTTCGCGCACAGACATGCCGGCACGTTCCTCGATCCAAGAATCGAGGTCGACGAACGGAAGCCCACGACGATCGGCCAAGCTACGTCCGACCGCGCTCTTTCCTGTTCCCATGAATCCAGCCAGCACGATTCGCATCACTCCAACATCATAGCCCGCGCAGAGACGCGCGGCTCAGCCGGGAATTGCCGAGATCTGACTGGGCTCCCCACCGCCCATGATCTCGTACGCGCTCTTGTCGCGTTCCTGCCAGAGCTTCGCAGCGCTCGGCAGCGCACCTGGCTCCACCGTGCGCCACACGACACGCGGCGTGATGAAGACGAGCAGCTCCTGACGACGATCCTGGTTCGATCGGTTCTTGAAGAGCCATCCCAAGATGGGGATGTCCTTCAACCAAGGCACACCGCTCTCGGCCTGGGTCGACTGCTGCCGATAGACGCCACCGATGACGACGGTCTCGCCGTCGCGCACCAAGACCTGTGAGGTCGCCTGCCGACTGATCTCGTTCGGGATATCGTCGGTCTTCGCGGTGCTCGGCACAGAGGACTTCACAAACATCTGCAACAATATGTAGCCATCGTTCGAAACCTGCGGGGTGACCCGCAGGATGATGCCGGTATCGATGGCCTGGGTAGCGCTCGTGTTCCCGCCGGCCGCGCCGCCCGCACCCGTGTTGATCACGGTTCCGGTCGACGGGAGCCGCACGCGCAGGATTTCGAGGCTCTGGATCTGGGCCTCTGCGTTGTTCAGCGTGATGACCTTCGGACGCGAGATCACCTTGCCCTTGCCTGCCTGTTCGATCGCAGTGACCTGCGCGTCGAGCTGTGAGCTCCCGTCCAGCGAGCCAAGCACGAGGCCGAGCGTACTCCCGGCCCCCGCCGCGACTCCCGCCGCGGGGAAATCGACCAGAATCGGCGCGCCGGCGGTTTCTCCGTCCTCGCCGTCGATCGTGTCTCGGGGCCCGCCGCCGCCGACCGCGATGCGGCCGGGGAAATTCTTGCCCGTCGGGTTGCCCGTCTCGGGGCTCGCGATGTAGCTCGCGCCCCAACGAACGCCGAGATCACGCCCAATGTCGGTATCGGCCTCGAAGATGAGTCCTTGGATCGCGACCTGCGGCGTCTGCACGTCGAGTCGACGCACGAGCTCACGCGAGTTTGCGATTCCATCGGAGATGTCCCGCACGATTAAAGTATTCGTCGCGTCGTTCGTCATGACCGTGCCACGGCCCGAGAGCAGGCCGCGGCGCTGACCAGCCGTCTCACCGGCAATGTCGCCCGCGGTCATCGCTCCGGCGGCCGAGGTGGTCGACTTGCCTCGAAGCAGTTGTGCGAGGTCGCGAGCCTTCACATAGTTGACCCTCAGGTAAGCGGTCTGAAGCGGCTCGAGCCGTCGCCCAGCCACCTGTGCCGCGAGCCGATTCTTTCGCCCCTCCTCCAGGCGCTTCGCCGTGGAGATCGTAATGACGTCGTCGTACTCGACGAGCTCGAGACCGGTCGACTTCAAGAGAATCTCGAGCGCTTGATCCCAGGGAACGTCGTACAAGACGATCGTGACCCGGCCCGTGACATCGTCGGTGGCCACGATGTTGCGGTGCGCCACGTCCGCGATGATACGCAGAACATTCAGGATGTCGGCGTCTTTGAACTCGAGGGAAATCCGCCGGCCCGAGTAGGTCTTACGTCGGGGGGCCGCAGACCCATCGCTATCGAAGATCTCGTCGCCTGCCCGCGACGCCGCACCGATGTAGCTCGCGGGCGGGGGCGGCGGAATCCGAGTCGTCGCCTGGTCTCCCGGAGGGCCCGCCGGGCCCGGGCCGGGAAGCGGTGGCAGAGGCGCCGCCGCGTAGGGCTCGCCGATGTCCTCTAGACCCGCGACGGGCGCCGGCATCGGCATCGGCTCCGGCAGTGGCGGCGCCGGCAGTGTGGCACCCGACGCGCGAGCAAGCGTGGTCGCCGCGTGGGCATGCGCGCCGGCGGGCACGTCCATGGACTCCCAGAGATCGACGGGCGGCGCACCACCCGGACTACCGCCCAGTGACACGACGACCGCGCTCTCCTCGACCGACACCGAACACGCGCCGGCCATCGCTGCCGACTCGTCGACGACGAGCCTCAGACGATCCGGGTAGTGCCCGACGCGCACCCTCGGCGCGAGAGCATCCCCGGTCTCGACAGATCGCGGACCAAAGTCGTCGGAGGTCGGCGCGTGAACGTCGACCATGCAACGTGGAGGATCCGACAATTCGCTGAACTTCCAATCCTCAGGCGATCGGGAGAGCTGGACGACGATGCGTGTGCCAGCCGGGCCACCCGCACGAGAGATCTCCAGGACACGAAGCTCGTGCTCTTCGACAAACCCCGGCACCGGCGCGAGCATACCGTTGATCTCATCCGACGCCGCCCGCGCGTCCTCGTGTGTGCCGGGCGCGAGCGGACCGAGATCGTCCTGCGTGCCGTACTCGAGCGTAGCCACGGAATCGTCCGCCTCAACGACACCGTCTCCACTGATCCGTGTCTTGTACTCGCGACCCACGATCTCAGGTTGCGACTGCTTCGCCGCACACCCGAAACCAAGGACAACCACCAACGACAGAGCAACTGCCCTCATCGAATCGGCCCATCCTCGTCGGCCGGGAGCTCCAGCACATGCTCCGTGCGATGCTCCTGACCAATTACGTCCGTATGCCATTCCTCCACCACAACCTCTCGCGGTCGGATCTCCGTTACGACCCCACCGTTCGGCCCCACCGGCGTTCCGGGCGTCAAGATAAACCCAAGCCCTGCACTATCTTCGACCATTGCTCGGGGCGGCGTGAGCTGATGCACGACACCAACGAGACGAAGCTGACCGAGCTCGTAGCGTTCGAGCGGCGTGAGAGGCTCTCTCGTCGCACGATTCGGTTCGCGGATGAGTGAGAGCGGGCGAAACGGGTCGCGCTTGCCCGAAGGGTCGTACTCGTACCCATCCCCCAGCGGACGCCCTGTCGTTTGCGCACGCACCGCGGGCGAGGCCGTCGTACTAGCCACTGTAACTGCCAGAGCGAGCAACCACGCAGCGGATCTCCTCACCTTTTCTCCCCCTTGATCTTCTTCTGTTCGATGAGGCGCTCTCGCTCGTTGTCGGACAGGAATCGGAAGGTGGTGACGGTGGAGTTCGCCTCGAGCAACAGGTCATCGTCGACGACCTTCGGATCCCTTAGGACGATATTCGAGACGTTCACGATTCGGTCGAGCTTTGCCACTTCGTCGAAGAACGACGCGACCTGATGGTAGGTGCCACGCACCTGCATGTCGACCGGAACCTCAGCGTAGAACTCCTGGTAGCCTTCGGGCTTCTGACGAAACACCAGAATGTCCAGGCCCGAGTCCCGCCCGAGCGATGAAATGCTGCTCAAGAGCTCTGGAATCTCCTTCTGATCCGGCAGGCGCGTGATCGCGGTCTCGAGTTGCCGATCGAGGTCGGCCACTTCCTGCTCGCGATCGGCCAACCGCGCGGTCTCGAGCGTCTTACGATCGCGCTCCTCGAGCATCTCCGAGATGCGCGTACGCAGTTCACTCGTACGCGTGGTCCGCGGTCCGAAGATGAACACGTAGTAGGCGAGAAGAATCAGCACGGGCACCACGATCACGATCACGAGCTTGCGACTCGGCTCGAGGTTGTCGAAGAACTCGCCGATCTGGCTCATCACGACGGCATCTCCCCACCATCCGCCGATGCGCCCGCCGCTGCGGCCTTCTCCGCCGCCTCGTCGTCGTCCTTGGGCCGCTCCTCCACCTTGGGATGCCGGCCCGCGTAGATGACACTCGAACGGATCGCGAACTCTTTGAGCTTCGCCTGCCCGTCCTCCACCTGCTTCGTCTCGACGAGCTCGACATTCGAGAAGTACGGCGAGTTTTCCAGGTTGCGCATGAAGAGCGCCACCGTCTGGTTGTCTAGCCCACGGCCCGAGAGAACCGCTGCGCCGCCCGCTTCACGCATCTCGGTGAGCCAGAGTTTCGCGGGCGTCGCATCGCCGAGATCTGCCAGAACTCGGACCGGACCACGCGTCTGTCGCTCGAGGACTTCGATCGTCTTGAGCTTCGAAAGCAACTGTTCCTGCCTGCGCTCGAGCAGAACCGTCGCTTGATACTTCTTGGTCAGTTCCGCGAGCTGGGTCTGGTAGAGATCGGCCTCGCGCTGCACCCCACCCGCATCGCGCCGGCTGAAGAACTCGCCCAATGCGATCAGGGCGACCAGCCCCGCGACCACGAGCAGTCCGACCTGCTGGCCGCGCTGTCGCGCGGCCTGCCGCCGGGCTTCATCCTGCGGGACCAGGTTGATGCGAATCATGCGTCACCCGGACGGCGCGTGCCGAGACCAACCGCCACGCCAAGCGAAGGGGCCATCTCCTCGAGGGCGACCGCATCCAATGAACGACTGATCTGAACCCGACCGAAAGGATTGGCCATCTCGACCGGCGCTTCGAGACGAGTCGAGAGGCTCTCGAGCAGGCCAGGCACGCGGGCGCCACCGCCTGTGACCAAAACCGCATGGAGCGGCTCGTCGCTCGCCGTGCGCCAGAGGAAGCGGAGCGACTGATTGATCGCATCGGCCAACTCCGCCACGCCGCGCTCCAAGACCAGCCGGACCTTTGCATCCATCTCGGTGCCCAGCGACGCGCCAGACTGCGCCTGCTCGGCATCGTCGTACGAGAGCCCGAGGCTCGAGACCAGCGTGTCGGTGATCTCACCTCCGCCGGCTTGCACATCACCGGTCGTCGTGGAAACTCCACCCTTCACGATGTTGATCGAGGAGTAACGCGAACCAACGTTGATGAGCGCGACGACGTCGTCTGCCCCGCAATCGTAGTTCAGCTCGTACATGTTCTCGAGCGCGAAGTAGTCGACATCGACGATCGCGGGCTCGAGTCCGGCATCCGCGATCGCCATGGTGAAGCCGGACAGGATATCCTTGCGCACCGCGACGAGCAGCACCTCGGCTTCGGTCTCTTCGTGACTCAAGACCTGATAGTCGAGGCTGACGTTCTCGATGTTCTCGGGGATGAAGTTCGCGGCCTCGATCATGAGCAGCGTCTCGAGATCTTCGTCCGGCCGCAGCGCGAGTCGTGCCTTCTTGATGATGACCGAGGGCCCGGGCACCGCCGTGACGACTTGGCGCGCAGTGACACCGAGGCCATCGACCAGTCGCCGAATCACCTCAGAGACGGCGACGACGTCCTGCACCGTGTTGTTCTGCAGAGCCCCTTCGGGCACCGGCGCCATTCCGGCGCGAACGATCTCCGGACTGCCGCCCGGACCACGCACCTCCAGCAGCTTCACTGAGCTCGAACCAACGTCAAGCGCAATATAACTCCCGGTGCCGCGTCCGGTCAGCTTCGACCAGGTTGCACCGAGGCCGCCAAACCCGCCAGCCTTCCTACTTCGTCCGCTCCGACCCACCGCACCCCACCTCAAACCGCCCACAGCCAGAAAAGCCCAGTCCCCTGGCGGCGCTTCCACTGATTGCCGCCCATCCCACTCTGGCGACCGAGAGATAAGATGGCCCCCGCGCAGGGTGGAGTCAATCGACCCCCCTGCATGAAATCGCTAAAGGTTCGAGCGATCGTTTCAACATCAAGGTATAGAAATCGCTGCGAAATTTCAGCTGCTGCATTGCGTCACACAGCAAGCAGGTCAGCGGCTGATGCCGGGCGAGACACGCGGCGACGAGCGTTCGGGCGAGAGCCCTCGACGGCGAGCCAGTCCGAAGAGTATGAGCGGCCTTGCCGATGCCAACTGCAGATCGCCTCGTGGAAGTCGCTCTCGTGGGCGCCAGTGGGGCCCCGGGAACCTTCACCTACGGAGTCCCGGGGCCGCTCTCGGGCCAGGTCGTCGCAGGCAGTGCTGTCGAAGTGCCCCTGGGCCGGCGGCGCGTGACCGGTTTGGTCGTCGCGGAAAACGACGGCCCAGCACCAAAGGGCCTCAAGAACATCGGCGCGATCCTCCCCGGCGCCCCCCTGCCGCCGGACCTGGTCGCACTGACCGCGTGGGCGGCCCGCTACTACCAGGTCGCGCACGCACAGCTGCTGCGCGCGGTACTTCCGCCATCGGTCCGTCGCAGGACCCGGCGCCAGGTCGTTCCCACCGGCCGCGAAGCGTCTGGGGACGACGGCCCGCGCAATCCTGCCCTGCTCCCCGAGGCTCTGACCAACGCAGAGCCTGCCCGTCTGGCCGAACGAATCCTCGCACGACTGCCAAGCGCCGGACTCGATCTCGGGCGACTCCGTCGCGACTTCGGTGACGGCACCGACGCGGCCGTACGGCGGCTCGCGGCTCGAAACCTCGTCGCGATCGAAGATGTCCTGATCGAACGGCGCGAAGAGGTGCGCGCGCTGGTCGCGGGAGAACCGAACACCAAGCTCTCCCGCGCCCCTCGGCAGGCCGCGATCCACGACTTCGTGTCGGCCCGACGGCCGCATCCGGTCTCGCGCGCCGAGATCGAGCTTCGCTTTCCCGGCTCGGGCGACGCGGTCAGACGACTCCTCGCACGCAATCTTCTCCGAGCCCCTTCAGCCGACGAATGGAAGGCCCAGAAACCGGCGGAGCTGTCGGCGATCGACCTGAACGCAGAGCAGACGGCGGCCTTGGAGGGGATCACCTCGGCCACGGGAGGATTCAGCACGAAGCTGCTCTTCGGGGTTACGGCGAGCGGGAAGACAGAAGTCTATCTGCGCGCGGCCGCCGCGGTGCGTGCCACGAACAAGAGCGTTCTTCTCCTCGTGCCAGAGATCGGCCTCACGCCTCAGCTCATCGCGCAGGCGAGCCGTCGCTTCCCAGGTGAGGTCGCTGTTCTCCACAGTGCCCTGGGCGACACCGACCGCGCGCGAACGTGGCACGAGATCGCGGACGGACGGGCACCCGTCGTGATAGGAGCTCGGTCCGCCGTCTTCTCGCCCTTGCCAAACCTCGGGCTGATCGTCGTCGACGAAGAGCACGACGCTGCCTACAAGCAGGAAGAGTCACCACGCTACCACGGGCGTGACGTCGCCGTGATGCGCGGCAAGCTCGCAAACGTGCCGGTCGTACTCGCATCAGCGACCCCATCGCTCGAGAGCTACCAAGCGGCACTGAGCGGGCGGTACGATCTCCTCGCAATGCCGACCCGGGCAACGGAGTCGCCGCTTCCAACGGTGGAGCTGATCGACTTGCGTGACCCGAGCATCCGCTTCGCATCCAACCAGCCACGGAAGACGGACGCCGAAGGAGCGGCGAAACCACCGCCACCACCACTGCTCTCCCCTCCACTCGAGGAAGCGCTCGTCGAGAACTACCGCGCGGGCGAGCAAAGCCTCGTGTTCCTCAACCGGCGCGGGTTCGCCCGCTACATCCAGTGCGACGACTGCGGTCGCGTCGAGGATTGCCCACACTGCAGCGTCAGCCTCACGTTTCACCGGGGGCGTGGCGTCGCCACATGCCACCACTGCGGGTTCACACGGCCACCGAGCACGAAGTGTCCCGACTGCGGTGCGCCGCTCGTCGGCCGAAGCTTTGGCACCGAGCAAGTCGAGAGCGCGATCGCCGAGCTCCTGCCATCGGCCCGGGTGGCACGCCTAGACCGCGACACCGGGAGCTCGCCCGGGTTCGTGCAAGACACCCTCACCGCGTGGCGCGACGCCGAGCTCGACGTGCTCGTCGGCACGCAGATGATCGCAAAGGGTCACGACGCGCCGGGAGTCACCCTGATCGGCGTGATTCTCGCCGACGCTTCGCTGCACTTCCCCGACTTCCGCGCGAGCGAGCGTACCTTTCAGCTGCTCGCGCAGGTGGCGGGGAGAGCGGGCCGCGGCACGAAGCCCGGCCGCGTACTCATCCAGACGCGTGACCCCGAGCACCCGAGCCTCGTGACCGCCAGACGTCACGACTTCGAGACATTCGCGGACGCCGAGCTGCGATCGCGCGCCGAGCTCGACTACCCGCCGTTCGGACGCCTCGCTCGCATCGTGTTCGAAGGGGACGCGAGCATCGCCCAGCGGCACGCCGAGCAGCTCGCGGAGCGACTCCGAGCGACGATCCGATCCACTGACTCCATGCCACCCGGCGCGGTCCAGGTGCTGGGCCCTGCGCCGGCTCCCATCGAGCGCCTACGCGGACGCTACCGCATCCAGCTGTTACTGAAGGCAGCGGAAAGCACCCACCTGGCGCAGGTGCTCCGCGCCGCCCAGACCAACCCCGGAGCGCACAAGAGCTCGACCCGCATGATCATCGACGTCGATCCGATCAGCATGATGTGAGCGGGCCCGTTCTCCGTGCGCCGCAACGGCGGGCAACGCGGCCTCGAGCCAGGCAGGGCGGATGCGGACCTCCTACCATCGTGGTAGGAATCCAACCCAATTCCCATGCCCATCCGAAAGATCATCACCTTCCCAGACCCCTTCCTGAAGGACGAGGCGGACGACGTCGTAAACATCGACGGGCGCGTGGTTCAGGCCATGGACGACATGGCACAGACGATGTACGCCGCGCCCGGTGTCGGTCTCGCCGCGCCGCAGATCGGCCTCAACGAGCGCATCGTCGTGGTCGACATCGGCGAGGAAGACGAGAACGGCGAGCGCGGCAAAGAACTCATCCAGATCATCAACCCCGAGATCGTCGAAGAAGAGGGCGAGATCGTCTGGGAGGAAGGCTGTCTCTCCGTGATCGACTTCCGGGCAGAAGTCACCCGGGCGAATCACATCTGGGTGAAGGGCTACGATCGCGATCAGAAGGAAGTCTCGCTCGAGGCCGAGGGGTTTCTGGCCGTCGCCCTCCAACATGAGATCGACCATCTCGACGGCACGCTCTTCTTGGATCACCTGAGCCGCTTGAAGCGGGACATGTACACTCGCCGGGTGAAAAAGGCTCTCCGCGAGGGGCGTCCGATCGCCCGCGACGAAGACGACGAGGACTCTTGAGCGACTCGCCCCTGGCTCCGCTCCCCCGCGCGCCTCTCCGCGTGGCCTTCTTCGGAACGCCAGACCTCGCCGCCACCGTATTCGAAGCAGTACTCGCGGAGAGCGACGAAGTCGTCGGGCTGTTCACGCGCCCGGACGCGGCGAAGGGCCGCGGAATGTCCCTGGTCGCGCCGCCGACGAAGCAGCTCGCGAGCAAACACGGCATTGCGGTCGAGCAGCCGCGTAGCTGGAAGGACGGGCGAGCTCTCGAGGCGTTCCGAAAGATGGAGCCCGACCTCGCGATCGTCGCGG
Organism: Deltaproteobacteria bacterium; assembly: GCA_029262355.1. GTDB lineage: Bacteria > Desulfobacterota > Binatia > UBA12015 > UBA12015 > VGTG01. Next base: position 15,906 of record JAJCZO010000223.1, read on the forward strand.
CATACGGCCGGCTGCTTCCGCAGGCAGCCCTCGACGTGCCAAGATTCGGCTGCATCAACGTGCACGCGTCGCTGCTCCCTCGCTGGCGCGGTGCCGACCCGATCAGCCGTGCGATCCTCGCGGGCGATGAGGAGACCGGGATCACGATCATGCAGATGGTCCTCGAAATGGACGCGGGGGCGATCCTCCACCAAAGCCGGATGCCGATCACGGCCGAAGACACCGGCGGCGCACTCGAACAGAGGCTCGCCGTTCTCGGCGGAGAGACTCTACGCGAAGCGCTCGGACTCTGGCGCGACGGTCGTCTGGCCGCCCGCGAACAGAATCCGGCCGAAGTGACGACCGCGCCACTCGTACAGAAGAGCGACGGTCGCGTCGACTGGACGAGCCCCGCCGCCGACATCGAACGCGCCGCGCGTGCGCTCGACCCGTGGCCGTGCGCAACGACCACCCGCCAGGGGGCCCTGCTGAAACTCTGGCGCGCTCGCGTGGAAGCGGGCCACGCCGGACCGGCTGGGACCGTCCTCTCCGTCGACCGGGACGGGCCCGTCGTCGCGACCGGCAGGGGCGCATTGCGGCTCACCGACGTGCAAGCCGCCGGCAAGCGACGTATGAGCGCAAGTGATTGGGCGCGCGGCGCCCGACTCGAGCCAGGCGAAGTCCTTGGCAGGTGAACGAACGGTCAAGGTCGGCGCACGCGAGGCCGCGCTCGAGGTCTTGCTGCGCGTCGAGAAGGGCGCGTTTCTCGATGCGCTCCTCGGTCCGGCGGTCCAAAAGCTCAGCGACCGACGGGAGGCCGCCCTTCTCACCCGCCTCGCGTACGGCGTCGAAACGTGGCGTGCGCGCCTCGACTGGACGATCGCCGCGTTCGCCAGCCGAGCACTCGACGACTTCGAACCATCTGTACGGGGAGCGCTCCGCCTCGGCCTGTTCCAGATCCTTTTCCTCGACCGAGTGCCTCCCCATGCCGCCGTCGATACGAGCGTGGAGATTGCGAAGATCGCGTCCCCGGGCGGCGCCCGCGTCGTAAACGCGATCCTGCGACGAGCGCTGCGCGAGGGCGAGCGTCCCCTCCCCCCCGAAGAAACCGCGCCGACGAGGCACCTCGCGATCCGCTGGTCACACCCCGAGTGGCTCGTTCAGCGATGGCTGGCCGAACGAGGACGCGACAGCACCGTAGCCCTGCTTGCCGCGAACAACGAAGCCGGTCCCTCGGCCTTCCGCGTCGATCTCCGCCGAATCTCGCGGGCGGACGCAATCACCGCACTCGAGGAGCGAAACGTCACGGCACACGCGAGCCCGCATGCCCCCACCGCGATCGTGATCGAGGGGCCTGTATCGGCTGTGACCGACCTCGGTTGGCTCGCGGCTCAGGGCATCGCTTCACAGGTCGTGGCGCGCATGGCTACGCCGCCGCCCGGAGAACGCATCCTCGATCTGTGCGCGGCCCCCGGGGGAAAGGCCGGTGCGATCGCCGAGGCGTCCGACGGTGGACTCGTCGTTGCGTCGGACCGCGCACGCGGCGGCATCCGGCGGGCCGCCGCGCTGCGCGACGGGCGAGACCGTCTCGCCGTCGTCCGTGCCGACGGCACGCAGCCGCCGTTCGCCCCGGAGAGTTTCAGCGTTGGGCTGGTCGATGCACCCTGCTCGGGTCTCGGCACGCTGCGTGCGCACCCGGAACTCCGCTGGCGCCGCGAGCCGGCCGACACCACGCGACTTGCGAGTCTCCAGCGCAAACTCCTCAATGCAGCGGCGCCACTCATTCGCAGCGGCGGCCGTCTGGTCTATGCCACCTGCACGCTGCTCGCCGAGGAAAACGAGAACAACGTGGCCGCCTTTCTCGCGGACCATCCCGACTGGCACTCGGAGGATCCGCGACCGAAGCTGGGCGACACCGCGGCCTACGTCGGTGATGACCTCGCACTGCGGACGTCGCCAGACCACGACGGCTTGGACGGCTTCTTTGCCGTCTCCTTGAGAAACCGCCGTGAGCGAGTATGACGAAGGCGTGCCGGGCACCATCCAAATCGCACCCTCGATCTTAGCGGCGGATTTCGGCCACCTCGGCGACGAGGTGAGGGCGGCCGAGGCCGCCGGCGCCGACCTGATCCACGTCGACGTCATGGACGGCCACTTCGTGCCGAACATCTCTCTCGGACCAGTCGTGGTCGAGGGGCTGCGCCCCGTGACGAAGCTCGAACTCGACGTCCACCTCATGATCGACTCCCCGTGGGACTACCTCGAAGCGTTCGCGCGCGCAGGGGCCGACTCCATCACGGTCCACGTCGAGGCCTGCCCTGATCCCGCGGACACGATCGGCCAGATCCACAAGCTCGGCAAGCGGGCGGGAATCGTGATGAGTCCACCGACGTCGGTCGATGCGGTCGAGCCCTTCGTGGAGCTCGTCGAGCGCGTGCTCGTGATGAGCGTCCACCCCGGCTTCGGCGGTCAATCGTTCCTCCCCGAGGTGCTCAGCAAGACCGACGCGCTCTCGCGATGGCGCAAAGAGCGGAGCTTGTCGTTCGACATCCAGATCGACGGCGGCATCAAGGAAGCGAACAGCCGCGAGGTCGTCGAGAAGGGCGTCGAAACACTGGTCGCCGGATCTGCGATCTTCGGCGGCGACGACTACGGGCAGCGAATCTCGGCGATGAGAGCCGCCGCCGAGAGCGGCCTCGCCGCGCGAGACGAGCGTGCCGTCTAACCCAGTCACCGCGCCGCGCTAGACGAGCGTGCCGTCTAACCCAGTCACCACGCCGCGCTAGACGAGCGTGCCGTCAAGCCGGATGGCCGCACGATCCACTGGCGCCGGGCGAGGTCGAGCGCGGCGATTCTCCCGCGGAAGCCATTCTTCTCGACCCACGCCACCACTTCAGCACTGTACTTCGAGTTCTGCCGGGTGGGCAGACCGAATCGCCACCCGGGCGGCGACCAGCCGCTGTACCCGTTGATCGTCGGCAGACCGAACCGCTCAGCGATCAGCATCGCGTCGATTTGCGCGATGAGGAACGGCCACGGCGACGAGAGCTGTGCGGGCGGCACGTCCGCCGCGATCAAGAAGAAGGCCTCCGCGGACGCAGGCGGCGCTGGGATGTCGGCGAGCCTCGCATGCTCTTCTCGTCGAGAGATCCCGTCGACCGGAAAGCTCGCTGGCTGCTCGGCCACGACGAACAGCGCGAACGCAGCGATCAACCAACGTGTGACCGTGCCACCCGAAATCCACACCCGATTCAGGGAATAGAACAGGACGAGGCAGCTGAAGAGCGAGAGGATGTACTGGAAGCGTGCCACGACGCGGTTTGCACTCGCTCCGGGGATGATCTGAAACGCCAACCACCAAGCCGAGACCCCACCCACGTCCAACACCAGCAACCAGCCGACGAGGATCGAAAGGAACACCGCAAGAAGAACCCGATCCGGCAGCGACGGCACACCGGAACGGTTGCGAGCACACCCCACGAGCACCGCCGCGCCCGCGACGAGCACCCCGAGAACGACACCAGGCGTGGCGCTGAACTGCGAAAGATCGGAAATCCCGACCGGTGGCCAACCGAGTGCTTGCCATAGATCCCCGGCAAAGTTGAACATCTGCGACGGCGCGAGCAGGTGAGGAAGAGCCTCCTCGTAGCTTCGCCGAAGGCCAGAAAAAACCACCGGAAGATAGGTTTGCAGGAACGGCACCATCGCAACGACGAACGCGAACGCAACGACGGCGACGATCGCAAGCCTCCGCTTCGTCGGTGCGCGCCACAGAATCGCCGGTTCCAGCACGACGCTGAATCCGCCCGCCAACCCGAGAAACAAGACGAAGAACCATCCAAAATTGAACCAACTGAACAGGACGGCGGCAAGGAGAACCGCGAACGGAACCCCCGAACGAAGCGCTCGCCACTGCTCCGCCGCGAGATCTCGCACGAACGCACACAGCAAGATGAGGAGGACCGGGGCGAGATAGACGTATACGTTCTGTGCGACACAGCGCGTGAACGACATCGAAGTCGAGAACGCGAACGCAACACTGCCGAGCAATGACGGAACGATCTCCATCCCCAGATACCGCCGACAGAGCACGTAGGCCGAGAAGAAACCGATGAGACTGAACGCAATCAGGTTGAGCTGAAAAGCAATGTAGACGTCGGCGCCAAGAATCCGGCCGATCGAGTACACGAGCGAACCGAGGAACGTCGTGTCCGAGAAACCGAGGACATTCGGCGCCGGGAATAGGAACAGCGGACGCTGCCACGAGTCCCGCCCCGCGAAGACGCTGTACCAATGCTCGTGCAGAGCGATGATGAGTCGATTGTCCCCGAGGTTGCCGGAGATCAGATCGAAGCCGCTCCCAATGAACCCGCGCCAGAAGAACAGATCCGCCGTGACGCCGACGACCACGACCAGCAGGATCTCCATGGCGACGGAAGTCTGCGCCCGACTCCCCGCGCTGCGTTCGGATCCCATGCCGGCGGCCTTGTACACTCATCGCGCGGACAGTTCGATCCCAGGGGATCTTCGTTGCGACGTGACGCGCGTGAGGGACGGGTGCGGGGCCCCCCACCCGCGCCGCGGCTACTCGACCGAACGACCGGGAAAGAGTGCGGCCTTCTCCTCGGGCGAAACGCCCGTGGCCACCGAGTCCTCGAACCCATCGACCTGGCAAATCTCGCCGGCGGCGTCCGGAATGCCGCGAGTGGGAACCCGCAGTCGAAACGTAGCCCCCTCGCCCTCGGAACTGTGCAGCTCGACGCTTCCGCCCAGCACGCCGATGAGCTGACGGACGATGTACAGGCCGAGGCCCGCGCCGCCGTGGCGCCGCGAGGCCGATCCATCCCCTTGGCGGAACGACTCGAAGATCACCCTGTGCAAGGCGGCGGGAATTCCCGGGCCGGTATCCGCGACCACGAACTCGATGAAATCGCCGCACTTCGTGGTGGAGAACGTGACGCTGCCCGCCGCAGTGAACTTGAACGCGTTGGAAAGAAGATTTCCGATCGCAACCTTGAGCTTGCCACGATCGGTTCGTATGAGCCCGAGGTCGGGCGCCTGCACGCAGCGGAACTCGACCCCTTCGGGCAGTTCGCCCTGCGCCCCGACCACCTCGCGAACGATCTGGTTCACCGGAACATCGGCGAGATCGAGGTGGATTCGCCCGGACTCCAGTCGACTCAGGTCGAGTGTCGCGTTGACGAGCTCACAAAGATTGCTTGCGCTCCGCGACAGCCGGTTCACCGTATCCACCTGCTCTTCGTTGAGCCCACCGAAAACACCATCGAGCAGCAGGTCCGAGTAGCCTAGAATCACGTTCAGCGGCGTCCGCAGCTCGTGGGACATCGTCGCCACGAACTCCGACTTCAACGTATTCGCACTCTCGAGCTGCGAAACGAGATCTGCGTTGGCAAGCCCGAGCGACGCCAATCGGCCGATCCGACGCGCGAGACGCTCGTCCGTCGCATCGAAGCCCGATCCGTCCCGGGTCTGTCCAACACCGAGCAAGCCCAGCAGATCCCCACCGCGCTGCAGCGGCACCGCCATTCCGGCCGCAACGCCGTACAACTGCATGATCGGCGCATGCTCGGGGTCGTCCGTCGCGGCCTGCACCAACCCTTCGCGCTCGAGGCGATCGACGGACGCTTGAATGCTTGCGCGGGGAATGCGCACCGCGTTCAGCGCCTCCCACGGCGTGGCGCTGTCTCCGTCATGGCCCACGAGCACGAAATCGTCCGCGGCTTGGTCGTACAGCAGCGTTGCGGCGACGTCGCATTCGAAGGCTTCACGCGCCGCTCGACACAGCCGCTCCATGAGCACGGGCGCCTCCAGGGACGACATCATGTCCTCGGCGATCCGAGCCTGAGCGGCCTCCAGGCGCCCCTCCTCTTGCTTCAGCCGGTTGATCTCGGCGGCTCCAACCGCGCTCGTCAGCAGGCGGGCGATCGCTTCGACAAGTTCGATGCCCGGGAGATCGAATGCATCACAGCGCCTGCTCCAAGCGGCAACACCTCCGTAGAATTGGCCACTCGCGTACAACGGCGCGACCACGAGTGAACTTACGGCGAGCGGCGCCAACACCCCGCCGACGAACTCTGGCGGCGCCTCTTCGCGCCTCCGGACGACGACGGTCTCACCACGCACGAGGCCCCCCGCGAACGGGAAGCCGCGCCGAAACCGGAGGCCGCCCAGGTACTCCGACTGCTCCGGGGAGAAGCCCATGTCGGCGATCACTCGGCTCTCTTCGATATCCGGATCTTGACGAAAGACGATCGCGCCTTCGCAATGAAGAGCATCCGCGATCGGTTGCAGCGCGCGTTCGAAGAGGATCTCGAGCTCGAGATTTCCTGCTACGTCCTTCGCGACGCCGAGCAGCACACGGTTGTGTCGTTCCGAGCGACTCCGGGCCGTAATGTCGCGCCCTACCCCGATCACGCCGGTGATCTTGCCGTTCGTCCGCCGCGGCCGCACGCGCAGCTCACCGACCTTCCACCCACCGGAGCTTTCCCGGAACCGCAGCTCGAGCGCGACCGGCGACTCGCCCGAGAACACCCGCGCCTGCACCTCGACGGCAGTCGGCAGATCGTCGGGATGGACGAACGCCGCGAAGTGCTTGCCTAGCCAATCTTCCCGCTTCCAGCCAAGTTGGCGCTCAAACGCACTGTTGAGCGAGGTGACGCGGCCGTCGAGCTCGACGACGTAGAGGACGTCGTCCATGGTCTCGACGAGCTCGCGATAGCGCTCCTCGGACTCACGAAGCGACGACTCCGCGCTCACACGCCCCTCGGCCTCGAGAACCAGTGTCAGCAGGTCCGACGCCGAGCGGGCGAACTGCTCCTCCTCCCGCGTCCACTCCCGTGGCGCACCCAGCTGCTCGTGACAAACCACCCCGACCAGCTGGCCATGCAATCGGATGGGAATGTCCAAAAGCGCCCGGACCCCCTCAAGATCGGGGCGGTCGAGTTGGAAGATCTCATCGGCCGCGAGATCGGAGATGACGAGCGCTCGACCCGATCGCACCGCAGCGAAGTACGACGGACAATCGACCGAACGATACTCGGCACCGCTGGTGGCGCGCTGCTCGTTGCGTTCCCAGAGGCGCTCGCAGGTGAGGCGCTCGCCCGTATCGTCGAAGCACCAGATACCCACGCGCTCGACGTCGAGAATGTCGGCGACGAGCTCGGTCATCTCCACGAGGAAGGCCGCCCGGTCGCCTTCGGCGAGTGCCGGGCTTTCCGCAAGCCGGGCCAGTGCGCGCGCGAGGCGCAGCTGCCCGTCGGCGACCGAAGGCGCGCGACGTGCGGACACGGACCGCACCGCATCATCGATCGTCATGTGTGTGGACATCTCACGGTCAGGCGCTTCACTGGTAGGGCGTCTCCCAATTCACGAAACGGTGCGCCTTGCGCGGAGTCCAGTCCAGCGCTGCGGGCGGTGACGGTGGTGGCTGTCTTGCGCGCCCCAAGGGCTGTGCTAGCTTCCGATCCTCGCGCGAACCGCGCGAAATCAGGCGTTTTCCGGTTCTCCGGGGTGTAGCTCAGACTGGTAGAGCACTGCGTTCGGGACGCAGGGGCCGCAGGTTCAAATCCTGTCACCCCGACTCCTTCCCTCGCGTGCGGGGGGAGTCACGGCCGGCATCGACAGGGAGCCGCGCAACCGATGGCTTGGCAGACCTGGGGGTGGTATATCGCGCCCCCGTTGGCTCATTCGCGCGCGCTCGCTGGCCTCTTGACGGTGCTCCTCCTGTGGGGAAGCCCGCTCGCTGCTCTCGGCCTAGAACCCCCGGCCCCCGCGATCTCCGGCGCAGCAGCCCTCCCGGAGCCCCAGCCGACCCCGGAGCTGCAAGAAGAAGTCTTGGCACTGCGAGACGACCTCGGGGCCCTCTGGCTCCAACTCGATCGCCTCACCGACGGCGCCGACGCTCCCCGCTGGGCGACGGAGGAGCATGATCGCCTCGACCGGCGACTCGAACGCTTGACCACGATGCTGGAGCGGCTGTCCGCCCGAGCGGAAACTCCGGTGCCGCGGCTGGACGAGCCCCTCACCCTGCTCACCGTCGCGCTGGCGACCCTGGTTCTAGGCTTCGTGGCCGGGCGTAGCCTGCAGAGACGAACCAGCCGAAAGGACTCGCGCTTCCGGTTATGACGGCCGAGCTCGCAGCGGTTGGCTTGGGAGCCTACCTGCTCGGGTCCATTCCCAGCGGATACCTACTGGGCCTGCTGTACCGGGTCGACGTCCGCGAGGAAGGGAGCGGTAACATCGGCGCGACGAACGTCGCGCGCTCCGTCGGTCGATCCGCTGGGGTGGCCACTCTCGCGATCGACATGGCCAAGGGGGCCGCGCCCGTGCTTGTCGTCGAAGGCCTCGAGTGGATTGGTCACCCAGAGCCCCACCTCGGGCTGGATGCTCGCATCGTCGCCGCGGTCTCTGCGGTGTGCGGCCACATCTTTTCCATCTTCCTGAGCTTTCGCGGCGGCAAGGGTGTGGCCACTACGCTCGGAGCTCTGGGCGCTCTGGCGCCCGCGGCCGCCATCGTGGCCGTGGTGGCGTTCGGCGTCGTGCTCGCGGCTGCGCGAATCGTCTCCGTCGCGTCGGTCATCGCGGCGGTCGCGGCGCCCATCGGTGCTGTCTGGCTGGGCTACCCACAGGCCGAAACGGGCGCAATGGTCGTGATGGCGCTGTTGATCGTCGGTAGGCACCGCAACAACTTCGCTCGCCTCTGGGCGGGCACCGAACCGCGACTCGGTTCGCGCGCCGACGGCTGAGACCCGAGTGCCTATCTCGTAGGCAGTGCTCACCATTTGGGCAACTCCAATGATCACCGGAAGGGCATCCTGTTGCCCCGAGTGCCTTTTGAGCCGGCACCCACATTGCATGTGCCCAACAGAGGTTCAGGACGACCTAGCCGCTCGAGAGGAGCCCGATACGATGAAGAGAACCTCACCAATGACCGCGCACGTTGCGCGGGCAGTCTATGCTGCCATCCTGACGCCACTCGCCGTCCTCGCGTCCCACACCGCGGCCTGGGCACAGGATTCTCCCGCGATCGACACAGGAGACACGGCGTGGATTCTCACCTCCACGGCACTGGTGATCATGATGACCGCGCCAGGGCTCGCACTGTTCTACGGCGGGCTCGTGCGGCGCAACAACGTCCTCAGCGTGCTCATGCAATGCATCATGTGCATGGCGACGGTCAGCATCGTGTGGGTCGTCATCGGATACACGCTTGCGTTCGGCCCAGGCAATGCACTCATCGGCGACTTGAGCATGATCGGGCTGGCCGGCGTCGGCGTCGAGCCCGGCGAGGGCGAGACCATTCCGCCGCTGCTCTTCATGATGTTCCAGGGAACCTTCGCGATCATCACACCCGCACTGATCGTAGGTGCATTCGCGGAGCGCATGAAGTTCAGCGCGTTTCTGATCTTCACCGTGCTGTGGTCGATCCTGATCTACTCACCTCTGTGCCACTGGGTCTGGGGCGGCGGCTGGCTCGGCGAGCGCGGTGCGCTCGACTTCGCGGGCGGTACCGTCGTCCACATCAGCTCCGGCGTCTCGGCTCTGGCGGCCGCGCTCCTCATCGGAAAGCGCATCGGCTACGGCCAGGAGCCTCTTCCTCCACACAACCTGCCGTTCACCGTCGCCGGCGCTGGCCTGCTTTGGGTCGGGTGGTTCGGCTTCAACGCCGGTAGCGCACTCGGAGCGAACGGTTCCGCGTCGATCGCGTTCGTCACCACGAACACCGCAGCCGCAGCTGCAACGCTTACGTGGGTCTTCGTCGAGTGGGCCACCCGTGGCAAGCCGACGGTGCTTGGCGCGGCCTCCGGCGCGGTCGCCGGTCTCGTCGCGATCACGCCCGCTGCAGGTTTCGTCAGCCCGATGTCGGCCATCGCCATCGGCGCCGGCGGCGGCCTCCTCTGCTTCTTCGGCATCCGCCTCAAGGAGATGCTCGGTGCGGATGACGCCCTCGACGTCGTGGGCATCCACGGCGTCGGCGGAACGTGGGGCGCGCTCGCGACCGGCGTCTTTGCCGACGCGGCGTACGGCGGCACCGACGGCCTGCTCTACGGGAACCCCGGCCAGCTCTGGATCCAAGTTGAAGGTGTCCTCGCCACGATGGTCTTCTGCTTCATCGGCGCCATCGTTCTGCTCAAGCTCACCGACATGCTGGTCGGCCTTCGGGTCACTGACGAAGGTGAGATCCAGGGCCTCGATCTCACCGAGCACAGCGAGCGCGCATACGGCTCGATCGACTGAAAGGAACAGCACAATGAAAAAAGTGGAAGCCATCATCAAACCGTTCAAGCTCGACGAGGTGAAGGAGAGCCTCAGCGCGGTCGGGTCGTCCGGCCTCACGGTCAGCGAGGTCAAGGGCTTCGGTCGCCAGAAGGGGCACACCGAGCTCTACCGAGGAGCGGAGTACGTCGTCGACTTCCTGCCAAAGGTGAAGCTCGAGATCATCGTCTCCGACGACAACGTTGCCCAGGTCGTCGAAACGATCGAGAAGGCCGCGAAGACCGGACGAATCGGGGACGGCAAGATCTTCGTCCTCCCCGTCGACGAGGTCGTCCGGATCCGCACGGGCGAACGCGGCGACGAGGCGCTCTAGACGCTGGTCTTCCTCGCTCCATGATGGTCTGCGGGCGGGCATTTCCGACCTGCGGCGTACGATCGCGGCGGTCGCCTTACGGGCGACCGCCGCTTTCGTTTGTATCCCCCGCCATCGATTCGAAGCGATCGCTTCCCGCCTCCCTGCCTCGGCCATACGCCCATCACGGGGAGGATGGCCATGAACGAGAGGCGAGAGATGAAACGTGGGTTGGCGGGAGGAGTCGGCGCGATGGCGATTCTCGGTGCCGTCCTATCGAGCTGCGGCGGCTCGGAGAGCCGAGACGTCGGGTCGCACGCGGTCCTGTTCGACGGGCCGCCCGGAGAGCTCCTGCCGCATGAGATCGGCCGCACGAGTCGCTTCCTCGTGAGCGCCCGCAGTGGAGACGACACCATCTGGTCCCTGTTCACGACGCGCGTATTGAGCGAAGGACCGGACGGTGAGTTCATCCTCGAGAGCGCGCCGGACGGTGGCAGGCCCCGACGCATTCGCGCTCGGGAAGTCGGCGACCAGGTCAGGCTCGAAGCGGTCGCGGTCGAGCAGCCGGACGGCTTCCTATGGGCCGACGTGCGCCCGCCGGCGGTTCTGGTCCAGACCCCGGTCATCGCTGGCGAAGCGCTCGAAACCCGGTTCGTCCGAACGGTCGAGGTCCTCCTCGAGATCGACGGCGTTCAGCAGGCCCGGTCGATCACATTCGAGGGTACGAGCGAACGAACACCGCGCGCGCGCGAGGAGATCATCGTCGGCGACCGTGCCCTGTCGGCCCTGGCGTTCGATGTGCGGGGGGAGAGTCAGCTTGCGAGCGTCGGCGATCTCGCAGACGACGGGAGCGCTCCGACGCTGCGCCTGGCGCTGCGCGGAACCGAGTACCGCTCGCCCGGCGTCGGCCTCGTACGCGAGGTGGCCAAACTGACGATCCAGGTGGGTGACGCGAACGCGGTGGTCCACCTACGAACCGAGCGCGAATTTGATCACGAGGGATGAATCCGCGCGAACGCCCCGGCATGTAGAGCGATCGAGGTACGCCCCCTGGTCGCGGATCTAGGGCCGCATCGCCCACGATTGAGCGGCCCTGTAGCCGGCTCGGGGCCTCGCCACACCGGCAAGCGTACCGATCACTGGCGCGGTCGGAGCCCACTCACTTCGTAGCGAGGGCATAGCGCGAACGAAGCTCCGCGCGACGAACCTTGCCTGCCGCCGTGCGCGGAAAATCCGCGACCCGTACGACGGCATGCGGCAATTTGAACGCGGCTAGATGGGGTCGCGCGAATGCTCGAAGCTCCTCGAGAGTAACGTCCTCGCTGGCGATCACCGCCGCCGTCACCTGCTCGCCCCATCGGCCGTGCGGCGTACCAAAGACGACGGCTTCGGCGACGCTCGGATGGCGCCTGAGCACGAGCTCCACCTCGTCGGGACTCACGTTCTCGCCGCCAGAGATGATGACCTCCTTCAGCCGACCGGTGATGTAGAGGAAGCCGTTCGCATCGAGCCGACCGAGGTCGCCGGTGTGAAGCCAGCCATCGCGAAGCGCCTTCGCGGTCGCCTCCGGGTCGTCTCGATAGCCGCGCATCACCATCGGTCCGCGCGCAACGATCTCTCCCGTCTCGTCCGCACCGAGGAAGACATCGTCCACGCCTCGAACCGCGAGCTCACAGGACCTGTGCGGACGTCCCACCGTGCCCTCGTACTCGAGTGCCTCCTGCCCGGTCGTCATGGTCAAGCCGTCGGTGCTCTCGGTCAGGCCATAGGCTTCCAGGATCTCCGCGCCGACGAACCGCTCCGCCAGCGTTTGCTTCACCTCCATCGGCGTTACCGCGCTCCCCACCGTGACCTTCGCCAGACTCGGCGCCGGGACGAGATCAGAATCGAGCAGGGGCCCGATCATGGCCGGCACCAACGGCAAGTCCGTAACGCCGTTGTCTCGGATCACGCGCGCAACCCGTTCCGGCTCGAAGCCGCCCAGCAAGATCGTGCCGCCCGTGATCAATCGCGCCACGTAGTGCGAAACGAAGACCGGATTGTGGGACAACGGACTCACGACGACCGCCACCGACGCCGCAGTGTCGCGCCGCGTGCGGGCTACGGCCTGCGCGGCGGCGATCATGTTCCCGTGCGTCAACTGAACGCCCTTGGGATGTCCCGTCGTTCCGGAGGTGTAGGCAAGAACCGCGTCCGAGCTCGGACCTGCGTCGTCACCGCCGAGCGCCTCGCTCGCGGTCCCCAGCGCTCGCGCAGCACGGCTCGCGCCGTCGATCTCGAGACGAGCCGTCGCACCGGCCTGGGTGAGAAGGGCGTCGACCTCGGCATCGACCAGCTTCGGATTGAGAGGCACGGCAACGGCTCCGGCCCGCCAGATGCCGAAGAGCCCAGCAATGTGCGCCGCTGTGTTGCGGACGACCAGACCTACGCGGGCGCCCTCGGCGCAACCGACTCGCGCGAGCTCCGCCGCCACACTGGTGGCTGCTCGGTCGAGGGTTGCGACATCGGTGGTGCGATCCACCTCGACGATCCGTGCCCAGCGTGCCCCACGCTTCGCGGCCACCGCGAGCGCCTCCGAAAGCCCGTGCATCCGCGCTCAGACCTCCAGAAGAACCTTGCCGACGTGGGCGCCCGCTTCGAGGACACGATGAGCCTGTGCCGCTTCGCGAAGAGGAAGCACCTGATCGACCACGGGCGCGATCCGCCCCGCTTCGATCGCCGGGCCGAAGCGCTCGAGGAAGCCACGAACGATCGCGGCCTTCTCGCCGGCGGGACGCGCCCGAAGGGTAGAGCCGATCACCCGCAGACGGCGAAGCAAGAGCGCCCCGCAGTCGAGAGTCCCCTGCGCCCCGCCGGTGATCCCGATCACGACGAGCCGGCCACCGATCGCCAACGATGCCAGGTTCGGTTCGAGGTAGGGGCCTCCGATCGAGTCGAGCACCACGTCGACACCCACCCCCTCGGTGAGCGTGGCGATTCGCTCGGCGAACTTCTCGGTCTTGTAGTTGATCGCCGCAGTCGCGCCGAGCTCCAGACACCGCGCGCACTTCTCGTCACTACCGGCGGTCACGTAGCAGCGACCGCCGGCCTCACGAACCAACTGCATCGAAGCCGTGCCGATTCCGCTCCCCCCCCCGTGCACCAGGAGCCCTCCTCCGCGGGGGAAGTCTGCGAGCTGAAAGACGTTCAGGAAGACGGTGAGGCAGACCTCCGGAAGCCCTGCCGCGCGCACCAGGTCGAGTCCTTCCGGAACGGCCATCACCGAGCCATGGTGCGCGACCACCTGCTCGGCGTACCCACCACCGGCGAGCAGGGCCATCACGCGATCACCGATCTGGAGCCCCGCGGGTACGGCGGCGCCCTTCTCGATCACCTCACCGGAGCACTCGAGGCCCAGGACGTCCGAGACACCGGGAGGAGGCGGGTAGAACCCCATCCTCTGGTTCACGTCGGCTCGATTGACCGCCGTGGCCCTCACCCGGATGAGAACGTCTTCTGGGCCCGGCCTCGGATCGGGCACCTGCCCCCACCGAAGCACTCCCGGGTCGCCCGGGCCGTCCATCACGATCGCTTTCACGGAGATCTCCTCTCTGGCCAGCTGCTGTGCCTTCGTGGCTCATACACCGAGGCTCGAGTGCAAGCCCGGCGTCCACGTGCGCTCGTTGGCGGTGCGGCGACGGGGCGTCCTACCGAGGTCGACATGAAGTGCGCTAACGGCCGCGCGCACGTCGCAACGAGGTACCGGCCTCGCGAATACAGAGCGTCGCGGCCTCCTCGGGGGTCGCACCGTTGGCCAACGCTTGAACGGCGTCGTCGTCCTTGTCGATCGCTCGGGCGAAGTAGCGTGTCGAGGAGTCGGTGGAGAGCGCATCCTCGAACACGCTGAGGAGGAAGCAGCCCCGCACCGCCTCCGTGAAGTCGAGTACGAATTCGGCCTGTCCGACGAGGGTGGCCAGCTCGGTCAGGTTCTCGCTCTCGGGAATCTGGGTCCAGTCCATGACCCCCATTTTAGGCGAAAGAAGCGCCGCTGACACTGGCGAAAGCCCCCAAAAAGGGCGACGATCTCCGCTCATGGCTGCCCCCGACTCGCCAATCCAACCCCTGCCCGGACAGCTCGAGCCCGAGCTGCCGAGCGAAGAACACCAAATGCTGCGCGACCTGGCGCGCGAGTTCACGGCGAACGAGGTCGAGCCCCAGGCGGGAGCCCACGACCACGACGCGACGATGAACGTCGCCCTGATGCGTCGCGCCGGGGAGCTCGGACTCCTGGGGATCACCATCCCGGCCGAGGCCGGTGGGGCCGGGTTAGACGCAACGGCGGCGGTGATCGCCCACCACGAGCTGGCGAAGAGCGACCCTGGTTTCACCCTCGCGCTTCTCGCCCACGCGATCCTGTTCGTGAACAACTTCTATCACTCGGCCAACACCGAGCAGCGCTCGCGTTTCCTGCCTGACGTCCTGAGTGGCAAACAGATCGGCGCAATGGGCATGACCGAGCCCGGTGCCGGAACCGATGTCCTCGCCATGAAGACCACCGCCGTTCGCCGCGGCGACGACTACGTTCTGGACGGCCGCAAGACGTTCATCACGAACGCGCCCGACGCGAGCTGTTTCCTCGTGTACGCCAAGGTTGACGATCGCATCACGGCCTTCGTGGTCGAAAAGGACCGACCGGGATTCGATGTCGGGGTGCCGATCGAGAAGATGGGCATGCGGGCATCGCCGATGGCCGAGCTGATCTTCGACCAGTGCATCGTCCCCGCCGAGAACCTGCTCGGCGCCGAAGGCGGCGGCATGACACACATGATGAGGAATCTCGAGATCGAGCGGATCTGCCTGGCGGCGATGAGTGTCGGAATCGCAGATCGCTGCCTCGCGGTGATGGCGCGCTACAGCGTGGACCGCGAAGCCTTCGGGAAGCCGATCGCAGAGTTCGGACAGATCCAGCGCTACATCGCCGACTCATTCGCCAAGGCCGAAGCGGCACGAACTCTCGTCTATCGCGTGGCGCAAACGGTCGGAGCGGAAAGCCGCAACCGCATCGGCACCGACGCCGCAAAGTTGTTCGCTGCCCCGGTCGGCAAAGAAATCGCCGACAACGCGATGCAGGTGCTGGGCGGCTGGGGCTACTGCACCGAGTTCACGGTGGAGCGCCTGCTACGCGACGCAAAGCTCCTCGAGATCGGCGGCGGCACCCTCGAGTCCCACCAGAAGAACCTCACGCGCGACCTCACGCGGGCGCTTTCGCGCGCATGAGCAATCTCAGCCTCATCGTACGAACGACCCTCCAGATCTACGCCGACGCGCTCCGGGAGAGCACAAAGGCTCTCGGCAAGAACCTATGGATCATCGGCCTCGTGCCGGCCTATACGCTCCTCCTCCAGCTGGTCGGGGGACTCGCCATGAATCTCGGATTCGCCGGGGGATTTCTCATGTTCCTCGCGACGGCCGCCTGCGCGTCCTCGTTCCTCACCGTCGTCGGCGAGGCGGTCTCGCATGGTCACATCCGCTTCACTGAGATCGGCCAGACATTCGGTCGGTTCTTCAGCCGTCTGATTACGGTGTTCTTCATGTTCTGGATCGTCCGGCTGCTGCTGGGGATGATCGTCTCGGCGAACCCGAACATGCTCTGGCTGATGATCGCGGTGAACACCGGCATCTTCATCGCATTCAACCCGATCCCCGAACTGATCTATCAAGGCACGAACGACGGCATGGCGCTCCTGGAAGACGCGCTCCAGTTTACGCGAGACAACCTGGTCGAATGGCTGGTACCGGTCGCAATCATGATGACGCCCTTCTTCCTGATCGACATCCGGGTGGGCTTCCGGGTCATGGCGGAACTCGACATCCAGAACGCGCTCCAACTGGTGCTCGGTGCGAGTGCGGCCTGGCTCCCCTTGGACGGTCCCCTGCTGTCGATCGTGGCCACCGCACTCGCAAGTGCGCTGCTCGTCTGGGCAATGCTGTTCCGCGGCTTTCTGTTCCGCGCGCTCGCACACTCCGGTCGCCGCCAACGCATCTTCGCCTCACGCGCGCGAAGCTGAGGCTGCGGTGCTTCGCGTGCGACGCGTGGAGGTCAACCCCGCATGAACGCGCGCCCGCTCTCCGACCTCCGAGTTCTCGAACTCGGCCAGGTCTACAATGGCCCGTATTGCGGACTGCTGCTGGCCGCGCAGGGTGCAGATGTCATCAAGGTCGAGCCTCCGGGCGGAGAGATCCTTCGACGTCACGAGACCTCACCGCCGGGCGGAAGCTACTCGTTCCTCATGCTCAACGCCGACAAGCGCGGCGTGACGCTCGACTTGAAGAGCGATCGCGGCCGAGAGCTGTTCCTGCGGCTCGTCGAGCGCGCCGACGTCGTGGTCGAGAACTTTCGGCAAGACGTCCTTCGCGACCTCGGTCTCACCTGGGACGTGC